>CBHWBD010000172.1:0-11337 GCA_966111775.1 uncultured Comamonadaceae bacterium | reverse complement strand
GGCCAAGGCCGCCAACATGCCGGCCGACCGCATCAAGTACAACATCGACAAGGCCAGCGGCAATATCGATGGCCTGACCTACGAGGAAATCCGCTACGAAGGCTATGGCATCGGCGGCGCGGCCATCATGATCGACACGATGACGGACAACCGCGTCCGCACCGTGGCCGAGGTGCGCCATGCCTTCAGCAAATACGGCGGCAACATGGGCACGGACGGCTCGGTGTCCTTCCAGTTCAAGCATTGCGGCCAGTTGCTGTTCGCGCCCGGCACCTCGGAAGACAGGATCATGGAAGTGGCCCTGGACGCCGGTGCCGAGGACGTCATCACCGGCGACGACGGCGCCATCGAGGTGCTGACCGCACCCAGCGACTACGAAGTCGTCAAGGCCGCGCTGGAAGCCGCGGGCCTCACGCCCGAGCTGTCCGAAGTGACGATGCGGGCCGAGAACACCATCGAGCTGACCGGCGAGGATGCCGAGCGCATGCAGAAGCTGCTGGATGTCATCGAAGACCTGGACGATACCCAGGCCGTCTATCACAACGCCGAGCTGAACTGATGCGAGTCCTAGTCATTGGCAATGGTGGCCGCGAGCACGCGCTGGCCTGGAAGCTGGCCCAGGGCGAGCGCGTCAGCCAGGTTTACGTGGCGCCGGGCAATGGCGGCACGGCGCGCGACGAGCGGCTGGTGACCGTGCCCATCGGCATGACCGACGTGATGGCGCTGGCCGACTTCGCCGTCGACCAGAAGATCACGTTGACCGTCGTCGGCCCCGAGGCCGCGCTGGCGGCCGGCGTCGTCGACGAGTTCCGTGCCCGCGGCCTGCGCATCTTTGGCCCCACCAAGGCGGCCGCCCAGCTCGAGAGCTCCAAGGCCTTCGCCAAGGACTTCATGAAGCGTCACGGCATCCCGACGGCGGCCTACGAGACCTTTTCCGACCCTGCGGCGGCCCATGCCTACGTGGACGGCCGCGGCGCGCCCATCGTCATCAAGGCCGACGGCCTGGCGGCGGGCAAGGGCGTCGTCGTCGCCATGACGCTGGCCGAGGCCCACGAGGCCATCTCCTGGATCCTGGAAGACAACAAGCTCGGCGTGACCCACAACGAGGGTGGCGCCCGCGTCGTCATCGAGGACTTCCTCGCCGGCGAGGAGGCCAGCTTCATCGTTGTCTGCGACGGCAAGCACGTCGTGTCCCTGGCCACCAGCCAGGACCACAAGCGCCTGCTCGACAACGACGAAGGCCCCAACACCGGCGGCATGGGCGCCTATTCGCCCGCGCCGGTTGTCACACCGAACGTGCATGCCAAGGTCATGCACGAGATCATCCAGCCGACCATCGCCGGCATGGCCAAGGACGGCCATCCCTTCACCGGCTTCCTGTATGCCGGCCTGATGATCGACGACCACGGCCAGCCGCGCACCGTCGAGTTCAACACCCGCATGGGCGACCCCGAGACCCAGCCCATCATGATGCGCCTGAAGAGCGATCTCTTCGAGCTGATGATGCACGCCACCGACGGCACGCTGGACCAGGTCGAGTTGCAATGGGACCGCCGCGTGGCCCTGGGCGTCGTGCTGGCCGCCGAAGGCTATCCCCTCAGCCCGCGCAAGGGCGACGCCATCACCGGCCTGCCCGAGGACGAGGACGAGGCCATGGTCTTCCACGCCGGCACGGCCATGGCCGACGGCAAGCTGTTGACCAGCGGCGGCCGCGTGCTCTGCGTGACGGCGCTCGGCGAGTCCGTCCGCACCGCGGCGCAACGCGCCTATGACACGGCCTCGGGCATCCAGTTCGCCGGCCGCCAGTACCGTTCCGACATCGGCCACCGGGCCCTCAAGCGTTGAGCCCGGCTCCCACCGTCCTGACCGGTCCGCTGCACCCCCACGGCCATCAGAGCCGTGTGGCGCGTGCCGTGCTGCGCCTGTTCGGCTGGACGGTGGAGTCGCCCGGGCTGCCGGCGGAGCAGGGCGTCATCCTGGTCTATCCGCACACGTCCAACTGGGACTTCGTCATCGGCGTGCTGGCCAAGTGGGCCCTGGGCCTGCAGCTGCGCTTCTGGGGCAAGGACAGCCTCTTCAAGGTGCCGCTGCTGGGCCGCTGGGTGCGCTGGATCGGCGGCGTGGCCGTGGACCGCGGCAGCCGGCATGGCATCGTCGACGACACGGTGAGGCAGATGCGCGAGGCCGCCGTGCGCGGCGAGCGCTTCTGGCTGGCGGTGGCCCCCGAGGGCACGCGGTCCCTGGGCACGGGCTGGCGTACCGGCGCCTACCAGGTGGCCGTGCAGGCCGGCGTGCCGGTCGGGCTTTGCTACTTCGACTTCCAGACCCGGACGGTTTCCCTGAGCCGTTTCGTCCAGTTGACCGGTAACGTCGACACCGATTTCGCCGCCTTTGCCGACTACCTCGGCCACCGCGTGGGCAAGCGCCCCGAACTGGCCAGTCCGATCCGTCCGCGCACATGAACACCCAAGCCGTCCGCGACTATCTGCTCGACCTGCAACAGCGCATCGTCACCGCGCTGGAGGCTGCCGACGGCAATGCCTTCCTCAGCGACGGCTGGACGCGCGAGCCCGGCGGCCGGCTGGAGGGCGACGGCCTGTCGCGCCTCATCGAGGGCGGCTCGGTCTTCGAGCGCGGCGGCGTCAACTTCTCGCATGTGAAGGGCCGCGTGCTGCCACCTTCGGCCACCCAGCATCGCCCCGAACTGGCCGGCGCGCCCTTCGAGGCTCTGGGCGTGTCGCTGGTGCTGCATCCGCACAACCCCTTCGTGCCGACGGTGCACATGAATGTGCGCGCCTTCATCGCCCTGCCGCCGGATGCGCCGGCCGTGACCTGGTTTGGCGGCGGCATGGACCTGACGCCCTATTACGGCTACGAGCGCGACGCCCAGCACTTCCATCGCGTCTGCCGCGATGCCCTGGCCCCACATGGCGCCGAGCTGCATCCGAAGTTCAAGACCTGGTGTGACGACTACTTCTTCCTGAAGCACCGCAACGAGCCGCGTGGCATCGGTGGCATCTTCTTCGACGATTTCGCCGAAGGGGGTTTCGATGCCGGCTTCGCCGTGATTCGCTCGGTGGGCGACGCCTTCCTGAACGCCTATCTGCCCATCGTCGAGCGCCGGCAGGGCTATGCCTACGGCGAGCGCGAGCGCGACTTTCAGGCCTATCGCCGCGGCCGCTATGTCGAGTTCAACCTGGTCTGGGACCGCGGCACGCTGTTCGGCCTGCAGTCGGGCGGTCGCACCGAATCCATCCTGATGTCCATGCCGCCGCAGGTCAGCTGGCGCTATGACTGGGCGCCGGAACCCGGCACGCCCGAGGCGCGGCTGTACAGCGACTTCCTGCGCCCGCGCGACTGGGCCGACGAAACCCCGACGGCTCTATGGCTGTGAAGCTGGCCATCTTCGGCGGCAGTTTCGACCCGCCCCACCTGGGCCACCTGGCCTTCGCCCGCTTTGCGCTGGACGCGCTGGCGCCCGAACGCCTGGTCTGGCTGCCCGCCGGCCGGCAATGGCAGAAGCCCGACCAGGTCATGGCCGCCGCCGTGCACCGCTCCGGCATGATCCGCCGCCTGATCGCCGGCGAGCCGCGATTCGTGCTGGACGACCGCGAACTGCATCGCCGCGGCCCCAGCTTCACCGCCGACACCCTGCGCGAGTTCGCCGGCCAGAACCCGGGTGCCGAGCTGATGTTCCTGATCGGCCAGGACCAATATGCGCGGCTGCCGACCTGGTACCAGGTCGAGACCGTCACGTCGCTGGCGACACTGGTCGTCGTGCCCCGCGCGGGTGAGGCCGTTGTCACGCCGCCGGGCCTGCCGGCCCATCGCCTGCAGGTGTTGGGCCTGCCCGACATGCCCCTTTCGTCCACCGCCGTGCGCGACGCCGTCGTGCGCGGTGAGGACATCAGCCCCATGGTGGGCGCCGAGGTGGCGAGCTATATTGCCTCGCACCGCCTCTACGAGAAGAAGTACTGAATGGACATTCGCAAGCTGCAACGAGCCATCGTCGATGGTCTCGAAGACGTCAAGGCCCAGAACATCGTCGTGTTCAACACCGAGCACCTGTCGCCACTGTTCGAGCGCGTCATCATCGCCTCGGGCACGAGCAACCGGCAGACCAAGGCCCTCGCGTCCAGCGTTCGCGAAACCGTCAAGGGCCGCGGCATGCAGGTCATGCGCACTGAGGGCGAGGACAACGGCGAATGGATCATCGTGGACTGCGGCGCCGCCGTCGTGCACGTGATGCAGCCCGCCATCCGCGACTACTACCACCTCGAGGAGATTTGGGGCGACAAGCCCGTCAAGCTCAAGGTGGCCAGCGGCGAGGTCAAGCTGGTGAAGGCCTCGGAAGAACCGGCGCCGGCCAAGAAGAAGGCCGCGCCCGCCAAGAAGGCAGCCGCTGCGCCGGCCAAGAAGGCGCCGGCCGCCAAGAAGGCCGCACCGGCCAAAAAGGGCGTCAGCCGTGTCGTCGGCAGCAAGACGCCGGCCGCCAAGACCATCAAGATCGGCGCGGCCAAGCCGGCAGCGAAGAAGGCCGCGGCTCCGGCCAAGAAGGCTGCACCGGTCAAGACCGCCGCCAAGAAGGCCGCTCCCGCCAAGAAGGTCGTTGCCAAGAAAGCCCCGGCCAAGAAGGCCGCCGCCAAGAAGGGCTGATGCGCCTCTTTCTCGTCGCCGTGGGCCAGCGTCAGCCGGCCTGGGCCGACACGGCCTATGAGGATTTCGCCAAGCGCTTCCCGCCCGAGCTCAAGCTGGAGCTGAAGGCCGTCAAGGCCGAGACCCGCGGCAGCAAGACGGCCGAGCAGTTGATGGCGGCCGAGGCTGCGCGCATCGAGGCCGCCTTGCCGAAAGGCGTGCGCCGCATCATCCTGGACGAGCGCGGCGAGCGCCGCACCTCGGTGCAGCTCGCCGAGCGCTTGAAGCTGTGGATGGGCGAGGGCCGTGACGCCGCCCTCATCATTGGCGGGCCCGACGGCCTGCATCCCGACCTCAAGGCCACGGCCGACGAGACGCTGCGTCTGTCCGACCTGACCCTGCCCCATGCCTTTGCCCGCGTGCTGCTGGCCGAAGGCCTCTACCGTGCGTGGACGGTGACGACCGGCCACCCCTATCACCGCGAATGACAGCCCCCTTCATCTACCTCGCCTCCCAAAGCCCGCGCCGCCGCCAGCTGCTGGAGCAGATCGGCCTCAAGCACGAGCTGCTGCTGCCCGGCGCGGACGAGGATGCGGAAGCGCTGGAGGCCGTGCAGGCCGATGAACTGCCCGAGACCTATTGCGCCCGCGTCACCGCGGCCAAGCTAGACGCGGCCCTGAGCCGCCTGGCCGCGCGCGGCCTGCCGCCCGCGCCCATCCTGTGCGCCGACACGACGGTGGCGGTCGACAACCTCATCCTCGGCAAGCCCGAGAACGACGCCGACGCGGCCCGCATGCTGGGGCTGATGTCGGGCCGCACGCATCGCGTCATCACGGCCGTGGCGGTGGCCGATGCCACGCGCCGCGCGGCCACGCTGAACGTGTCCCAGGTCGAGTTCGCGCCGCTGTCCGCGGCCCAGATCGAGCGTTATGTCGCCAGCCGCGAACCCTTCGGCAAGGCCGGCGCCTATGCCATCCAGAGTCAGGCCGCGGCCTGGATCGTGAAGATTGCAGGCAGTTACTCGGGCATCATGGGGTTGCCCCTCTATGAGACGGCCTCCCTCTTGGACAAATTTGGCTTTGAGTTTTGACCCTTGCATGCGGCCGTGCATGCAAGGGTCAGCATTCAAAGGTTAGCGATGGAAGACATCCTGATCAACTGGTCCCCGCAGGAGACGCGGGTGGCCGTGGTCGAGAACGGCGCCGTGCAGGAATTGCACATCGAGCGCACGTTGGAGCGGGGCCTCGTCGGCAACGTTTATCTCGGCAAGGTCGTGCGCGTGCTCCCGGGCATGCAGTCGGCCTTCATCGACATCGGCCTGGAGCGGGCGGCCTTCCTGCATGTGGCCGACCTGCACAGCGCCTCGCAATTCGGCCATGGCCGGCACGCCAACGCCGATGCGCCGCCGACCCCCATCGAGCGCCTGGTCTTCGAGGGGCAGCCGCTGACGGTGCAGGTCATCAAGGACCCCATCGGCACCAAGGGCGCCCGACTGTCCAGCCAGATCAGTATTGCCGGCCGCATGCTGGTCTATCTGCCGCAGGATGAGCACATTGGCATCAGCCAGAAGATCGGCTCGCCCGAAACGCGTGAGGCCCTGCGCGCACGCATGGTCACGCTGGTGGGCACGAAGGAGCAGGGCGGCGGCGGCGGCTTCATCCTGCGCACCAACGCGGAAGATGCCAGCGATGAGGAACTGGGCGCCGACATCGCCTATCTGCGCAAGACCTGGCAGCAGATCCGCGAGAAGGCGCTGACGACGCCACCGGCCAGCCTGCTGCACCAGGACCTGAGCCTGGTGGAGCGCGTGCTGCGCGACCTGACGAGCGAGCGCACCGGCTCCATCCGCATCGACTCCAAGATGCAGTACGACGTGCTGCGCGCCTTCGGCGAAACCTTCATGCCGGCCGCGACGGCCAAGCTCGAGCATTACAAGGGCGAGCGGCCCATCTTCGACCTGTGCAATGTCGATGCCGAGATTGCCCGTGCGCTGGCGCGCAAGGTGGAGTTGAAGTCGGGCGGGTCCCTGGTCTTCGACCAGACCGAGGCGATGACGACCATCGACGTCAACACCGGCGGCTTCGTCGGCGCCAAGAATTTCGACGACACCATCTTCAAGACCAACCTCGAAGCGGCGGGCTCCATCGCCCGCCAGCTGAGGCTGCGCAACCTGGGCGGCATCATCATCGTCGACTTCATCGACATGACGCGCGAGGAGCACAAGACCGCCGTGCTGGCCGAGTTCCGCAAGCAGCTGGCCCGCGACCGCACCAAGGTCACGGTCGGCGGCTTCACCCAGCTCGGCCTGGTGGAGATGACGCGCAAGCGCACCCGCGAGTCGCTGGCGCGCATGCTCTGCGAACCCTGCCCGACCTGCGAGGGCCGTGGCCAGGTCAAGACGGCGCGCTCGGTCTGCTACGACATCCTGCGCGAGATCCTGCGCGAGGCGCGCCAGTTCTCGCCGCGTGAATTTCGCGTCGTGGCGGCGGCCAATGTCGTCGAGATGATGCTGGACGAAGAGAGCGCCCACCTGGCCGGGCTGTCCGACTTCATCGGCAAGCCGATCTCGCTGACGGCCGAGCCGACCAACCAGACCGAGCATTACGACATCGTCTTGTTGTGAGCCCCTCGCCTGGCCTCGCCGCGCTGAACGCGGGCGAGTCCAATCGGTCTTGCAGACCGCGCTGCGGCAGACGCCGCAGCTCTTCAGCAGGCACATGCCGCCCACTGGGCGCCATGTGTCCGGCTTCAGCCCCCGCGGGGACGGCGATGCACGTGGCATGGAGCCCCGTGCACATCGCCCGCGGGCCAGCTTGGGAGCGGCCCGGCGCTTTCCCGCGTTGCAAAATCGTGTGAAGGGGACGCGGCCTTGTCCGACGTTACAACTGGCGCGGCTGCGGCAGAATCGCGCGCCATGCTCGCATCCGTTTCTCGTCGCCGCACGCTTGCGGCCCTTGCCGCGCTGGGCGCCGGTCCCGCACTTGCCCAGGTCCGCATCGACATCGCCGGCTATGGCGGTTCGCGCTACCCGATGGCCATCGTCGACTTCCGCGACGATGCCAAGGCTTCGGCCCAGCCCATCGCGGCCATCGTGCGCGCCGACCTGGAGCGCAGCGGCCTGTTCCGCAGCGTCGACGCGCCGCCCGGCCTGAGCGAGACCAGCAGCCCGGCCTGGGCCGACTGGAAGGCCCGCCAGGCCGATGCCCTGGTCGCCGGCTCCGTCACCCGGCTGGCCGACGGGCGGCTCGACATCCGCTTCAAGCTCTGGGACGTGGCCAAGGGGGCCGAACTGGTCGGCCAGGCCCAGGCCGTGCATCCTGACGATGCCCGCCTCGCGGCCCACCGCATCGCCGACACCATCTACGAGAAGCTGCTCGGGGACAAGGGTGTGTTCGCCACGCGCATGGCCTATGTCACCAAGGCCGGCCCGCGCTACAGCCTGGTCGTGGCCGACGCCGACGGCGAGGGCGCCAAGGTTGCCTTGACCAGCCCCGAACCCATCATCTCGCCGGCCTGGGCGCCCAACGGTCGCGAGCTGGCCTATGTGAGCTTCGAGAGCCGCAAGGCGACGGTGCGCATCCAGGACGTGCTGACCGGCGGCCGCCGCGTGCTGGCCGACTTCAAGGGCACCAACAGCGCGCCGGCCTGGTCGCCCGACGGATCGCAGTTGGCGCTCAGCCTGTCGCGCGAAGGCGGCACCCAGCTTTTCGTCATCAACCGTGACGGCTCCGGCCTGCGCCGACTGACGCAGAGCGGCTCCATCGACACCGAGGCCTGCTATTCGCCCGACGGCAGCAAGATCTACTTCGTCAGCGACCGCGGCGGCGGCCCGCAGATCTATCGCATGCCGGCTTCAGGCGGCAGCGCCGAGCGCGTGACCTTCAGCGGCAGCTACAACATCAGCCCGGCCGTCAGTCCCGACGGCAAGACCATGGCCTACATCACGCGTCTGGGTGGCGCCTTCCGCCTGTCGGTGATGGACCTGGCGTCCGGCCAGTCGCAGCAGATCAGCGAGAGCAGCGACGACGAGAGCCCGGCCTTTGCACCCAACGGCAAGCTCATCGTCTACGCCACGCGGGCCGGCGGCAAGGAGGTGCTGATGACGACGACGCTGGACGGCAAGATGAAGACGCCGCTGCTCGTCACCCTGGTCGAGGTGCGCGAACCGACCTGGGGTCCATTTACACGCTAGTAACTTGACAACACGGACC
Organism: uncultured Comamonadaceae bacterium; assembly: GCA_966111775.1. Taxonomy (GTDB): domain Bacteria; phylum Pseudomonadota; class Gammaproteobacteria; order Burkholderiales; family Burkholderiaceae_C; genus Pelomonas. The sequence continues at coordinate 2,491 of CBHWBD010000172.1, read as the reverse complement.
ATGTTGGACAATGCAGCGCCCGCGCCGCCGACGGTGCCGTGCCCCCCATCCCCCCGCCCCTGTCTGTTGTGGAGACTATTCGAATGAAACTGACCCGCTATGCGTTCACCCTGATTGCCGTCGCCGTTCTGGCTGGTTGCAGCTCCGCCGTCAAGCTGGACGATCCGGCGCCGGTCGAGACCCGCACGACCACGCCGCCGCCGGTCGCCCAGGAACAGAAGCCGCAGACCGCGCAGACGGCCGTCACCCCCGTGGACCTGTTCACGCAGCTGAGCCAGGAAGTCAACAGCGGCGGCAAGCGCGTCATCTACTTCGACTTCGACAGCGACATCGTCAAGGAAGAGTACCGTGGCGTCGTCGACCTGCATGCCCGCCGCCTGAAGGCTCGCCCGCAGGCTGCCCTCATGCTGGAAGGCCACACCGACGAGCGCGGCGGCCGTGAATACAACCTGGCCCTGGGCCAGCGCCGTGCCGAAGCGGTAGCCAAGTCGCTGACCCTGCTGGGCGCCGCCGGCAACCAGGTCGAAGCCGTCAGCTTCGGCAAGGAGCGCCCGGCCGTTCAAGGCGGTGGCGAAGAAGCCTGGGCCAAGAACCGTCGCGTCGAGCTCAAGGACAAGTGACAGTGATGCGAGTGCTGCGACTGACGCTCATGGCGCTCGCCATGGGCGCGGCCTTCACGCAGCCGGCTCGCGCCGGCCTGTTCGAGGATGACGAAGCCCGCAAGGCCATCCTCGACCTGCGTGCCCAGATCAAGGCGAACGAGGACGCCGCCAAGAAGCGCGACGAGCAGTTCAACGCGCTGGTCCAGGATCAGCTCCAGCCGCTGCGCCGCAGCATGCTGGACCTGAATGGCCAGATCGACGCCCTGCGCGCCGAGATCGCCAAGCTGCGCGGTGCCAACGAGCAGCTCGCCCGCGACCTGGCCGACACCCAGCGCAAGCTGACCGACCAGTCGCAGTCCGTCGAAGCCCGCTTCAAGCCGCTGGAGCCGCAGAAGGTCAGCCTCGATGGCCGCGAATTCCAGGTCAACCCGGACGAGCGCAACCAGTACGAGGCCGCCATTGGCCTGGTGCGCCGCGGCGATTTCGCCGAGGCCGTGGCCGCGCTGAATGCCTTCCTGAAGCGCTACCCGGCCAGCGGCTACACCGACTCGGTGCGCTTCTGGCTCGGCAATGCCCAGTACGGCAAGCGCGACTACAAGGACGCCATCGCGACCTTCAAGACCTTCATCGCCGGCAATGCGGATCACCCGCGCGCCGGTGAGGCCCTGCTGGCCCTGGCCAACTGCCAGATCGAGCTGAAGGACAACAAGGCCGCGCGCCGCAGCCTTGAGGACCTCATCAAGGCCTATCCCGGCACCGAGGCCGCGCAAGCGGGCAAGGAACGCCTCCGCGCCTTGAAGTGATGGCGGATCAGCTGGACGCTGATCTGGAGCGCCGCTTCGGCGGCCTGCGCCGCCTGCACGGCGACGCCGCCTACCAGCGCCTGCGCACCGCGAGATTCGCGGTCGTGGGCCTGGGGGGTGTCGGCTCCTGGGCCGTCGAGGCCCTGGCGCGCAGCGGCGTCGCCGCGCTGACGCTGATCGATCTGGACCAGGTCTCCGAATCCAATATCAACCGCCAGATCCAGGCGCTCGGGTCGACCGTCGGCATGGCCAAGGCCGAGGCGCTGAAGCAGCGCATTGCCGACATCCATCCCGGCTGCGCCGTGCACGTCATCGAGGAGTTCGTCGAGCCCGACAACTGGCCAGCCCTGATCGGCGACGCCGTGTTCGACGGCCTCATCGACTGCTGCGACCAGGTTCGCGCCAAGGCCGTGCTGGCTGCGTGGGCGCGCGAGCAGGGCCTGCCCTTCGTCACCGTGGGTGCTGCCGGCGGCAAGCGCGAGCCGCATCGCGTGCAGCTCGACGACCTCAGCGCCACCACGCACGACCCGTTGCTCGCGTCGCTGCGCCAACGCCTGCGCAAGCAGCACGGCGCGCCGCGCACCGGCAAGATGGACGTGGCCTGCGTCTACTCGCGCGAGCCTGTGCATCTGCCGCAGCAGGGCGAGGGGGATGCCTGCGAGATCGTCAGCGGAGATGGCAGCCTGAACTGCCATGGCTACGGCTCCAGCGTCACCGTCACGGCGACCTTCGGCCTGTGCGCGGCGGCGGAATTGCAGCGCCTGCATTTGGGCCGGGTCAGGTCTTGACGACGATGCATCAAAAAGTCTTGCCGGGATCTTGAAAAGCTGCCTATAATGGCGGGCTCTGCTTGACACGGGACGTTAGCTCAGTCGGTAGAGCAGCGGACTTTTAATCCGTTGGTCGCAGGTTCGAATCCTGCACATCCCACCAGGTTTTATGGCGGTGATTCAACAGAATCTACGCTACAATCATTGGCTCAGTTCGGTTAAACGAGTTGAATCAGGGCTCTTAGCTCAGTTGGTAGAGCAGCGGACTCTTAATCCGTAGGTCGAGTGTTCGAGTCACTCAGGGCCCACCAAAATT
>CBHWBD010000171.1:0-11450 GCA_966111775.1 uncultured Comamonadaceae bacterium | reverse complement strand
GCGACGGCGTCCAGGTTCCACAGCAGCTCGGGCAGGCTGCTGGCCAGCACGTCGAGCTTGGCGTCGAGATCGCGCTGCAGGGCCTGCTCGGCGACCTTGGATTCGCGCAGGCCGATGAACAGGCCACCGACGATCAGGGCCGGAAGCAGCAGGCCGATGCTGGCGCCGAGGGCCAGGGCGGCAAAGAGGGAGGACGAGGGCTTGCGGCTCAAGATGAGGTCATGCTGCCATGAGTTCGGGCCGCCAAAGGCAAAACACGCCACGTCGCGGTGGCGGCATGGCGTGTTTCGTGGCGCATGTACGTCAGCCCTTGCCCAGCAGCTGGGGCTTCAGCGAGGAGTCGACCGGCTTGTCGCCCAGCCAGATCTTCAGCACCGCGTTGTAGAAGGCGATGTCCTTCATGGGCTCGCCGATGGGCTTGCCGTTGAGGTACATGACGGTACCGGTGTCGGGCACCCAGTCCACGGTGATGATGTCGCCCTTCTTGCCCTGGGGGATGTTGACGAAGGTCTCGCCGAATTGGGCGAGCTGGTTGACGAACTTGGAGCGCTCGGCCTTGTCGGTGTTGGCCGTGATGCCGGCCATGAAGGCCTGGCCCAGATCGTCGCCGGTCACCTCGCGCAGCAGGCCGAGGCTGAAGCGGCGCGGGCCGGTGGTTTCCAGCACGCCGGCCGTGGTGTCCTTCTTGTCGGGCAGATAGAGGACCAGGGAGTAGACCTTGACGACGATGCGCACGCGCACGCCGGCGCCGTTGACCTTGAGTTCCTTGCCGCCCACCTTGACGGTGTCGTCGAATTTGATGCCGCCGACGTCGATGGCCATCGCCGTGCTGGCCATGCCGAGAGCCAGGCCGAGGCCGGCAATCCAGCGGATGGCTTTGTGCGTCTTCATGGAGTCTCCTGAATCTTTTGGGGGGATGGGGATCAGTGCGCCGCTTCGAGCTTGAAGAGGCTGACGACTTCTTCGAGACCATGGGCCTGGGCGCGCAGCGAGTCGGCGGCGGCGGCGGCTTCTTCCACCAGCGCGGCGTTCTGCTGCGTGCTCTTGTCCATGTCATGGATGGTATGCGTGACACGCTCGATGCCGGAGCTCTGCTCGGCACTGGCGTGCGTGATCTCGCCCATGATGTCCGTCATGCGTTGCACGCTTGCCACCACGCCCTGCATGGTGTTGCCGGCCTGGGCGACCAGCTGGCTGCCCTGGGCGACCTTCTCGACCGAGTCGCTGATGAGGCGCTTGATCTCCTTGGCGGCGTCGGCGCTGCGGCCGGCCAGCGAGCGCACCTCGCCGGCCACGACGGCGAAGCCACGACCCTGCTCACCGGCCCGCGCGGCTTCCACGGCCGCGTTCAGGGCCAGGATGTTGGTCTGGAAGGCGATGCCGTCGATGACGCTGATGATGTCGACGATCTTCTTGGACGAGGCATCGATGCTGCCCATCGTCGTCACGACCTTGGCCACCACCGCGCCGCCTTCGCCGGCCACCTGGGAAGCCGCCTGGGCCAGCTGGTTGGCCTGCTGGGCGTTCTGGGCGTTTTGCTGCACGGCGTCGGTCAGCGTCTTCATGGCCGACAGGGTCTGCTCGAGAGACGCGGCCTGGGCCTCGGTGCGCACCGACAGATCCAGATTGCCGCTGGCGATCTCGCTGGAGGCGGACGAGATGGATTCGGTGCCCTCGCGCACGCGGCCGACGATGCCCTTAAGGCTCTCGTTCATGTCGCGCAGGGCCTGCAGCAACTCGCCGGTCTCATCGTGACTGCGCACCTCGATTTCGCTGGTCAGGTTGCCCGAGGCCACCTTGCGTGCCACGGCGACGGCGCCGCGCAGCGGATTGACGATGCCGCGGGTGATCAGCACGCTGGTCAGCACGCTGGCCACGATGGCGAGCACTGCCAGTCCGACCACCAGCAGACCCCGCTTGTGGGCCACCTGATTGGACTTCTCGCCGGCCGCATCCATGGCGGCATTGCGCGTCTGGACGAGCTTGTCCAGCGCGGCCATGTATTTGCCCTGGGCGGCGCGCACCGAGAACTGGTACTTCAGCGGCGCGCCCTCGGTGTCGCCGGAGGCCACGGTCTTCACGAAGGCGGCCTGGCCGGCCATGAACTTGGCGCGGGCTTCTTCCACCGCCTTCAACTGCTCCTGGCTGGTCTCGTCGATCAGCAGAGGCTTGAGCTCGGCCATGGTCTTCTCATGGGCGGCCAGCAGGCTGGCGACGGTGTCCAGCTCCTTCTTGATCTGGTCCTCGCCGGTCATGATCAGCGTCGTCATCATGCTGCGCGAGGCGTCGCCCAGCTCCGCCTTGGCGCGGTTGGCCAGGGCCACGGTCTTGTAGTCGCCGCTGATCAGCTGGCTGATCTCGCCGTTCAGCGTCTGGATGCCGAAATAGCCCAGCAGCGTGATCGCGATCAGGCAGGCGATCACGACCGCGAAGCCGGCCGTGAGGCGTTGTCCGATGCGCATACGGGACAGGAAATTCATGGGGGCGCCTCGCGTCTTGGTATTCGGTGGGAGCCCCGGGGTTGAGTTCTTGATCGGCAGGGCTGAAACAGCATGAAATTTCAGCAGAAATCGCGGGGGCCGAAGCATTCTGGGCGGCTCGCTGCAAAGGTTTGCCGTGATTTGTGCGGCAAAACCCTGTCAGACATGACGCTGGCCGGGCGGTCGCCATGGCGCGGAGGCCTCAAGCATGGGGGCAAACGCGATGCCGCCGCGTCCGGCACTTCAAGAAGAACTTCGCAATATCCTGGCAAGTCCTTATTTCTAAAAGGTATTTTCTTCGCAGGCTGTATAAATTGACAGCTATCGCTAAGTGCTTGATTTCATTGAAAAAACTTGTGCGGAAACTTGACCCGGCAGGGTCTGACCCTTAAAGTGGGAGGAAGTGTCGTTTCGTGGTGAAAAGTGTCGGAAATCGTCTTTCAGGGTGCCTCCAACTTGGCTTTAGATGCCAAGGGACGCCTGAGCGTGCCCAGCCGACATCGTGAGGTGCTGCAGCTGATCTGCCAGGGGCGCCTGACCGTCACCAAGCACCCGGACGGCTGCCTGATGCTGTTTCCGCGGCCGACCTGGGAGGTCTTCCGCGACAAGGTCGCCGCCCTGCCGATGTCGGCCGCCGGCTGGAAGCGTGTTTTTCTCGGTAACGCGATGGACGTCGAGGTCGACTCGGCGGCGCGCGTGCTGATTTCGCCCGAGCTGCGCAAGAGCGCCGGGCTGAAGAGCGACGTGATGCTGATTGGCATGGGCAGCCACTTCGAGCTCTGGGATGCCGAAGCCCATGCCGCCCACGAGGCCGAAGTGATGGCCGGCCCGCTGCCCGACGCGCTCAAGGACTTCAGCTTCTGATGGGCGGCGAGATGAGTGAGAGCGCCGAGTTCCGCCACACCACCGTGCTGCTGAACGAGGCGGTCGACGGTGTGCTCGCACGCCCCGACGGCGTCTATGTGGACGGCACCTTCGGCCGTGGCGGGCATTCGCGCCTGCTGCTGAGCAAGCTGGCGCCCGAGGGCCGCCTGATCGGCATCGACCGCGACCCCGAGGCCATTGCCGCGGCCGCCGCCATCACCGACCCGCGCTTCTCCATCGTCCACAGCGGCTTTGCCGACATGGCCCATGAGCTGGCGAATCTGGGTGTGCATCAGGTGGATGGTGTGCTGCTGGATCTGGGCGTGTCCAGCCCTCAGATCGACAACCCGGAGCGCGGCTTCAGTTTCCGCTTCGAGGGTCCCCTGGACATGCGCATGGACACCACGCGCGGCGAGAGCGTGGCCGACTTCCTCGCCCGCGCCGAGGAGCGCGAGATTGCAAGGGTGATTCGAGACTATGGCGAAGAACGGTTTGCTGGCCAGATTGCAAAGGCGGTTGTTGCTCGCCGAGAAACCGGTACGCCGCTCACGCGCACCGACGAACTGCGCGAACTCGTGGCTCGCACGGTCAAGACCCGCGAGCCTGGCCAAGATCCGGCGACCCGCACCTTTCAAGCCCTTCGGATTCATGTCAATGGCGAGCTTGAGCAACTGGATCAAGGGCTGAACGCTGCCCTGCATCTGCTGGCGCCGGGCGGGCGGCTGTCCATCATCAGCTTCCATTCGCTGGAAGACCGTCGCGTCAAGCAGTTCATCGCCGAACACAGCAAGACAGTGTTCGACCGCCGCGCGCCCTTCGCCGAACCGGCGCCGCTGATCCTGAATGCGCTGGGCCGCATCAAGCCCAGCGACGCCGAGGTGGCTGCCAATCCGCGCTCCCGGTCCGCGGTGTTGCGCATCGCCGAGCGCACCGATGCGCCGCTGAAGGGCTGAAGCGGTGGCCAAGCTCAACCTGATCCTGATCCTCGCCGTGCTGGCCAGCGGCGTCGTCTTGGTGCACAGCGCCTACGAGTCGCGTCGTCTGTTCGCCGAGCGCGACAAGGCCAAGGCCGAGGGCCAGCGCCTGGCGGCCGACGCCGAGCGCCTCGCCGCCGAGCGCCATGCGCAGGCCACCAATCTGCGCGTCGAACAGGTGGCCCGCGAGCGCCTGGGCATGCGCGTCATCAGCCCTGCCGTCGTGGCCTCGGGGGTGACGCCATGAGCAAGGCGAACAAGGCCAACAAGGTCAACCAGTCCGGCGCCCGCGCGGTCAGTTACTCGACCAGCCCGCTGCTGGCGTCCAAGACGCCGCCGTGGCGCTCGCGCTTCCTGGTCGCCCTGGTCGGCCTGGCCTTCCTCGGCCTGCTGGCCCGCGCCGTCTACGTGCAGGTGCTGAACACCGACTTCTTCCAGAAGCAGGGCGAGGCCCGCTACGCCCACACGCTGGAGCTGCCCGCCAGCCGCGGCCGCATCAACGACCGCACCGGCCAGGTGCTGGCCGCCAGCGTGGCCGTGCCGTCGATCTGGGCCATTCCCAAGGAAGTCGACGCCGACGCCGACAAGCGCCGCGAGCTGGCCAAGGCCCTGGGCCTGTCCAACAAGGAGCTGGAGGTCAAGCTCAACCCCGAGACGCGCTTCGTCTGGCTCAAGCGCCTGGCCGATGACGAGACCGCGGCCAAGGTGAAGGCCATCGGCCTCAAGGGCATCTTCCAGGACCGCGAGTACCGCCGCAAATACCCCGAGGGCGAGGCCGCCGCCCATGTGGTCGGCTTCACCAATGTGGAAGACCGCGGCCAGGAGGGCATCGAGCTGGCCTTCCAGAAGGAGCTGCAGGGTCGCGACGGCTCGCGCTCCGTCGTGCGCGACCGCCTGGGCCGCGTGGTGGAAGACATCGGCGACGTGGTGCCGGCCGCCAACGGCCAGGACATCGACCTGGCCGTCGACTCCAAGGTGCAGTTCTTCGCCTACCAGCGCATCCGCGACGCGGTGGCCGAGAACAAGGCCAAGGCCGGCTCCGTCGTCGTGCTGGACGCGCAGACGGGCGAGGTGCTGGCCCTGGCCAACTTCCCGAGCTACGACCCCGGCAACCGCCAGAACCTGTCCGGCGAGCAACTGCGAAACCGCGCCCTGACCGACGTCTTCGAGCCCGGCTCGACGATGAAGCCCTTCATCGCCGGCCTGTCGATGGAGACCGGCCGCAGCACGCCCGACACCCTGGTGGACACCGGCAACGGTAAATACGCCTTCCAGGGTGCCGTCATCAGCGACACCCATGCCCATGGCGTGATCCCGGTGCGCGAGGTCATCAAGTTCTCCAGCAACATCGGCGCCACCAAGCTGGCGATGCAGATGCAGCCGCGCGAGATGCACGAGATGTTCACGGCCATCGGCCTGGGCCAGCGTCCGCAGATCAACTTCCCCGGCGCCATCAGCGGCAAGCTGCGGCCCTACAAGACCTGGCGGCCCATCGAGCAGGCGACCATGAGCTATGGCTACGGCCTGTCGGCGTCGTTGTTCCAGCTGGCCCGCGCCTACACCGTGTTCGCGCGTGACGGCGAGATCATCCCCGTCAGCATGCTGCGCCAGCCGCACGATCATCCGGTCGCCGGCATCCGTGTCTTCAGCCCCAAGGTCACCCAGGACCTGCGCCTGATGCTGCAGGCCGCGGCCGGCCCCGGTGGCACGGCGCCCGAGGCGCAGGTGCCCGGTTACAGCATCGGCGGCAAGAGCGGCACGGCCCACAAGCAGGAAGGCAAGGGCTACGCCAGCCACAAATACCGTTCCTGGTTCGTCGGCATCGCGCCCATCAGCAAGCCGCGCATCGTCGTCGCCGTCATGGTCGACGAGCCGACCGCCGGCGTGTACTACGGCGGCAAGGTCGCCGGCCCGGTGTTCAGCCAGGTCACCGCCCAGACGCTGCGTTTGCTGGGCGTGCAGCCCGACCTGGACGTGAAGAGCCAGATCGTCGCCAACCAGAAGGCCGTCGCCACAGAGGAAAGCTTCTGATGCTGACTCGTTTGAAATCCTCCGACGCCGCCGCTCGCTGGCTGGCCGAATGGTGCACCGGCACCTTGCGCACCGACAGCCGCCAGGTCCAGGCCGGCGATGCCTTCATCGCCTGGCCCGGCTATGCGCGCGACGGCCGCGAGTACGTGGCCGCGGCCCTGGCCGCTGGCGCCTCCACCTGCCTGGTCGAGGAGGCCGATGTCGAGCGCTTCGGCTTCACCGATGCGCGCGTGGCCTCGCTGCCGGGCCTCAAGGCCCGCACCGGCGACATCGCCGCCACCTTCTTCGGCAAGCCCACCGACACCCTGGACGTCATCGCCGTCACCGGCACCAATGGCAAGACCTCGTCGGCCTGGTGGATCGCCCAGGCCTCGGCCCAGCTCGGCAAGCGCTGCGGCGTCGTCGGCACCCTGGGCATCGGCGAGCCGCCCAAGCTGGACTACAACGGCCTGACCACGCCCGACCCGGTGCTGCTGCAGGCTGCCTTCGCCCGCATGCGCGACGACGCCTTCGCGGCCTGCGCCATCGAGGCCAGCAGCATCGGCATCGTCGAAGGCCGCCTGGCCGGCAGCGCGGTGCGCGTGGCGGTGTTCACCAACTTCACCCAGGACCACCTCGACTACCACCGCACCATGGACGCCTACTGGGCGGCCAAGCGGGCGCTGTTCAGCTTCCCCGGCCTGCGTGCCGCCGTCATCAACCTGGACGACCCCAAGGGTGCCGAGCTGGCGGCTGAGTTGCCTTCGCTGGACGTCTGGACCACGGGCGTCGAGCGCAGCGATGCCCGCTTGTCGGCCCGCGGCCTGCGCTACACCGGCGAGGGCCTGGCCTTCACGCTGCACGAGGGCGGCGAAGCCATCGCCGTGCAGACCAGCCTGATCGGCGACTACAACGCCGCCAACCTGCTCGGCGTGGCCGGTGCCCTGCGTGCGCAAGGTCATGCGCTGGCCGACGTGGCCCGCGTGCTGGGCCGCGTGACGCCCGTGCCGGGCCGCATGCAGCGCGTCGGCAATGGCCGCGAATTGCCCCAGGTCGTCGTCGACTACGCCCACACGCCGGATGCGCTGGACAAGGCACTCTCGGCCCTGCAGGGTCTGGCCCAGGCGCGTGGCGGCGAGCTGGTCTGCGTCTTCGGCTGCGGCGGCGACCGCGACCGCGGCAAGCGCCCGCAGATGGGCGCCATCGCGGCCCGCCTGGCAGGCCGCGTGGTCGTCACCACCGACAACCCGCGCACCGAAGCGCCGGTCCAGATCATGGGCGACATCGCCGTGGCCGCACCCGACGCCCTCGTCATCGAGGCCCGCGAGGAAGCCATCCGCATGGCCATCACCGAAGCCGGTTCGCGCGACATCGTGCTGATCGCTGGCAAGGGCCATGAGGACTACCAGGAGGTGAACGGCGTGCGCCGACCCTTCTCCGATGTGGCCGAGGCGCGCGCGGCGCTGCTCGAAAGGGCGGGTCTGTGAACTTCCTGACCCTGGCCCAAGCCCAAGCCCTGCTGCCCGGCTCGACGCTGGTGGGCGACGGCGACGACATTGGCAATTTGGGCTTCGCCCGCGTGCACAGCGACACGCGTACGCTCAAGGCCGGCGATCTCTTTGTCGCCCTGCGCGGTGAACGCTTCGACGCCAACGACTTCATCGCCCAGGCTGCGCAAGCCGGCGCCGTGGCAGCGCTCGCCGAACGCAACCTCGGCGATCTGCCCGGCCTGCTGGTTCCGGACGCCAAGGTGGCACTCGGCCAGCTCGCCGCCGCCTGGCGCCGCCAGCAGCAGTTGCCCGTCATCGCCGTCACCGGCTCCAACGGCAAGACGACGACGACCCAGATGATCGCCAGCATCCTGCGCGCCTGGGTCGGCGACGCGGCCCTGGCGACCGAAGGCAACTACAACAACGACATCGGCGTGCCGCTGACGCTGCTGCGCCTGCGCCATGACGACGAGGTCAGCCACCGCGCCGCCGTCATCGAGCTGGGCATGAACCATCCCGGCGAGATCGCGCCGCTGGCGGCCATGACGCAGCCGACGGTGGCCCTGGTCAACAACGCCCAGCGCGAACACCAGGAGTTCATGGCCACGGTCGAGGCCGTCGCACGCGAGAACGGTGCCGTCATCGAAGCGCTCGGCAACAGCGGCTGCGCCGTCTTCCCCGCCGAAGACGCCTGCGCACCGATCTGGCTGGAGCTGACCGGTTCGCGTCCGCATCTGAGCTTCGCGCTGCGCGGCGAGGCCGACGTGACCGGCGACGCCGCCTGGATGGGCACGCACTGGGCGCTGGAACTGCACACGCCCGCGGGCACTGCACCGGTCGCTCTGCATATGGCCGGTGAGCACAACGTGCGCAACGCCCTCGCGGCAGCCGCTTGCGCGCTGGCCGCCGGCGCGCCGCTGACCGCAATAGCCCAGGGCCTGGAAGCCTTCCGCGCCGTCAAGGGCCGCTCGGAACTCAAGCTCGACGCGCACGGCAAGACCCTCATCGACGACAGCTACAACGCCAATCCCGACAGCGTGCGCGCCGCCATCGACGTGCTGGCCGGCATGCCGGGCGAGGGCTGGCTCATCCTCGGCGACATGGGCGAGGTGGGCAACGAAGGTCCGGCCTTCCACCGCGAGGTGGGCGCCTATGCGGCCGAGCGTGGCATCGCCCACTTCTGGACGGCCGGTGCGGCCGCCCGCGACGCCGCGGCCGCCTACGGCGCCAAGGCGCGCGCCTTCGACAACACGGCCGCCCTCATCGCCGCCCTGAAAGAACAACCCGACGCGGCCCAGACCCTGGTCAAGGGCTCGCGCTTCATGAAGATGGAACAAGTGGTCTCCGCCTTGCAAACCCAAACTGGAGACACCCATGCTGCTTAGCCTCGCCCAGTGGCTGCAGGGCCTCTATCCCGACCTGGGCTTCTTGCGCCTCTTCAACTACATCACCTTCCGCGCGGTGATGGCCGCCATGACGGCCCTGCTGATCGGCCTGGCCTTCGGTCCCTGGGTGATCCGCCGCCTGACCGCGATGAAGATCGGCCAGCCCGTGCGTGCCTACGGCGTGCAGGCCCACCTGGCCAAGAGCGGCACGCCGACGATGGGCGGTGTGCTGGTGCTGATCGGCATCGGCGTGTCGACGCTGCTGTGGTTCGACTGGAGCAACCGCTTCGTCTGGGTCGTCATGCTGGTCACCATGGGCTTCGGCGCCGTGGGCTGGGTGGACGACTGGCGCAAGGTCGTCGACAAGAATCCCGAGGGCATGAAGAGCCGCGAGAAGTTCTTCTGGCAGTCGTTGATCGGCCTGTTCGCGGCGCTGTATCTCGCCTTCAGCGTGTCGGAAACGAGCTTCCTCGGCGTCGTGCAGCTCTTCTTCCGCTGGGTGAGCAGCGGCTTCTCGACCGAGCTGCCCCCCAAGGCCGACCTGCTGATCCCCTTCTTCAAGACCATCAGCATGCCGCTGGGCGTCTGGGGTTTCGTGGCCCTGGCCTATTTCGTCATCGTCGGCACCAGCAACGCGGTCAACTTCACCGACGGCCTGGACGGTCTGGCCATCATGCCGGTGGTGATGGTGGGCTCGGCCCTGGGCCTGTTCGCCTACCTGACCGGCTCGTCGGTGTTCGCCAAATACCTGCTGCTGCCGTATATCCCGGGCGCCGGCGAGTTGCTGATCTTCTGCGCCGCCATGGCCGGTGCGGGCCTGGCCTTCCTGTGGTTCAACGCCCACCCGGCCCAGGTCTTCATGGGTGACGTCGGCGCCCTGGCCCTGGGCGGTGGCCTGGGCACGCTGGCCGTCATCACGCGCCAGGAAATCCTGCTCGGCATCATGGGCGGCATCTTCGTCGCCGAAGTGCTGAGCGTGATGCTGCAGGTCAGCTGGTTCAAGTTCACCAAGAAGAAGTTCGGCGAGGGCCGGCGCATCTTCAAGATGGCGCCGCTGCACCATCACTTCGAGAAGAGCGGCTGGAACGAGACGCAGGTCGTCATCCGCTTCTGGATCATCACCATGCTGCTGTGCCTCGTCGGCCTGGCCAGCCTCAAGTTGCGGTGAGCGCATGAAGCTGGACCTGCCCCAACTCAACGAACAGCGCGTGCTCGTGCTGGGCCTCGGGGACTCCGGTCTCGCGATGGCTCGCTGGTGCGCGCGTTTCGGGGCGCAGGTCACGGTGTGGGACTCGCGCGAGAAGCCGCCGCAGCTGGAAGCGCTGGGCACGATCGGCAATGGGGCCGCCTTCATCACCGGCGAGCTGACGGCGGAAAACGTCGTCGGCTTCAACGCCGTGCTGAAGAGCCCCGGCCTGTCGCCGCTGGATGCGCGCCTCAAGGCCGTCTACGAACATGGCCCCGCCGTGCGTGGCGAACTGGATCTGTTCGCCGATGCGCTGGCTGCGCTGAAGGTGCAGCATGGCTATGCGCCCGCCGTGCTGGCCATCACCGGCACCAACGGCAAGACGACGACGACCTGCATGACCGGCCTGCTGGCCGAGCGCGCCGGCAAGCGCGTGGCTGTCGCCGGCAATATTGGCCCGACCCTGCTGGATACGCTGACCGAGGCCCTGGCCAAGGAGCCTGACCCGGCGCCCGTCGTCGAAGAGACGCCGGCCGAGGCGCTTGCCGAAGCGATCGAGGATGTTCCGGTCGAGCAAGAGGAAGCCGCCGCTGCCGAAGAAGCCGCTGCCGTGCTGCCGGACGAAGACACGCCCCTGCCCATAGCCCCGCCCCCGCCGCGCGGCCCGGTCTTCGAGACCCTGCCCGAGGTCTGGGTGCTGGAGCTGTCCAGCTTCCAGCTCGACGGTGTCACAGGCTTCGAGCCCACCGCCGGCGCGGTGCTCAACCTGACCCAGGACCATCTCGACTGGCATGGCGACATGGCCGCCTATGGCCGCGCCAAGGCACGCATCTTCGGCCGCGAGTCCGTCATCGTCGCCAACCGTGACGACGCCGAGGTCGAGGCCCTAGTGCCGGCACCGGTGTTCGTCAAGGGCGGCCGCGGCAAGGCGGGCCGCACGGTGTCGCGCAATGTCGTGCGCTTCGGCTTGAACCCGCCCCGGGCGCCGGGCGATTTCGGCCTGACGGAAGAGGGCGGCCTGACCTGGCTGGTGCGCGCCCGCGAACTGGACCCGACGATCA
>CBHWBD010000170.1:0-11461 GCA_966111775.1 uncultured Comamonadaceae bacterium | reverse complement strand
AGCCCTTGCGCGACAGCATCAGCCGCAGCAGGTCGTTGATGAATTTCGAGGCCTGATCGCGTTCCATGGTGGGTGTCCTTTGCGCCGATCAGCCCGGGAAATTTTCCGGGAACTTGGCCTTCGCACGGGCTTCCGCCGGCGAAATGATGTTGCGGCGAACCAGATCGGTCAGGTTCTGGTCCAGGGTCTGCATGCCCTGCGAATTGCCGGTCTGGATGGACGAATACATCTGAGCGACCTTGTTCTCGCGGATCAGGTTGCGGATGGCCGAGGTGCCCAGCATGATCTCGTGGGCGGCCACGCGGCCGGTGCCGTCCTTCAATTTGCACAAGCTCTGCGAGATGACGGCCTGCAGCGACTCGGACACCATGGCCCGCACCATTTCCTTTTCGGCGGCGGGGAAGACGTCGACGATGCGGTCCACGGTCTTGGCGGCCGACGAGGTGTGCAGGGTGCCGAACACCAGGTGACCCGTCTCGGCCGCGGTCAGCGCCAGGCGGATGGTTTCCAGGTCGCGCATTTCGCCCACCAGCACGCAGTCCGGGTCCTCACGCAGGGCCGAGCGCAGCGCGTTGCTGAACGAGTGCGTGTGCGGGCCGACTTCCCGCTGGTTGATGAGGCTTTTCTTGGACTCATGCACGAACTCGATCGGGTCCTCGATGGTGAGGATGTGGCCGTATTCGTTCTCGTTGAGGTGGTTGACCATGCCGGCCAGCGTCGTGCTCTTGCCCGAGCCGGTCGGGCCGGTCACCAGCACCAGGCCGCGCGGCCGCAGCGCCAGTTCGGCGAAGACCTTGGGCGCGTTGAGCTGTTCCAGGCTGAGGATCTTGCTCGGAATGGTCCGGAACACCGCGCCCGAGCCACGGTTCTGGTTGAAGGCGTTGACACGGAAGCGCGCCAGGCCCTGGATCTCGAAGGAGAAGTCGACTTCCAGCGTCTCCTCGTACACCTTGCGCTGGGAGTCGTTCATGATGTCGTAGACCATGTCATGGACCGCGCGATGGTCCAGGGCCTCGACATTGATGCGGCGCACGTCGCCGTGCACGCGGATCATCGGCGGCAGGCCGGCCGAGAGGTGCAGGTCGGAGGCCTTGTTCTTGACCGAGAATGCCAACAGCTGAGTGATGTCCATGATGTTCCGTGGAGTGCTCGTTTCATTATGGCCATCTCGGATTCCCTCCAAGCCGTCAAAACCCGCATTGCTGAGGCATGTGTCTCAGCCGGCCGTCCACCCAATGCGGTACAGCTGCTGGTCGTCAGCAAGACTTTTCCCGGTTCCGACGTCCGCCAGGCCTTCGCCGCGGGGGCCCGCGCCTTCGGGGAGAACTATGTCCAGGAAGGTCTCGCCAAGGTCGAGGAGCTGGACGATCTGCGCGGCCAGATCGAGTGGCATCTGATCGGGCCCCTGCAGTCCAACAAGACCAAGCCCGTCGCCGAACGCTTCGACTGGGTGCATTCGGTCGACCGGCTCAAGATCGCCGAGCGCCTGGCCGAGCAGCGCCCGCCCGGATTGCCGCCGCTGAATGTCTGCCTGCAGGTCAATATCAGCGAGGAAGCCAGCAAGAGCGGCCTCGTGCCGGCCGCGGTCGCGCCGCTGGCCCGCCAGGTCGCCGCCCTGCCCCGGCTGAAGCTGCGCGGCCTGATGGCGATTCCAGAGCCTGGCCCCGGCGCCCTGGCCCAGCACCAGGCCATGGCCCGCCTCTTCAACAACTTGAAGGATGAAGGCCTGGCCCTGGACACCCTGTCCCTGGGCATGAGCGCCGACCTCGAAGACGCCATCCGGGCCGGCTCGACGATGGTGCGCGTGGGCACCGCCGTCTTCGGCGCGCGGTGAGCGCCGAGCCGCCCCGCTACCGCCGGCTGGCCGACGAGCTGGCCCGACTCATCCACGCGGGCGCCCTGCGCCCCGGCGATCGCCTGCCCTCGGTGCGCCAGACCCAGGCCAGCCGCGGCTGCAGCGCCGCCACCGTCTTCCAGGCCTATCACCGCCTCGAATCCCTGGGCCTGGTGCGGGCGGCCGAGCGCTCGGGCTATTTCGTCGCGCCGCTGACGACACCCCCCGCCCGCCCGGCCGCCGACCAGGCCCAGCCCGTCGCCGTCAGCGAACTGGTCTTCCAGCTGCTGGGCACGGGCGGACACGAGATCCATGCGCCGCTGGGCTCGGCCTTCATCAGCCCGGATCTCTTCCCCTTGGACGCGCTGCGCCGCGCCCTCACGGCCGGCAGTCGCGGCATCAGGCCGGCCGACCTGACCCAACAGCTGCCGGGCGGCCACGAAGGCCTGCGCCGCCAGATCGCGCTGCGCTATCTGCGCCAGGGCCTGAGCATCGCGCCCGACGAGATCGTGCTGACGGACGGCGCGCTGGAAGGCCTGAACCTGTCGCTGCAGTTGCTGACCCGCCCGGGCGATGCGGTGCTGATCGAGTCGCCCTGCTTCTACGCCGCCCTGCAGGCCCTGGAGCGCCTGGGCCTGCGCGCCGTCGAGGTGCCCGCCGACCCGGCGCAAGGCGCCGACCTGGACGCCATGGCTGCCCTCATCGAGCGCCACCGGCCCACCGCCTGCTGGCTGATGACCAACTTCCAGAACCCGCTCGGCAGCCTGATGCCGCCGGACAGGAAGCGCGTCCTCGTCGAGCTGCTGGAGAGGCAAGGCATCCCGCTGATCGAGGACGACGTCTACGCCGAACTGCAGCACCAGGGCAGCCCGCCGCCGCCCGCCAAGGCCTATTCGACCCGCGGCGAGGTGCTGCACTGCGGCTCGTTCTCCAAGACGCTGGCGCCCGGCTACCGCGTCGGCTGGGTGGCCGCGGGCCGCTTAGCGCCGGCCCTGCGCCGCGCCAAGCTCAGCCAGAGCCTGTCGGGCTCCTGGCCGGCCCAGGCCGCCGTCGCCCATTACCTGGCAGGCGGCGACTACGACCGCCATCTGCGCAGCCTGCACCGGGCCCTGGCCATGCAGCAGCAGGCGCTGATTGCGGCGGTGCGGCAGCATTTCCCGGCCGGCACGCGGGTGAGCCAGCCCCAGGGCGGCTACTTCATCTGGGTGGAGCTGCCGGCGGGTCATGACACCCTGGCCCTGCAGCGCGCCGCGCTGGCCGAGGGCATCAGCCTGGCGCCCGGCCCGTTGTTCTCCGCCCACCGCGACTTCCGCACCTGCCTGCGCCTGAACAGCGGCCAGCCCTGGACACCCGCGCTGGCAACCGCCGTGGCGCGCCTGGGCGAACTGATACGGTCGCCCCAGACCTGATCTGCTCCTTACGCCGGGCCGCCAAGCCGGGCAAGATGAAAGCCGATGCCTCTCCCGCTCCGCTCCCTGTGCTCCCTGCTGCTGGCCCTGTGCCTGCCCGCCGGCGCCGTCGACCGCGTCCCCGACACTCTGGCCCAGCGTGCCCTGGCCTGCACCGGCTGCCACGGCAAGGAAGGCCGCGCGGCACCGGACGGCTACTACCCCCGCCTGGCCGGCAAGCCGGCCGGCTACCTCTACAACCAGCTGCTGAACTTCCGCGATGGCCGCCGCGACTACGGCCTCATGAGCGAGCTGATCGCGCCGCTGTCCGACGCCTATCTGAAGGAACTCGCCGGGCATTTCGCGTCGCTGGACCTGCCCTACCCGCCGCCACAGAAACCGGCCCTGCCGGCACCCGAACTGGCCCGCGCCGAACAACTGATCCGCCAGGGCGACACCGCCCGCAAGCTGCCCGCCTGCGTGGCCTGCCATGGCGAGCGCCTGACGGGCACCCAGCCGGCCATCCCCGGCCTGCTCGGCCTGTCGCGTGACTATCTGAATGGCCAGCTCGGCGCCTGGCGCAGCGGCCAGCGGCGGGCCAAAGAGCCCGACTGCATGGCCCAGATCGCCAAGACCCTGACCGAGCCGGAGATCAACGCCGTCACCCAGTTCTTGGCCGGCCAGGCCCTGCCAGCCGACCCGCATCCGGCTGCCGCGCTGGCCACCCGACCGCCGGTTCAATGCGGGGGCCTGCCACCATGAGGCGCGTGCTGATCGCGGTCCTGCTGCTGGTGCTGGCCGCGCCGTGGGCGCTGCTCGCCTGGCAACGCAACCTGACCGACACGACGCCCCGGTCCACCGCACCCGTCAACCTGGAGCGCGGCGCCTATCTGGCTGCCGTCGCCAACTGCGCCGGCTGCCACACCGCACGCGGCGGCGGGCGCCTGGCCGGCGGCCGCCCCATCCCGACCCCCTTCGGCACCGTCTTCTCGTCCAATCTGACGCCCGACGCCACCGGCCTGGCCGGCTGGAGCGCCGACGACTTCTGGCGCGCCATCCACCTCGGCCAGAGCCGCGACGGCCGCCTGCTGGTGCCGGCCCACCCCATCGTCAACACCACCCGGGTCACGCGCGAAGACGCTGACGCCCTGCATGCCTGGCTGCAGACGCAACCCGCGGTGGCTTCCCCCCGCCGCGGGCATGAACTGCGCTGGCCCATGAATGGAGAACTGGGCAGCCAGCTCGCCGTCGCCGCCTGGCGGGTCCTCTACTTCAAGCCTGGCAGCTACCAGGCCGACCCGGCCCGCGACGCCATCTGGAACCGCGGCGCCTATCTGACCCAGGGCCTGGCCCATTGCAGCGCCTGCCATGCCGGCCGCAATGCGCTGGGCGGCGACCACGGCGCAGCCGACTTCCGCGGCGGCCTGCTGGCCGGCCTGGGCTGGGTGGCGCCGTCCCTGCATGACCCGGCCGAGGCCGGCGTGCAGCGCTGGCCGGCCGAAACCCTGCAGCGCTGGCTGCGCGACGGCCATGTCGACGGCCACGCCGCCCTCGGCCCCATGGGCGAGGTCGTGCTGGGCAGCACCGCGGCCCTGAACGACGCCGACCTGGCCGCCATGAGCAGCTATCTGCGCGCCCTGCCCGAGATCGCCGTGGCCCGGCCCGATCCGGCCGACCCCGATCCGCGCCGCCGCGAACACGGCGCCGGCCTCTATCGCGACCACTGCGCCGCCTGCCATGGCGCCAACGGCGAGGGCCGGCGCGACGACGGCGGTGCCCTGGCCTACCCGGCCCTGGCCGGCAGCCGCACCATCACCCAGGCCAGCGCGGCCAACCTGATCCGCGTCATCGAGCGCGGCGGCTTCGCGCCGGCCACGGCGGGCCATCCCCGCCCCTATGGCATGCCGCCCTTCGCGGGCGTGCTCGGCGCCGAGGACCTGGCCGCCCTGGCCAGCCATCTGCGCCAGTCCTTCGGCCACCGCGCCGGTGAAATCGACGCCGTCGAGGTCCTGCGGCTGCGCGCCGCCGCCGCCCAGCACTGACAGCGCAACCCCGGAGCACGGGGAAGCGACGTGAACGACTTCACGCAAGCCTGCCGCAAGCATGAAGCAAATGGTCACAGGTCGCGACACACTGCGCGCCGGCCCCTGGGTAGGGCCACAAAAACAGGGCCGAGAGGCCTACAGTCGTCGTTGAATTCAAGCGCGGCAGCCCGCCGCCGATACCCGAAGACCACCGCAAGGACCCATACCGCATGAACTTCCTGACGCAACTGCGCATCGGCCAGCGCCTTCTGGTGAGCTTCGGTCTGCTGATCGTGCTGCTGATCATCATTGGCTTTTTCGGCGGCAACAGTGCCAACAGCCTGGCCAAGGACCTGGATCGCACCGCGAACTCCAGCCTCGTGAAGATCGGCGCCGCCAATGGCCTCGAGAGCCAGGTCAACATCATTTCGCGCGCCGTGCGCGACCTGCTGCTGCTGGACACCGCCGGCGCCATCAAGAAGCAGAAGAAGGCCATTGCCGACGCCCTGGAAGAGGGCGAGAAGCAGCTCAAGAGCCTGGAAGAAGCGGTCACCGATGACGCCGAGAAGGCTGCGGTCGCCGATGTGCGCGGCCACAAGACCAAGTTCCTGGCCGCCCTCGAGAAGTTCCAGAAGATCCAAGTCGACGGTACGCCCGACGAGGCCCGCGAAAGCCTGATCCAGGACCTCCGCCCGGCCCAGGCCGCCCTGCAGGAAGGCCTGAAGAAGCTGGTCGACATGCAGTTCGAGAGCGGCAAGGCCCTGGCCACCGCCGGCAACGAGCGCGCTCGCAACGCCGTCATGCTGACCGCCGTGCTGGTGCTGGCCGCCGTGGCCCTGGGCGTGGGCGGCTTCCTGGTCATCTCGCGCTCCATCGTCGGCCCGGCCCGCAAGGCCCAGCTGGCCGCCGAAGCCATCGCCGCCGGCGACCTGACCCAGGACATCCAGGTCGAGGGCCGTGACGAGCTGAGCCAGATGCTGCAGGCCATGAAGGACATGCAGACCGCCCTGTCCGGCGTCGTGCGCGATGTGTCCACGGCCGCCAGCGAAGTGGCCCAGAACTCCGGCTCCATCGCCGACAGCAATTCCAACCTGGCCGAACGCACGACGCGTTCCGCCGCCAGCCTGCAGAACACCGCCGCCTCGGTCGAGGAGATCGCCTCCACGCTGAAGGGCGCCAGCGAGCTGACCCGCCGCGCCGCCGGCATCGCCGTGACGGCCCGCCAGTCGGCCAGCAATGGCGGCGCCGTCGTCTCCAAGGTCGTCGAGACCATGGAAGAGATCAGCGCCAGCTCCAAGAAGATCGGCGACATCATCGGCGTCATCGACGGCATCGCCTTCCAGACCAACATCCTGGCCCTGAACGCCGCGGTGGAAGCCGCCCGTGCCGGCGAGCATGGCCGCGGCTTCGCCGTCGTGGCCGCCGAAGTGCGCGCCCTGGCGCAGCGCTCGGCGGGTGCCGCCAAGGAAATCAAGGTGCTGATCCAGGAATCGACGGTCAAGGTCGAGAACGGCACCACCCTGGTCAACAACGCCGGCGTCACCATCCGCAGCGTCGTCGACGAAGTCAACAACATGGGCCAGCTGATCGAAGAGATCTCGCACTCGGCCCAGGAGCAGGCCACGGGCGTGGGCGTCGTCAACGGCGCCATGAACGAGCTCGACAAGGCCACCCAGCAAAACACCAGCCTGGTCGGCGATCTCAGCCGCTCGGCCGACGCGCTGCGCGACAGCTCGACCCGCCTGATCGAGGCGGTTGGCTTCTTCCGCGCCGCCTGAACCCCATCACCCACTTCCCGAGGTTCGCCATGTCATTCCTGCGTTCCGCCACCGTCCTCGCCGCCAGCCTGATGCTGGCCCTGGCCGCGCACGCCACGCCCAAGGTCATCAAGAAGGTGCCGCCGGAGTTCCCGGCCGAGGCCACCAAGAAGGGCATCTCCGCCGGCTCGGTCAAGGCCAAGCTGACCATCGAAGCCGACGGCAAGGTCAGCGACGTCGAAATCGTCGAAGCCGAGCCCAAGCGTGTCTTTGACCGCGCCGTGAAGTCGGCCCTGATGGAATGGAAGTTCGAGCCGGGCGAAAAGGGCACCCACGAAGTCAAGCTCGTCTTCAAGAACGAGGATTAACAACGGACAGAAAGGCCGCCTGCGCGGCCTTTCTTGCCTGTGTCAGGACAGCCGGCATGCAAGCCGGCTGGCTTGAGGACTGACGACCCTCAGCGCTTCATCACCGGCAACTCTGCCACCCGCTCCGCCGGGTGCCACCAGTGCATGCCGCGCGCCACCAGCATCACCATGACCACGGCGCCACCGGCCATCAGGCCCAGGCGCCGTTTCTTTTGCGCCTGGCGGGCGCGGATGCGGGCGCCGCCGTTGGCTTCCCGCAGGGCCGGGCTGAGGTGGCTGCGCGACAGGCGCTTGAGATTCACGGCCTGCTTGCGGCCGTCACGCCCCGTCACAATTTCGAAGCTCAAAGGCTCGTCCGGCCGCGGGCCTTCGCCATCGGTCGGGAAGGCCGCCAGCGCGACGAACACCTCTTCGCCCCCGCCGCTCGGCCGGATGGCGCCATAACCCGCATCGTGGTTCCAGGCGCTCAGTACTCCTTCGAATCTCATACTCACCTCAACGACTACCCCCAGATCTTGGGGGAGGTCGGCCCGGTGGCCGCAACCGGATGTAAGCCACCGACAATCCGCCCCTCCCGTATTCCGCCCCCCTTCAGCGCATGCCCATCAACTGGTTCCCCGGCCACATGAATTCCACCCGCCAGGCGATCAAGGATCGCGTCAAGGCGGGACTGGACGTGGTCATCGAGCTGCTGGACGCGCGCCTGCCGGGTTCCAGCAGCAACCCCTTGCTGGCCGCGCTGACGACCGGCCGGCCGTCGCTGAAGGTGCTGAACAAGCAGGACCTGGCCGATCCGGCCCAGACCGCCGCCTGGCTGGACTTCTACAACGCCCAGGCCCACACCCGCGCCATTGCGCTGGATGCGGGCGAGAAGGCGCCGGCCCGGGCCCTCATCAAGGCCTGCCGCGAGCTCGCTCCGCTGCGCGGCGACATGCACAAGCCGCTGCGCGTGCTGATCTGCGGCATCCCCAACGTCGGC
Source organism: uncultured Comamonadaceae bacterium (assembly GCA_966111775.1). GTDB lineage: Bacteria > Pseudomonadota > Gammaproteobacteria > Burkholderiales > Burkholderiaceae_C > Pelomonas. Next base: position 3,111 of record CBHWBD010000170.1, on the reverse strand, counting down.
AAGAGCACGCTGATCAACACGCTGGTGGGCCGCAAGGCTGCCAAGACCGGGGACGAACCCGGCATCACCAAGCTCGAACAGAAGTTCGTGCTGGAGAACGGCTTCTACCTGTTCGACACGCCCGGCATGCTGTGGCCGCGCATCGCCATCGAGCAGAGCGGCTACCACCTGGCCGCCAGCGGCGCCATCGGCCGCAATGCCTTCGACGAGGCCGAAGTGGCGCTGGAGTTGATCGCGGTGCTGAAGCGCCACTACCCCGAGCGGCTCAAGGAGCGCTACGGCCTGGCCGAACTGGGCGCCGACGACGCCGTGCTGGAGGCCGTCGGCATCAAGCGCGGGGCCAGGGTGCGGGGCGGCGGCGTGCAGATGCACAAGGCCGCCGAGGCCGTGCTGATGGACTTCCGCGGCGGCTCGCTGGGCCGCATCACGCTGGAGACGCCGGAAGAAATGACGGCCTGGCGCCGGGCGCTGGCCGAAGAGGAAGACCGCAAGGCCGCCGCGGCGGAAGCGGCACGCCTGGCCGACAAGGAACGCCGCAGCGGCAAGCGCAAGGCAACAAGCGGCGACGCCGACACAAGCGCGTGAATCCCCGGCCTTGACCGGTGCACGGGCCCGCCTATGCTGGGCCGCAACAGAACGACGGAGACACCATGAGCCGCCTTTCCCTGCTCGACCTCGCCTTCTTCATCGCCGAGAGCGAGGCCAGCCCCAAGCATGTGGCGGGCCTGCACATCCACCAGATCCCCAAGGGCGGCGGCGCCAACTTCGCCAAGCAGCTCTACGAGGAATTCCTCGAGCACACCGACGTCCAACCGCCCTTCGACCAGGTCATCAACTTCGTCTCGCCGACGCTGATGCCGAGCTGGAGCACGGCCGAGTCGGTGGACCTGTCGCAGCACGTCTTCTTCCACAAGATGAAGGCCGGCGCCAATGACCGCGACGCCCTGTATGCGCTGACCTCGGAGCTGCACGAACCCGTGCTGGACCGCAGCCGCCCGCTGTGGGAGGTGCACGTCATCGCCGGGCTCTGGGACCGCCAGTTCGCCATCTACTACAAGATGCACCACGCGGTGGCCGACGGCATCACCATGACGCGCTGGGGCGTCGAGTCGCTGCGCACGACGCCGGAGGACGACACGGTCACACCGGTCTGGACCCTCGATCACACGCGCCGCAGTGCTGGCCTGAGGGGCAAGAAGCGCCTGGACCAGGCCGTGGCAGGCACCGTCTGGAAGCAGCTCACCGCCAACAGCAAGCGCGCCGTCGGCATCGGCCGGCTCACGGCCATGCTGGCGCTGGAGGCCGTCAAGCTGACCAAGAACGCCATCGCCCTGCCCTTCATGGCCAGCGGGGGCACGCCCTTCACCGGCAACGCCACACCCGGCCGCCAGTTCGCCACGGCGGCCGTTCCCATGGCGCGCATCGATGCCATCCGCAAGGTGTCGCGCGCCACGCTCAACCACGTCGCCCTGACCTGTCTGGACGGCGCCATGCACCGCTACCTGGCCGACGAAGGCATCGAGCTGGACCGCCCCATCACCATCCAGATGCCGGTCAATCTGCGGCGCGAGGGCGAGAAGGGCGGCGGCAACAAGATCGGCATCATCCTGGTCGACCTGTCGCCGCCGACTGACGACGCCTATGTGCGGCTGCGCAATGTCGGCTACTCGCTGCGCAATGTGCGGGCCATGATCGACGCCGTCGCGCCCGAGGCCGTCGAGACCTACACCATCCTGACCGGCCTGCTGGGCCAGATCGCCGGCATGCTGAAGCTGGCCGACGTCGTCACGCCCATGGGCAACACCCTGGTGTCCAACGTGCCCGGGCCGGCCGAGCGTCTGTATCTGAAGGGCGCGCCGCTGCTGGAGATGCACCCCGTGTCGACGCTGCCGGCCACCCATCTGCTCAACATCACGCTGTTCAGCTATGCCGGCACCTTGTACTTCGGCCTGATCGCGACCGACGCCCTGCCCAACCTGGGCCGGCTGGCGGCCTATGTCGAGGAGGAGATCGCGACGCTCGAGGAGGCGGTCGGCATCTAGGCCGCGGCGATGCACCTCATCGATGCCGAAGCGATCGCGCCAACGGCCTGGAAGAACGGCGGCGGCAGCACGCGCACGCTGCTGGCCCTGCCGGACGAGGAGGCCTGGCAGCTGCGAATCTCCATGGCCGACGTCGAAAAGGACGGCCCGTTCTCGGACTACCCCGGCGTCGAGCGCTGGCTGAGCCTCGTCGAAGGCCGGGGCATGCAGCTCGAATTCGCGCACCGGTCCGTGACGTTGACGCCGCTCGACGCGCCGCTGCGATTCGATGGCGCCGCGCCACCCTTCGGCAGTCTGCTGCAGGGCCCCATCCGCGACCTGAACCTGATGAGCCGGGGCGGGCGGGCCGCGATGCACCGGGCGCTGCCGGATCAGCCCTGGCGCGCGCAAGAGCGGTCCTGCGGCCTGTTCACGCTGCAGGCCGGCCACTGGTCCTGTGACGATGGCCGCAGCACGGCATTGAAGCACCGCACCCTGCTCTGGCTGGACGCCGCGCCGCAGGGCCAGATGACATTCGACCAGCCGGGCCTATGGCTGGAATTCAGCGCCCCTGCGATCTAGACAAATCCGAACATGCCCCTGCCCCTCTTTCCCTCGACGTGGATGACCGAAGAGCACCGCCTGCTGCAGGACAGTGCCGCGCGCTTCTTCACCGAGCGCTGGCTGCCACGCGCCGCCGGCTGGCGTGACGCGGGCCTGATGGAGCGCGACAGCTGGCGCGAGGCCGGCACCCAGGGCCTGCTGTGCGCGGCCATGCCGCAAGCCTGGGGCGGCAGCGGCGGCGACTTCGGCCACGAGGCCATCATCGTCATGGAAGCGGCGCGAGCCAATCTCGGCGGCTTCGGCGGCAGCGTGCACTCGGCCATCGTCGCGCCCTATCTGCTGCACCACGGCAACGACGCGCAGAAGGCCCGCTGGCTGCCGGCGCTGGCCACGGGCGAACGCGTGGGCGCCATCGCGATGACCGAGCCGGGCACGGGCTCGGACCTGCAGGCCATCCGCACGCGGGCCCGGCTGGACGGCGACCACTACGTCATCAGCGGCCAGAAGACCTTCATCACCAACGGCC
>CBHWBD010000169.1:0-11487 GCA_966111775.1 uncultured Comamonadaceae bacterium | reverse complement strand
GCCGGGATGTTCAGCTCCATCGGGCCGGCCTTGTTGTCGAAGCCCCAGGCGCCCAGTTCCAGCGCGCGCTGGTAGGCGTGGGCCGCGTTCTCCACGCGGAAGGCGATGGCGCAGATCGACGGGCCGTGCAGCCGGGCGAAGCGCTGGGCGAAGGAGTCGGTCTCGGCGTTGATGATGAAGTTGACGCCGCCCTGGCGGTACAGGGTCACGCTCTTGTGGCGGTGCTTGGCGACCGCCTTGAAGCCCATGGTCTCGAACAGCGCACCGAGGGCAGCCGGGTCCGGCGCCGCGAACTCGATGAATTCGAAACCGTCGGTGCCCATGGGGTTGTCCCAGGGAGTGAACTTGGCCATGCGGACCTCGCCAGAAGAAAGCTGTTGAAGCTGAAAATTCTGCGGCGCGGGGCTCGCAGAATTCATGCAAATTTTGGCGTCTTACTTTGATATTGCACAGGAATAATGCGTTTTTCAAGGTGATGGCGCCGGCCATTCGGCCAATCCATAGCCGGCCAGGATGGCTTTCAGGCGTCCCGTGCGGCGCAGCTTCAGCATGCCGTCGCTGAAGACCCGGGCGTAGTCCTGGGCCTTGGGGTTCCTGGGCGACAGGGCCATATAGGCGTAGCTTGGGGCCTCGCAGCCGGCATTGCGCGCGGCCAGTTCGCCGTGCTGCTTCAGCGTGTAGGCGACGAGGTTCTCTTCCTCGATGAAGGCGTCCATGCGGCCGAGCTGCAGGCGGCGCAACATGCGCTCGGTCAGGGCGTCGCCGGTATGCACTTCGAACCGTTTGGGCGCCGCCTTGATGGCCGCATCCAGCGCGGCGCCGTAGGAGTAGTCGCGGATGACGCCGACACGGCCCAGCGCCGCCAGGCTGGCCGGGCCGCGGTAGGTCCAAGGGTTGTCGGCGGTGACATAGGCGCAGTAGCGGTTGCGCGAGATCGGTTGCGCGGGGAAGACGAAGTCCGGCGCCTCGTCGCGGAAGGTCGACGGCGTGGCCGTGTAGGTGCCGGCGCGCACGTCCATCAGGGCGCGGCTGTAGTTCTGGTTGACCAGCCTGACCTTGTGGCCGGCGGCGCTGAAGATCTCGCGCACGATGTCCACCGTGAAGCCCTCCTGGGCAGCGCCGGCCTTGCAGCTGAAGGGGCACCAGTAGTCGGGCGAGGCGAGCACGATCTCGTCGGCACGCGCCCGCGGCGCTGCGGCGAGCAACAGCAAGGCCAGCAGGCGGCTGAGCAGGGCGTGGTTCACGGTCTCCAAGACTGTAGATGGGCTGCGGCGCAGGAAGGCTGCACAATTTCCCGCATGGACGCTTCCATCGAGCTCGATGCCATCGACCGCCGCATCTTGCGCGCGCTGCAGGCCGACGGCCGCCTGACCTATGACGCCCTGGCCGCCGAGGCCGGCCTGTCGTCGTCCGCGGTGCTGCGCCGCGTGCGCCGGCTGGAAGAGGCGGGCGTGATCGCCTCCTATGTCGCCCTGGTGGCGCCCGAGCGCATCGGCCTGGGCCTGACGGCCTATATCAACGTCAGGCTGGAGAAGCAGACCGACAACCCGCTGCGCAACCCGCGCGACCTCTTCCGCGCCGCCGTGCAGACCTGGCCCGAGGTCGTCGAATGCGCGGCGCTGACCGGCGAGATGGACTATCTGCTGCGCGTGCTGGTGCAGGACATGCAGCACTACGCCCGCTTCATCAGCGACACCCTGCTGATGCACCCCAGCGTGCAGGACTGCAAGACCAGCTTCGTGCTCGAACGGCTGAAGAACACCACGGCGGTTCCGGTGTGAACCGCTGACTTGAACCGTTGAAGGGGCGGCCGGTATTCACCGGCCATGGCCAGCCAGCATCCTCCCTCGTCCCCCGACGCCGGCGACATGCTGGGCTGGCTGCCGCGGCTGCGCCTGTACGCCCGCGCCCTGCGCCGCAACCGCGAGGACGCCGACGACCTCGTGCAGGACACGCTGGAGCGCGCCTGGTCGCGCGCCGGTCTCTGGCAGGGCGTGGGCGACATGCGCACCTGGCTGTTCAGCATCATGCACAACCTGCACGTCGATGCGCTGCGGCGCGGCCGCCTGGAGGTCGTCGACCTGGACGAGCACATCCCCGAGATCCCCGTCGCCGCGACCCAGGCCGAGCGCCTGGCCCTGCGCGACCTGCACAAGGCCCTGGTGGCACTGCCGGTGGAGCAGTACCAGGTGCTGTTGCTGGTGGCGGTGGAAGGCATGGCCTATGCCGAGATCGCGGCGGCCCTGGACATTCCCATCGGCACCGTGATGTCGCGCCTGTCGCGGGGCCGCGAAAGGCTGCGTGGCCTGATGGCGGGCGACCGAGCTTCTAGGGGGGTGGGGAATAGCGCCTCGCCCTGAGCGTCCACGCAGCGTGGGCCATGCGGCCCCAGCGTCGAATCTTTTCTGGAGCCCCCATGCGCCTTCCCGTTTCCCCCCTTGTCGCCACGGCCCTGCTGGGCCTGCCGCTGGCGAGCCATGCCCTGGACAGCATCACCGACCCCAAGGGCGACTTCCTCGCCACCTTTGCCGGCAGCAGCACCAGCCACGACCTGGACGTGCTGGCCGCCAGCGTCTTCTACAACCCGACGACCGACATCTTCACCCTCACGGCCACGCTGGACGGCGCGCCCGGCACCACCGCGACGGGCTTCTATGTCTGGGGTGTCAACCGCGGCGCCGGCACGGCCGGCTTTGCCAGCCTCGGCATCACCGGCGTGCGCTTTGACCGCGTCATCATCCTGCGCCCCGACGGCAGCGGTTCGGTCGGCGGTGCGGGCAATCTGCCCGCGGGCTCGGTGACGGTCAGCGGCAACGTCATCACCGGCAGTGTCAGCGGCAGCCTGCTGCCCAGCACCGGCTTCAACAACAAGCTGGACTACACCTTCAACCTGTGGCCGCGCGACGGCGCCTTCAGCGGCACCGCCGCGATTTCGGATTTCGCGCCCAACAACGCCAATTTCACGGCCACGCCGGTGCCCGAGCCGGCGAGCACGGCCTTGCTGCTGGGCGGCATGGGGCTGCTGGCCGTCCTGCGTCGGCGTCAGTCGAATTCGTGAAGCAGTTTTAGCGTGTGGGCTTCGCTGAGGTTGAGCAGCTCGGCGATGTCGTGAAGGTCGTCCGGCACGCCGGCGTCGTCCCAGCCGCGGGCGGTATGGCGCGCCAGGCGCACGGCCAGCTGGACACAGCGCACCTGCGGGTCGCGGCCGTCCTTTTCGCTGGTGATGCGTGTCAGCAGCTCGGGCAGGCGCCAGCGCCGCATCAGGGCCTGTTCCAGGTCGGCCAGTTCGATGCCCAGCACCTGGCGTTGGGCGACCGTGCTGCGCAGATGCCGGTCGGCGTCCTGCAGCGCGGCGATCTTCAGCGCCAGTTCGGGGGCGTGCACCCACAGCAGCATCTCGGCAAAGTCGTGCAGCAAGGCGGCGCTGTGGATGATGGCGGCGTCGGGGTCGGCACGGTGGGCGGCGAAGCCCAGGGCGAAGCGCGAGGCGCGTTCGGCGCGCTGCATGACGCGCGACAGGCCCAGCAGGGCCTCGTCGTTGCCCGCCAGCACGGACTCCAGCGTCGGTTGCGGCCCGAAGTCGCGGAAGAAGGGGGTGATGCCCATCAGGACCAGGGCAGCGGTCACGGTCTCGGGGTCGGCCCGCAGCTCGGAGTTGCGACTGCGACGCTGCTCGCTGGCATGGGCCAGCACCTTCAGCGTCATCAGCGGGTCGGTAGCGATCATTTCGCCCAGGCCGTGGGCGTCGACGTCGTCCTCGGTGGCACGCATGTGCTCGACGGACTCGGCCGTTTCGGTCAAGACCGGGATCTCCGCCCGGGCAAACGCGTTCACCCAGGCGTCCAGGCTGGACAGCGGGGTGGTCAGGCGCAGGCGGTCGGACATGGGCCGATGCTAGGCCCGGGCAGGGCCGCCCGGTTGTGGGAGGCGGCCCCGTTTTGCCAACCATTTCAGCTTTGACGGCACCGGTATTGCGGGCCGAGCGCTGGGCTGCCATGGGCCAGAGGCCCATGGCCTGTCGTAGGCACAAGCAGTCCGCAGGGACTGCTTGTGTCCGACTCCAGTTCCCGAGCCGGCCCGAGGAGCGTCTTACAGCCTGCGCACACCTTCCAGCTGGGCGGTCAGCTTGCCGTCGACGTAGAGCGCCCCTTCGGGCGCGCCGGCTTCGGCATAGAACTCCAGGTGGTTGCGGGCACGCCGGCGCCGGTAGGCCGGCGAGAACACCAGGCTGATGGCGCGGGCGGCGCGCTTGACGCGCTTCCAGCGTTGGGCCCAGGCGGCGTGGGTTTCGGCGGCGTCGGGGCCGCGCACTTCGATCAATCTCATGAGGGTCTCCTTGGCGCCAGGCCGGCGGCCCTCATCACATGGATCGAAATGGATGAGAGGCGGGCGGCGCGCTGTTGTCAGGGGCTGTCGTCCGGGAAGCGCTCGCGCAGCAGGCGTCGCAGTTCGAGGCGGGCTTGCTGGCGCTGGGCATGGGCGCTGTGGGCACTCTGGTGGGCGCCGGCCTGGCGTTTCATGGCCGGGGCGACCAGCGGATTGCGCGGTTTCAGCGCCTTGATCTGCAGAGGGCGGGGAGAGGTGAACTGGGGCATGGAGGGCTCCGGTGGGCGCCGCGCCGGGGCGGCGGGGAATGCAGCGGCTCGACCCGGGTGGGCCTGCGTTTGCGCGAAAGCTTGGGAATGCCCGGGGCTTGCTGCTCGAGGCAAGCGGGCCGGGCGGTCAGGGGTGCTGGGGGTGTGCGACCTCGCCGTGATGCGAAGACTTCTTCATCACGACTTGCGCAAATGATAAACAAACGTTGCTCTTGCGCAAGCGGTTTTTATCCAACACCCCTAACGTGCGGGAGCGCGGCCGTCCAGTGACGGATGCGCAGATCGATCTGCGGCGACTACCGCTTCCTGGATTTGAGGGGCGCGATGCCGGCCTGCAGCTTGCGCCACTCGTCCAGCTCGGCCTGCGGGCTGGGTGCGGCCTTGGGTGCCGGTCTGGGCGGCGCTGCAGGCTCCGGCGTCAGCACCTCGCCGAGCAGATCCAGCAGCCGCGTACGGGCGCGCTGGGGGTGGCGGCGGTAGTAGGTGAGGACGAGGCCGATGATGAAGCGCTCGTCATCATCCTTGGGCAGGCTTGGCGAGGCCTCGGCGGGCGGTGCTACCGGTGCCAAGGCTGCGGCCATGCTGGTCAGCGGCGCGGGCGCCGCGGCCAGGCCGTGTTCCAGATCCATCCAGCCCGGCGGCTTGTGGCAAAGCTGCTCGAACTGGCGCGCCAGGCGTTCACCGATCTGGCGCGAGCGGCCCTTGATCTGGCTCCAGTAGCTGGGCTGGATCTGCAGTCTTTCGGCAAAGCGCCGCTCCAGGCCACGCAAGGTGGCTGCATCGGCATGTTTGACGGTGGCGCTGACGAACTCTTCGAACAGCCGCATCGCGTTGTCCAATCGGATCTGCGCGACGTCGCGGGGGGCGGCAGGCATGGGTGCGTATGATAAAGCGCCCTTGACCAAGCCCCCGCGGCCCGAGGATTGCCATGACGAGAGTACTTGTCGCCTTGCTGCTGGCGGTGGCCACGCTGACAGCGTCGGCCGCCGAGCGCTCCCTTGATAAAGACATCGTGATCAAGGCCAGCCTCGACCAGGCTTGGGCCGCGTGGACGACCAGGGAGGGGATCGTTGGCTTCTTCGCGCCCGATGCCGAGATCGAGGCCCGCGTCGGCGGCGCCTTCCACATCTTCATCAATCCGTTCGCGCCGGCGGGCAGCAAGGGTGCGGACGAGATGCGCTACCTCGCGCTGCAACCTCAGAAGATGCTGAGCTTCGACTGGAATGCGCCACCCAGCCTGCCCGAGGTGCGCCAGCAGCGCACCGTCGTCATCGTCCGTTTCGAGGCCGTGGATGACAAGACGACGCGTGTGCGCCTGCATCACGTGGGCTGGGGCGATGGCGGCGAATGGGACAAGGCGTATGCCTATTTCGACAAGGCCTGGGGCACCGTGCTGGGCAATCTGCAGAAGCGCTTCGACAGCGGGCCGGTCGACTGGAGCGACTGGCTCAAGCAGATGCAGGGGATGTCGGCCAGGAAGCCCTGACCGGCCTCACTCCGCCTCGTCGCCCGCCTTGTAGGCGCCCACCAGCGACGCCTGCGTGTTGGGCGGCACCGGTTCGTAGTGCGACAGCAGCAGGGTGTAGCGCCCTTCGCCCGCCGTCATCGCGTTCAGGCGTGACTGGTAGCTGGCCAGTTCCGCCAGTGGCGCCAGACCCTGCACGACGAGGCTGCCCGGCACGGCGGCGCGGGTGCCGTTGACCTGGCCGCGCCGGGAGGCGAGGTCGCCGGTGATGTCGCCGATGCCGTGCTCGGGCGCCGTGATCTCGACCTGCACGATGGGTTCCAGCACGATGGGACGCGCTTCGCGCACGGCCTCCATCAGGGCGCGGCGGCCAGCGGTGACGAAGGCGATTTCCTTGCTGTCCACGGAATGGTGCTTGCCGTCGTAGACGACGACGCGCAGGTCCACCAGCGGATAGCCGGCGATGACGCCGCTGGCCAGGGCCGAGCGCACGCCCTTCTCGACGGCCGGCATGAACTGGCCGGGAATGGTGCCGCCCTTGACCGCGTCGACGAATTCGAAGCCGGCGCCACGCTCCATCGGCTCGATGCGCAGATAGACCTCGCCGAACTGGCCGGCGCCGCCGCTCTGCTTCTTGTGGCGGTAATGGCCCTCGGCCGGCGCCGAGATGGTCTCGCGGTAGGCGATGCGCGGCGGCTGGGTGACGACCTCGCCCTTGTAGAGCTCGCGCACCCGCTCCAGCAGCAGGCGCAGATGCAGTTCCCCGAGGCCGTAGACCAGGGTCTGATGGGTCTCGCCCGCCTGTTCGATGCGCAGGCAGGGGTCTTCGTCCACCAGCCGGGCCAGCACCTCCCACAGCTTCTGCTCGTCGCCGCGCCGCGCCGGGCTGATGGCCACGCCATGCACGGGCGTCGGGAAGGCCAGCGGCTTCAGGAAGATGTGCTCGTCCTCCTGGGCGTCGTGCAGCACGGCGTCGAAGGCGATGTCGTCCACCTTCGCGACCGCGCAGAGGTCGCCCGGCAGGGCCTCGTCCACTTCCACATGCTTGGCGCCCTGCTGCATGAAGAGATGGCCGACGCGGATGGGCTTGCGCGCATGGCCGACGAAGAGCATGCCGCCCTTGGCGACGCGGCCCTGGTGCACGCGCAAGATGCCCATCTTGCCCAGATAGGGGTCGGCGACGATCTTGAACACATGGGCCAGCACATGGGCTGCCGGATCGGGGCGGGCCGGATAGGGCTGGGGCTCGGCGCCCTTGCCTTCCAGGAAGGGGGGCGGGTTGCCCTCGGCCGGGTTGGGCATCAACGCCTCGATGACGGACAGCAGCTCGGCGATGCCGGCACCCGTCTTGGCCGAGCAGAAGCAGACCGGGATCAGGTGGCCTTCGCGCAGGGCCTGCTCCAGCGGCGCATGCAACTCCTTCGGGTCGACGTCACCGTCGGTCAGGTAGCGGTCGACAAAGGCCGCGTCGACCTCCACGACCTGCTCCACCAGGGCCTGGTGGGCTTCGGCGACCGACGAAAAATCGGCGTCCCCAGACGCCGCGAAGAAGCAGTCGGCGACGCGCTTGGCGCCGTCGGCGGGCAGGTTCAGTGGCAAGCACTCCTTGCCGAAGACCTCGCGGATCTGGGCCAGCAGGCCGGGCAGGTCGACCTCGGGGCAGTCGATCTTGTTGACGACGATGAGGCGGGTCAGCCCGCGCTCGCCGGCCGCACCGAGCATGCGCTGGGCCATCAGCTCGATGCCGTTCTGGGCATTGACGACGACGATGGCCGTGTCCGCCGCCTCCAGGGCCGGGAGGGCCTGGCCGACGAAGTCCGCCGCTCCGGGCGTGTCGATGGCATGCACCCGGATGCCGCCGTGGGTGAAGTGGGCGAGGCTGGACTGCAGCGAATGTCCCAGTCGCTTCTCCAGCGGATCATGGTCGCTGACCGTGCTGCCGCGTTCGATGCTGCCGGTCTGCGGAATGGCGCCGGCGTGGGCCAGCAGCGCGTCCAGCAGCAGGGTCTTGCCGGCCGCGGCGGGCCCGACCAGCGCGACCGTTCGGATCGCGCTCACACGTGAATCCAGGCTTTGTTCAGCGCTCATCGGACCTCCTCGGTGGTGGGCCCAGGGTAGAAGAAGCCGGGCGAGCCGGCAAGGGCAGAATCATTTGCATGCACGCCCGATTTGCCACACTCGCCCTTGCCCTGCTGGCCGCCTCGGCCCAGGCCCAGACCTCGCCGGCCGATGAACTGCAGGCCATGCTGGCCGAGGTCAGCCCGGGGCGCATCGAGGCGCGCATTCGCAAGCTGGTGGCTTTCGGCACCCGCCACACCCTGTCCGACATCGCCTCCGACACCCGCGGCATCGGCGCCGCGCGGCGCTGGATCACGAGTGAGCTGTCGACCTGCTCCAGGCTGGCCGGCGGGCGCCTGCAGGTGGAGGAACAGAGCTTCGTCGAGCCGGCCGGCAGCCGCGTCAACCAGCCGACCGAGTTGGTCAACGTCGTCGCGACCCTGCCCGGGCGCGGCGCCAGCAAGAGCCGCGTGCTGGTCGTCAGCGGCCACTACGACTCGCGCAACAGCGATGTGATGGACACGCTGGGCGAAGCGCCCGGCGCCAACGACGACGCCTCGGGCACGGCGGCCGTCATGGAGCTGGCCTGCGTGATGGCCAGGCGCCAGTTCGATGCGACCCTGGTCTTCATGGCGGTGCCGGGCGAGGAGCAGGGCTTGCTCGGCGCCGCGCAATTCGCCCGCGAGGCGCGGGCGGCCGGCACGAACGTGGAGGCCATGATCACCAATGACATCATCGGCAGCTCGCGAGGCGACGCCGGCCAGCGTGACGCCCGGCGGCTGCGTCTGTTCGCCGATGGGCTGGACCCGCTGGTGCGGCTGCTGACGGCCGCCAACGCCAATCGCGCACCCAGCGAGACCGATGCCAGATCCATCGCCGCCATGCAGGCCGAGCTGCTGCCCCTGCTGCAGGCCGGTGGCAACGAAGACCTGCCCACCCACCAGCTCGGCCGCCACCTGAAGGCCGCGGCCGAAGCGGCCATGCCGGGCTTCACCGTCCAGCTCATCCAGCGCCGCGACCGCTATCTGCGCGGCGGCGACCACATTCCCTTCCTGGAGCGTGGGTTTGCTGCCGTGCGCATCAGCGAACCCTTCGAGAACTTCGCCCACCAGCACCAGAACCTCAGGACCGAGAACGGCATCGTCTACGGCGACCTGCCTGAGTTCGTCGACTTCCCTTACGTGGCCGACGTGACCCGTGCCAACCTGGCCGGCCTGGCGACGCTGGCCTGGGCGCCCGCGCCGCCCAGGGCCGTGAAGCTGGACGCCCGCGAGCTGACCAACGACTCGACGCTGGAATGGCAGGCCAGCGACGACCCCGAAGTGGCCGGCTACCGCATCGTCTGGCGCGACACCGACGCCGCCGCCTGGCAGCAGTTCAAGGACGTGGGCCGTGCCACGCGCGTGACGCTGCCGGTGTCCAAGGACAACGTCGTCTTCGGCGTGCAGTCCGTGTCGAAGAAGGGTTATGCCAGCCTGGCCAGCTACCCGCTGCCGCGGCGCTGAAGCGCGCTGACGCCCGGCCGCAAAGCCAACCCTTGCTTGCCGCGCCCGTACTCCTTCGGTTCAGCAGGGCAGGCCGGCGGTCTGCGCCGAGCAGGACTGGCTGTCCAGCTGCAACACCAGGCCATCGGGCATGCGGCCCGTGATGCGCAGCAGCTTGTAGCTGTTGACGTTCAAGGCCGTGTTGCCGACGGTGGCGCTCAACGAGGCGCCGGTGGCGAAGGCGCCGAGGGTGTTGCCCTTGACGACGACGCCCAGCTCCAGTTCGGCCAGCTTGGCGCTGCAGGCCGTGTCGGTGCAGAGCTGGGCGCGGTCCGGCAGCAGGTCGCCGCGCGGCAGCGTCCAGGTCGGGCCATAGCTGATCTTGGCGTTGACGGCACCCTTCATGCCCGTCAGGTCGGTGACGCCCTTGGCGACCAGCACCGGCCAGGGCTGGCCGCTCTGGCCGGCCGCCGTGACCGGCAACTGCCCGGCCAGCTCGATGCCTATGCTGCTGCCGTCCAGGCCGCCGAGGGGCGTGCCACAGGCGCTGTCCTTGAACAGCTCGATCTTCAGGCTGCGGCCGGCGCGCACGAAGTTGCGCGCCACGGCGTCTCCGGCAGCGCCCGCCGGCACCGGCAGGCTGACGATGTTGTTGCCGCGTGTGGTGCCGCTGGCGGGATCGAGGCTGGCCGTGCCGTCGCTGCTGCTGACGCTCCACAGGCTCAGATAGCTGCCATTGCCGGCCTTCTTGAACAGGGCCAGTGGCACGTCGGCGCCGCTCGTGTCCTTCTGGCTGACCCGCGCGCACTGCAGCACGCCGCCACCGGTGGCGGTGATGGCGGGAATGCTGACGTCGACATAGCGCGCGTAGCTGTCCGGTGCCGCGCTGTCGACGCGGCGCGTCAGCACCAGGCGGGCGGCGGCGGTGGCCTGCACCTCCAGGCGGTTGCCGAGGAAGAACCAGCCGGAAGGGCGCTTCACCGCGGCCTGCTCGATGCCAAGACGGCGCTGGAAGCCCGCGGTGTTCTGGTAGACGAAGCCGATGCGGCACAGCGGATCGCCGGCACCGAAGTCGCAGCGGCCGAGCAGGGAAGGCAGCAGCTTGCCGCCGAACATGACTTCGCCCTCGCCCAGCACGCCGTTCATGCGCAGGCAGACCAGCTGCGCCGCGTCCTTGGGGCCGGTGAAGGGCGCCGACATCGCGTCGACGCTGGCCCGCGCATTCGCATCGAAGGCGGGTTCCAGGCCCACCAGCTTGCTCTGGCAGTTGCCGATATTGGCCGTGGCCGTGACCAGCTTGGTGAACAGCGCGTCCAGGCCGGTCAGGTCGATCGCGGCAGCGCCGGCGTCGAAGCCCAGGCTGCCCTGGGTCGAGCCCGGTTCCAGATAGGCGGTGCCGGCCCCCAGGCGCGACGTCAGCGTCACATAGGCCTTGGCATCGCTGCCCAGGCCGACGGCGACGCTGTCGAGCATGCGGTCGTAGCCGGTGTGCGAGCCGGCCGTCAGCGCGCCGGCCATCAGGTCGAAATCACCGGCCAGGCCGGCGTCCGCCAGGGCCGGCGCCAGGGCGGTGCGCAACTGGGTCTGCGCACTGGCCAGGTTGGCGTCGCTCAGGCCCTGGGCACTGCCGGTCATCAAGGTGTCGGGCGACTGGCCGCTGGCCAGCACGGTGATGGCGCTGGTCAGCGGCGTCAGGTTCAGGGTGCCGCCGTTGCTGGTGGCACCCCAGACGCAGATCGGCCGGTCGCCGACGCTGCCGCAGGCCTCGACGCGGTAAGGCCCCGTGCCGGTCAGCGTGATGGGGCCATAGGCGCCGGTCGCGGCGGTGACGGCCTTCTTGTCGGCAACGGTCTTGCCGGTCGCGTCTAGCACGCGCACCAGGGCA
>CBHWBD010000168.1:0-11556 GCA_966111775.1 uncultured Comamonadaceae bacterium | reverse complement strand
GAGAAGGGCAAGTGGGTCAAGGTCAAGGGCTGGGAAGGCCCGGAGAAGGCCAAGTCCGAGATCACCGAGGGCATGGCGAACTACGCCAAGGCCTGATTCAGGCTTCTGCCCCGTTCAAGGCGCCGCATCCGCGGCGTTTTGTCTTTTAAAGGGGGCGTGATCGTTCAGCTCGTCGATATAGCCCGACATCGCTTCGCCCTCGCGGGCCAGGAAGTCGTTGACGGCGTCGGCAAAGGACGGATGCGCCAGCCAGTGGCTGGAGGCGGTCGGCGTCGGCATCAGGCCGCGCGCCATCTTGTGCTCGCCCTGGGCTCCGCCCTCGAAGCGCTGGTAGCCGTGGTCTATGCACCAGGCCAGGGGCTGGTAGTAGCAGGCGTCGAAATGCAGGTTCGGGATGTGCTCGACGGCACCCCAGTAGCGGCCGAAGGCGGCGCGGCGCTCCGGATCCAGCGCGACCAGTGAGGTGGCGACGCGTTCCTCGCCGCGATGCGCGGTGAACATCAGCCAGTTCTGTGGCATGTCACTCGCCATGCGGGCGAAAAAGTCGCGGCTCAGATAGGGCTTGCTGTGGTGGGCGCGGTAGGTGAGCTGGTAGCAGCGGTAGAAGAAGTCCCAGTCCTTCGTCGTGAGGTCCGCGCCAGTGCGCGCCTCGAACACGACGCCGGCCTCGCGCACGCGGCGCTGCTCCTGCTGGATCTTCTTGCGCTTGTCGCGGTGCAGGCGGGCCAGGAAGGCGGCGAAGTCGGCATCGCCCTCGGCCGTCCAGTGGAACTGCACGCCGGCTCTGGCGGTGCAGCCGGCCTCGGCCAGCGCTACCTGGTCGGCCTCGTCGCCGAACAGCACGTGCAGGGACGAGGCTTCGGTCTCCCTGGCCAAGGCTCGCAGCGCCTGGGCCAACAGCGTCCGTGCCTCGTCGTTGACCGCCAGCAGGCGACTCCCCGGAACCGGTGTGAAGGGCACGGCGACCAGCAGCTTGGGGTAGTAGCTCAAACCGTGGCGGTGATAGGCCTCGGCCCAGGCCCAGTCGAAGACATATTCACCATAGCTGTGCGTCTTCAGATAGGCCGGGCAGGCCGCCAGCAGCTCATCGTCCCGCCACAGCGAGATGAACTGCGGCTGCCAACCGGTCTTGGCCACGGCCGACCCCGAATCGTGGAGGGCCTGCAGATACTCATGGCGCATGAAAGGCGTGGGCCGCGGTGACTTGGCGAGCAGGCGATTCCAGGCGTCGCGGGACAGTTCGGCGGGTGAATCGTGGACGCGGAGGGTGGGCATGGCGGCCTATTGGAATGCAGCCGCGGAACGCCGCACTAGACTGGGGTTTTGCTGATGCCGCCCATGCGTTTCGACAACCTCTACAGCCATGACTTTGCCCGCGTCGCCGTGGGCGTGCCCCAGTGCCGCGTGGCCGATCCTGTGTTCAACGCCGGGCAGACGATTGCCCTGCTCAAGGATGCCGCGACTGAAGGCGTGGCCGTCATGGCCTTTCCCGAACTGGGCCTGTCGGCCTACAGCTGCGACGACCTCTTCCACCAGCGCGCCCTGCTCGATGGTTGCGAGGCGGCATTGGCCGAAGTGCTGGCGGCGACGACCGAGCTGCCTCTCGTCGCCATCGTCGGCATGCCGCTGCGCGTCGAGCAGCGCCTGTTCAACTGCGCCGTGGTGCTGCTGCGCGGCCGCATCCTCGGCGTGGTGCCCAAGACTTTTCTGCCCAATTACGGCGAGTTCTACGAGGCGCGCCAGTTCTGCTCGGGCGAGGAGGCCACGGTCGAGACGGTGACGCTGCTGGGTCAGCCGGTCCCCTTCGGCAGCCGCCAGATCTTCACGGCCGACGACCTGCCGCTGTTGCGCCTGCACGTGGAGATCTGCGAAGACGTGTGGACGCCGATCCCGCCGTCCTCCTTCGCGGCTCTTGCCGGCGCCACCGTGCTCGTCAACCTGTCGGCGTCCAACGTCGTCATCGGCAAGGCCGCCTACCGGCGCCAGCTGGTGTCGCAGCAGTCGGCACGCTGCCTGGCGGCCTATGTCTATTCGTCTGCCGGCGCTGGCGAGTCGACCACGGACCTGGCCTGGGACGGCCAGGCCATCGTCTGCGAGAACGGTGAGTTGCTTGTCGAGTCCGAGCGTTTCCTGCGCAGCTCGCATGTCGTGACGGCGGACGTGGACCTCGAGCGCCTGGCCCGCGAGCGCATGCGGCAGACGAGCTTCGGTGATTCGGTGCGCCTGTACGCGGCGCAGGTGAACGCTTTCAGGCAAGTCCATTTCAAGCTGGATCTCGACCGCGACCGGCCGCTGGCCCTGCGGCGCCGCGTCGAGCGCTTCCCCTATGTGCCGTCCGACCACAGCCGCCGCGACGAGCGCTGCCAGGAGGTCTACAACATCCAGGTCCAGGGCCTGACCCAGCGCCTGGCTTCGAGCGGCATCAAGAAGCTCGTGGTCGGCATCTCGGGCGGGCTGGATTCCACGCATGCGCTGCTGGTGGCCGCGCGCGCGATGGATGCGCTGGGGCTGCCGCGCACGAACATCATCGGCGTGACCATGCCCGGCTTCGCCACCGGCGAGCGCACCCGCGAACAGGCTCTGCGCCTGATGGCGGCCGTGGGCTGCGAAGCGCGCGAGATCGACATCCGGCCGAGCTGCACGCAAATGCTCGAGGACATCGGCCACCCGCATCGCGACGACCAGCCCGTCTACGACATCACCTTCGAGAACGTGCAGGCCGGCGAGCGCACCAGCCATCTGTTCCGCCTGGCCAACCTCAGCGGCGGCCTGGTGCTGGGCACGGGCGATTTGTCCGAGCTGGCCCTGGGCTGGTGCACCTATGGCGTGGGCGACCACATGTCGCACTACAACGTCAATGCCAGCGTGCCCAAGACGCTGATCCAGCACCTGGTGCGCTGGGTGGCCGAGACCGACCAGCTCGGCGCCGGCACCGACACCCAGGTGCTGCTGGACATCCTCGGCACCGAGATCAGCCCCGAACTTGTGCCCGGCAGCCTGCAGAGCACCGAAGCGACGGTGGGGCCCTATGCACTGCAGGACTTCAACCTGTTCTACACGCTGCGCCATGGCTATGCGCCGAGCAAGATCGCCTTCCTGGCGCGCCATGCCTGGGGTGAGGTCTACGCGCTGGCCGAAATCAAGCGTGTGCTGCGCATCTTCGTGCAGCGCTTTTTCAAGGGCAGCCAGTTCAAGCGCAGCTGCGTGCCCAACGCGCCCAAGGTCGGCAGCGGCGGCTCGCTGTCGCCACGCGGCGACTGGCGGGCACCGAGCGATTCCGAAGCCGTTGTCTGGCTCGCCGACGTGGACCGCATCCCGGACGAACGTGCTTAAATCGACGACAGACGAAATCAGGAGCCTGGCCCCATGAAGCAGATCATCGCCATCATCAAACCCTTCAAGCTCGACGAGGTCCGCGAGGCGCTGGCCGAGGTGGGCGCCTCGGGCCTGACGGTCACCGAGGTCAAGGGTTTCGGCCGCCAGAAGGGCCATACCGAGCTCTACCGCGGCGCCGAATACGTCGTCGACTTCCTGCCCAAGGTCAAGGTCGAGGTCGTCGTGAAGGACGACGAGGTGGATCGCTGCATCGACGCCATCCTGAAGGCCGCCAAGACCGGCAAGATCGGCGATGGCAAGATCTTCGTGGTGCCGGTCGAGCAGGTCATCCGCATCCGCACCGGCGAGACGGACGAGGCCGCCGTTTAACGAGAGGTCAGCGCCAGCTTTGCGCCCAGGGCCACGAAGGTCGCCGCGAAGCTGCGCCTCAGCCAGGCCATGACCGCCGGGCTGCCCAGCACGCGGTCCCGCATGCGTGCCGCGAAGGCGCCGTAGACGGCGAACACTGCAAAGGTCATGGCCATGAAGATGGCCGACAGTTGCAGCATGGCCAGCGTCGGTGCCGTTTCATCCTTGGCGATGAACTGCGGCAGGAAGGCCAGGAAGAACATCGACAGCTTGGGGTTGAGCAGGTTCACCAGCACGGCGTGCCGGATGACTTCGCCGCTCGAACGCTGGGCGCCGTCGGCTTCGATCTTCAGCACGCCCTGCTCGCGCCAGGTCATCCAGGCGATGTAGAGCAGGTAGGCGACGCCGGCGAATTTCACTGTCTCGAAAGCCAGGGCGCTGGCGTGCAGCAGCGCGGCCAGGCCGGTCACCGCGGCAAGCATGTGAGGCACGATGCCCAGGGTGCAGCCGAAGGCCGCGATGGTGGCCATGCGCGCGCCGCGCGACAGGCCGGTGGCGATGGTGACGGCGGCTCCCGTGCCCGGCGAGGCGACGACGAGCAGCGAGACGGTCAGGAATTCGAGGTTCATGCAGGCTCTCCTTGTGGGGAGTGCCATGCTGGGCTGAACGGGGCGCGCGGTCTTGAACGAAATTGCAGGGACTGGTGCTCGGGCAGCTCAGCGATTCAGCCCCGTGCGCCCCGGCGTGATGCCGTCCTTCAAGCTGTAGCGCGTCCCCACCACCGCCACGATGGCCGCCTCGCGCTGCAGACCGAGTTGCCGGCGCAGGTGGTAGACAGCCTCAAAGCCCGTGCAATGCGCCCCCAGCAGCCACTTCACGCCAAAGGCCTGCATCTGCTGGCCCGTCCAGTCCAGGCGCGCGTCATCCAGCCCGAACAGGTGAAAACCGCCCACCAGCGCCGCGATGGGCCGACCCGGCAGCAGGCGGTCCTGCACATAGGTCATCGTGTTGACAACGCCCGCATGGCCGCAGCCCGACAGCAGCACGACGCCCTCGGCGGTGTTGAAGGCGATGGAGGAGTCTTCGGGGATCGTGTCCTCCACGGTCTTGCCGTCCGACACCATCAGCCCCTTGCCGGACCAGTTGCGCTCCGGGAACTTGCGCGGCACCGGTCCGCTGAACCACACGCCCGGCAGCAACTGCGTCGGCTCGTCATGTACGGCGAAAACGATGCCCAGCTTCTCCATCTCCGCGCGGTGCAGCAGCATGTAGTTGCCCTCGGCCGCGCGCTCGGGCCGGCTCAGGAAGATGGCCGGCGCCACATGCACGCGGCTCATCGCGCGCGGGTTCTGGGCCCTGAGCGCCTCCCGCAGCGACAGCAGTCCCGCGGTGTGGTCGTCGTGGTTGTGCGTGAGCACCACGTCTTCGACGTCCGACAGGTCAATGCCCAGCACCTTGGCGTTTTCCAGCACCGTGCCCGGCGCCGCGCCCGTGTCCACCAGCAGCTTGCGTCCATCCACTTCCACCAGCGCCGAGAAACCCCACTCCCCGTGCGAGCCGGCGTCGGCCACCATCGTGGAGAGCACGGTGATCTTCAGCTCCTGCACCTGGGCCGGTGCCTCCGGCGCGGTGGCTGCGCGGAGTGCTCCGGCGCAAAGGAACAAGGCGATGGCGAGAAGGGCTCTCATGCGGACTCCTTGACGACTGATGGTGCGCGGCAGTCTAGCGACGGGATGTGCGCCTGACCTGTTGTTGGGCTGGCTTCGAGGATCAACCTGGGCGAGGGATGGATGCCTGCAACCAGGGAGGCGCAATGCGACAGAGGCTACATGCTCAGCCGCGCGTGAACGCCCCAGGCGTCAGGCCGAAGCTGCGTACAAAGCTGCGTGTCATGTGGCTCTGGTCCGCAAAGCCGCTGGCCACCGCCGCATCTGCCAACCCCATGCCACCGCGAACGAGCCTGCGCGCATGCAGTACGCGTCGCTGCAACAGGTAAGCATGTGGCGGCAGCCCTGTGAGGCGGGCGAAGGCGCGAAGGAACTGGTAGCGGCTCAGGCCAGCCTGTGCGGCCAGCGCTGCCAGCGTGGGTGTTGCGGTGGGATCGTCCGCCATGCGCTCGCGTGCCGCGGCAACGCCCGAGACGAGGGCAGGGCGTTGGCACGGCACGGGCTGCAGCAACCGTGCGATCAGCGCCAGCAGCGCAGCCTCGGACTCCAACGAGTCGCCAGTCGTGACACCGTCGAACAGCGCAGCAAACCGCGCCACCAGCGCGCGGTTGCGGATGACCGGTGACGCGAACTCGAAGGTCACACCCGGCGACACGTCCTGCGCTGCATCCAGCACGCGTTCGGGTGCGATGTAGAGCATGCGCCAGCGCCGCCCGGTCGCATCGAAGGGCTTGCCGTCGTGCACTTCATTGGGGTTGACGGTGATCATGTCGCCGGCACCCGCCTCGACGACACCACGCCCGCTGGCGGACTTCTGCGCGCCGCGTTCGATCAGGCCGATGCCGAACTGGTCGTGGGTATGGCGGCCGAAGGCATGGGCGGAGTCGGCGGCAACGACCTCGATTCCGGCCACGCCGGAGTGCAGCAGTCGGAAGCCGCGGGCCGAAGTCATGGCCCGAGTGTCACATCCTTAGCGCAGGTGCTGCCAGATGGCGCTGCCCCAGATGCCGGCGGCCAGCACCAGGGCCATCAGCACGGCGGCGCTGGCGATGTCCTTGGCGCGCTTGGACAGCTCATGACGCTCGAAGGACACGCGGTCGACGACGGCCTCGATGGCGGAGTTCAGCAGCTCGACGATGAGGATGAGCAGCAGAGAACCCAGCAGCAGCGCCGCCTGTTCCCAGGTCTTGGCCAGCCAGAAGGCCAGCGGCGCGGCGATGACACACAGCCAGGTCTCCTGGCGGAAGGCGCTTTCACCGGTGTACGCGGCCTTGAGCCCCGCCCAGGAATAGCCGGCGGCGTGGATGATGCGATCAAAGCCGGTGCGGCCTTTATGGGGGTTGCTCATGAACGCTGCGGAAGCTGGGTGATGACGCGCGAGCCGGCGATCGTATCGTGCAGAAATTGCCGTTGTGGGTGCAGTCGCGCAATCAGCAGATAGGCCGCGACACCAGCGATCAGGCTGCCGAAGATGGCCGCGCCACTGTGCAGGCCCAGGGCCCAGACGCTCACCAGGGCCGGCAGGAACCACAGCCAGCTTAAGCAGTAGCGCAGCAGCGCACGGCCCCAGCCCAGTGGCAGGCCGCTTGCGTCGACGACGCGCAGATGCCAGGTCTTCATGGCCAGGGTCTGGCCCGAATAGGTCCAGAAGCCGACGAAATACAGGCCCAGCACCAGGAAGAGGACCATGCCCATGCCCGCCCGGCCTTCGAGGGCGTGCTGCTGACGGGTCAGCACGGAGTACAGGAAGCCGGTGAAGAAGAGCACGCCGAACAGCAGCACTCCTTCGTAGAGAAAGGCCGCGAAACGCCGCGCCAGGCCCACGGGCACGGCGCTCGTGTCGATCGCCACCGTCATGGACCCGGAGCGGACGCAGGCGGCGTCTTCAGCGACTTGGGCAGCAGCGTCTTGGGGTCGACCAGGGAGGGGTCGGCAACGACCTTGGCCTCACCCGCGGAATGGTGGGTGGGCAGGACCAGGCCACGCGTGATCAGCACCGTCGTGGCACCGGGCTTGGCCTGCACCAGACTGCCCGTCACCGGAACCGGCGTGACGAGCTTGGGCGCGGCGGGCACGATATTGGACTTGGGGCCTGCTGCCACCGGCGGCTTGGGCGCTGGGGCGGCGGCCTTGGCCTGGCGGCGCGCAACGGCCTTCTCGGCCAATTCCTGGCGCTTTTCAGGGGGCAAGGCCTGATAAGCCTCCCACTTGGCCTGGCGCTGCTCGGCATCGACCTGCTTGGCGATCTGGAAGCCCACGCGGGCGTCCACGCGTTCGGCCGGCGTCAGATGGGCCCAATCGCGCATGCGTTCATGCAGGCGGGCCAGTTCCGCGTCCGGCAGTGCGGCCAGGCGCGGCGTTGCGTTCAGCCATTTGCTGCGCTGGTTGGGACCGAGCTTGTCCCAGTCCTTGGCCAGCGGCGCGAGCAGTTCACGCTGGGTTGGTGTCAGCGCCTGCCAGTTCGGCACGGAAGCCAGCGCGGAAACCGGCGCCAGGACGGGCGCGACCGACTTGGCCTTGGGCGCCGGCGCTGCGGGAACTGTTGCGCTGGCCGGTGCCGCCTCGGGAGCCGAAGCCGCTTCCTGCGCCTGCGCAAAAGCAGAAAACCCCGCCGCGGTGAGCAGCAGGGCCATCAGGGGGCGGAGGGAAGCGGAGACGGTCCGCGCGACTCGACTCATGGGCATCCGGTCATTCTTGACCATCTCTCAGGAATTCGGCGAAGCCCGGGTCGCTGAAGGCGGAGGGCGGCAGCTTGTCGCTGAGCAGGGCCGTGTCGACCTCGGCAGCGGCGGCGATCTGTTCGTGGATCTGGCTTTGTTGCATCAGCAGCAGGCCGGCCAGCAGGGCCAGCAGAGGCAGGGCGGATACCAGCTTGGCCCACAGACCGTTGCCACCATCGATCCCGCGCGGCCCGCCGCTCAGGGCCAGCGTGGAGCCCATCTGCACCACGCCGGGGCTGGCGGTGCTCACCGAGGTGCGGGCAGCGCGGGCCTGGGCAGCGCGGGCCAAGGCTTGCTCACGCGCGAAGCGAAGACGTTCGGAAACGTCATGCGGCAGAGCAGCATTGCGTTCGGTCAGGCCGGCGGCAACGCGCAGGCCGAAACGAGTGACGCGAGCGTCCAGGTCGGCAGGGAGGGCGGAAAAAATTTGCGGCGACTTCATAGCGTGATCCCCTTGGCCTTGAGCGACTTTGCCAACGCGTGGACGGCACGTGAACAGTGAGTTTTGACACTGCCTTCCGAGCAACCCATCACAGAGGCGGTCTCTGCAACATCCAGTTCCTCCCAGTAACGCAACAGGAAGGCTTCCCGTTGACGCGTCGGCAGTTGCTGAACTTCTGCGTCGATGGACTGCAAGATTTGCGCCCGGCTGACCTCATCGGCCGCACTCAATGCGCCCATGGCGCCGTCCTGGGTTTCTAGGATCTCCAGCAGGTCAAAGTCTTCGTCGGAAGAGGCACCCTCGAAGTCAGACATATTCGTCATGACCGCCCTGCGCGTCTTCTGGCGACGGAAATAGTCCATCGTCGCGTTCGACAGGATGCGCTGGAAGAGCAGGGGCAGTTCGGCCGCGGGGCGGTCGAAATAATTCTCGGCCAGCTTGATCATGGCGTCCTGCACGATGTCCAGGGCGGCATCGTCGTCTCGAACCAGATAGGCCGTGCGCTTGAAGGCGCGACGGTCCACGGTACGCAGGAAATCGTTGAGTTCTTTGTCGGTGGCCAAGGCTAGGGAAGCGGGTCCGGACAGCAGCGCGGATTATGGCATTCGTCTGATACGAAGGCTCACGCATTTTTGCTCGGCATAATGCTGCTTCGCACAAAGAGTAAAGCTCTCACCGTGGCCGCCCGACTGGGGCCCCATCGGTTGATCGCGCAGGTTCCAAATCCGCCTCACGAGGGCGAGAAGAGGGGCACCAATGGTTTTTCGTTAGAGAAATTCACAAAGGTTCGAAAAATGGACATGTCTGCCGCGGATATCAAGCGCGCCGCCCTGGCGCAGCCGAATTCCCAATCCCCCAATTCCCCCGCCGCGGAGCTCAATGGCTCCGAGATCCTCGTTCGCTGCCTGCAGGCCGAAGGGGTGCGCCATCTCTGGGGTTACCCCGGCGGCGCGGTGCTCTACATCTACGACGCCCTCTACAAGCAGGACAGCATTCAGCACGTGCTGGTGCGCCATGAGCAGGCCGCCGTCCATGCCGCCGACGGCTTTGCCCGCGCCAGCGGTGAGGTCGGTGTGGCGCTGGTCACCTCGGGCCCGGGCGTGACGAATGCCGTGACCGGCATCGCCACTGCCTACATGGACTCGATCCCGATGGTCATCATCACGGGTCAGGTCCCCACGCCGGCCATCGGCCTGGACGCCTTCCAGGAGTGCGACACCGTCGGCATCACCCGTCCCATCGTCAAGCACAACTTCCTGGTGAAGGATGTGCGCGACCTGGCGCTGACGCTGAAGAAGGCCTTCCACATCGCCCGCACCGGCCGCCCCGGCCCGGTCGTGGTGGACATCCCCAAGGACGTGTCGCTGGCCAAGACGACGTTCAGCTACCCGGACCGCATCGAGATGCGCTCCTACAACCCGGTGAAGAAGGGCCACAGCGGCCAGATCCGCAAGGCCGTGCAGCTGCTGCTGCAGGCCAAGCGCCCCTATATCTACACCGGTGGCGGCGTCATCCTGGGCGAGGCGACGGCCGAGCTGCGCCAGCTCGTCGACATGCTGGGCTTCCCCTGCACCAACACGCTGATGGGCCTGGGCGCCATGCCCGGCACCGACCCGCGCTTCCTGGGCATGCTGGGCATGCACGGCACCTACGAAGCCAACATGACGATGCAGCACTGCGACGTGCTGCTGGCCGTGGGCGCGCGTTTCGACGACCGCGTCATCGGCAACCCCAAGCACTTCGGCTCGGTCGAGCGCAAGATCATCCACGTGGACATCGACCCCTCGTCGATCTCCAAGCGCGTGCGCGTCGACATCCCCATCGTGGGCGATGTGAAGGACGTGCTGCAGGAACTGATCGCCCAGCTGAAGGAGGCCCAGGCCAAGCCGGACGCGAACTCCGTCAATGCCTGGTGGAGCCAGATCAACGAATGGCGCAGCCGTGACTGCCTGGCCTTCAAGGGCTCGGACGAGGTCATCAAGCCGCAGATGGTCGTCGACACGCTGTGGAAGCTGACGCGCGACCGCGACACCTACATCACGTCGGACGTCGGCCAGCACCAGATGTGGGCCGCGCAGTACTACCGCTTCGACGAGCCGCGCCGCTGGATCAACTCCGGTGGCCTGGGCACCATGGGCGTGGGCCTGCCCTATGCGATGGGCATCAAGCTCGCCAAGCCGGAATCGGATGTGTTCTGCATCACCGGCGAAGGCAGCATCCAGATGTGCATCCAGGAGCTGTCAACCTGCTTCCAGTACAAGACGCCGGTCAAGATCGTCTCGCTGAACAACCGCTACCTCGGCATGGTGCGCCAGTGGCAGCAGCTCGACTACGAGGGCCGCTACTCGCACAGCTACATGGACGCGCTGCCCGACTTCGTGAAGCTGGCCGAGGCCTATGGCCACGTCGGCATCCTGGTCGAGAAGCCCAGCGACGTCGAGCCGGCGCTGAAGGAAGCGATGCGCCTGAAGGACCGCACGGTCTTCCTCGACATCCGTACCGATCCGACCGAGAACGTCTGGCCCATGGTCAAGGCGGGCAAGGGCATTTCCGAGATGCTGCTGGGTTCGGAAGACCTGTGAGTGCATGAAATCGGTGGCTCTGGTTGGCGTTACCGCGCCAGTCGGGGTTGCCGGTGAAAAGTGCAAGCAGTCCGACACCCGCAGCGATTCACTCCACTCGAACCCGCAGCCAAGGTCCGGCGGTTACCGCCGCCGGCACTGAAGAGCGCGAAGGACGAAGACCCATGAAACACATCATTGCTTTGCTCATCGAGAACGAGCCGGGTGCGCTGTCGCGCGTCGTCGCCCTGTTCTCGGCCCGTGGCTACAACATCGAGAGCCTGACCGTCGCGCCGACGGAAGACCCGTCGCTGTCGCGCATGACCATCGTGACCACCGGTTCCGACGAGGTCATCGAGCAGATCACCAAGCACCTCAACCGCCTCATCGAGGTCGTCAAGGTCGTCGACCTGACCGAGGGCAACTACACCGAGCGCGAGCTGATGCTCATCAAGGTGCGCGCCGTCGGCAAGGAGCGCGAG
>CBHWBD010000167.1:0-11641 GCA_966111775.1 uncultured Comamonadaceae bacterium | reverse complement strand
GGGCGCATGGCGTTGTTGCGCGCCTTGCCCGGGCAACCAGCCCGGGCTTCGGCGTGCGCCTAGCCCTGCACCCGCGCAGACCCTCTCGCATCGATTCCCGCAGCGTTAACAGGTTCCCAATGGACAAGGATCAGGTTCTCGGCCACGTGCTGAGGCTTCTCGACGACGTGCTGAGCCTGAACGGCCGCGCCCAGACCTTCACCCGCGACACCGCCCTGCTCGGCGCCCTGCCCGAGCTGGACTCGATGGCCGTCGTCAGCCTGATCACGGCGCTGGAAGAACAGCTGGGCCTGGTGGTCGACGATGACGACATCGACGGCGACACCTTCGCCACGGTCGGCTCGCTGGCGGACTTCGTTGCCGCCCGGCTCTGATCGATCCCCATCGCGCATGAACGCCGACGTCAGCACGCCTCGCGCGGTTCCCCGGCACCCGGTGCCGGGGCCGCACAACCGGCAGCCCGACAACGGCACCCAGGCACTGACCTGCCTGCTCGACCAGCCAGGCGCCTTGTTGACCAGCAGCGGCCGCGCGGCCATCCTGCTCGGCCTGGAAGGCCTGGCGCTCCAGCCGGGCCAGCGCGTGCTGGTGCCCAGCTACCACTGCCCCACCATGGTGTCGCCCGTGCTGACGCTGGGGCATGAGCTGGGCTTCTATCCGATTGACGCCGACGGCCGCCCCAACCTGGACTGGCTGGAGCAGCACGCCCCGGCCGACACCCGGGTGCTGTGCGTGGCCCACTTCTTCGGCTTGCCGCTGGATCTCCGCGAAGTGCACGCCTGGTGCCAGCGGCGCGGCGTGCTGATGCTCGAGGATTGCGCGCATGCCATGTTCGGGCAGGGCCCCGGGGGCGCCGTGGGTGCGCTGGGCGACGTGGTCATCGCCAGCCTGCCCAAGTTCTTTGCCGCCCAGGAAGGTGGCGTGCTGCTGACCCGGCGGACGGCCCGGCCGGTGGCGGCCCTGCAGCCCGCCGGCCTGAAACGCCAGCTGAAAGCCGCACTGGACGACATCGAGATCAGCGCACGCCATGACCGGCTGGGGCACT
Source organism: uncultured Comamonadaceae bacterium (assembly GCA_966111775.1). Classification (GTDB taxonomy): domain Bacteria; phylum Pseudomonadota; class Gammaproteobacteria; order Burkholderiales; family Burkholderiaceae_C; genus Pelomonas. Next base: position 10,596 of record CBHWBD010000167.1, on the reverse strand, counting down.
GGCGCCTCTGGGCCGGCCCCTTGCTGGCGCTCAAGCAGGCCCTGCGCGGCAAGCCCCAAGCGCAGGCCGGCACCGCGCCCCAGCCCACCCACTTCGATCCCTCGAGCGACTACGCGCGCATCGACGTCGAGCAATGCCATCGCGCCCCGGTGCGGGCCGCCGTTCAGGCCGCCCTGGGCTCCTCGCGAGGCCGCGTCGTCACCAGGCGGCAGCGCCACTACCGCGCCATGGCCCAGGCGCTGGCCGGGCAGCCGGGCATGCGCCCGCTGTTCCCGACGCTGTCGGAACATAGCGCGCCCTATGTATTTCCGCTCTGGATCGACGACCCCGACCCTGCCTACCAGGCGCTGAAAACGCTGGGCGTCCCGGTGTCGCGCTGGGATTGGCTGTGGCCGGGGGTGCCGGAATTCGCCGGCGATCACGGAAAAACCTGGTCTCGCCACGTCATGCAACTGCACTGCCATCAAGACATGAGCGACGAGGACCGACACTGGGTGATCAACGCCCTCTTTACCTACCGCAAGAGTTGACTTGAAAACAACTTCAAAGATGGACTGGAAACTCGTTCCGGCAAAGCAGCTGGCCGGCCTGGCCGCGCAGTGGGATGCCCTGCAGGCCAGGACGCTGCCGCATGCCTTCCTGCGCAGCGATTTCCTGCTGTGCCTGCTGGAGCAGTTCGGCCATGGCCAGGAGTTGCTCGCCTACTGCGAGCAAGACGGCGCCTGGTCGGCGGCGCTGCTGATCCAACCGCAGAGCATGGGGCGCTGGAACAGCTTCCAGCCCTCCCAGTTGCCGCTGGGTCCGGTGCTGCTGCCGGATAGCGAAGACATCGAAGCCGCCCTGCAGTCCCTGCTGCGCGCCCTGCCCGGCCTGGCCCTGACCGTCGGGCTGACGCAGCTGGACTCGCTGGTCCACGCTGGCCCCTATGAGGGCCCACGGCTGCGCCGCCAGCACTACATCGACACCGCCTGGGTCGACGTCGAGAACGGCTTCGAGGCCTATTGGGAGAGCCGCGGCAAGAACCTGCGCCAGAACACTCGCAAGCAGCTGAAGAAGGTCGAGGCTGGCGGCGCGACGCCGCGGCTGGACATGATCGACACGCCGCAAGACGTCGCAACCGCCATCAAGCAGTACGGCGTGCTGGAAGCCAGCGGCTGGAAGGCCGAGCTCGGCACCGCCATTTCCGAGGACGGCGCCCAGGGGCGCTTCTACCGCCAGGCACTGGAAAGCGCCGCGGCGGCGGGCCGCGCCCGCATCTACCGCTACTGGTTCGGCGACGAGGTCGTCGCGATGGACTTGTGCGTGCACCAGGAGGACCGCCTGGTGATCCTGAAGACCGCCTACCAGCAGGCCCACCAGGCGGTGTCGCCGTCGACGCTGATGCGCGCCGAGGAGTTCAAGCTTCTTTTCGACGAAGGCCGTTTCAAGCGCATCGAGTTCTTCGGCCGCGTGATGGAGTGGCATACGCGCTGGACCGACAACAGCCGCCAGCTCTTCCACCTCACCGCCTACCGCTGGGGCTGGCTCAAGGCGCTGCAGGACTGGCTCAACCGCAGCAAGACGCGAGCAGCTTGAACACCTCGTCCGACGTCTTCTTCCTGCCCACTGGCGACGAGCAGCGGCTGTGCCTCTTCCATGCGCCGGCGCAGGCGTTTGCCGAGCGGCCGCGCGGCCTCGTCCTCTATCTGCACCCCTTCGCCGAAGAGATGAACAAGTCGCGCCGCATGGCGGCCCTGGCCTGCCGGGCCCTGGCCGACGCCGGCTTTGCCGTGCTGCAGATGGACTTGCGCGGCTGCGGCGACTCGTCGGCCGATTTCGGTGATGCGAGCTGGGCTGACTGGCAGGCGGACGTGCGCCTGGGCCTGGATTGGCTGGACGCCCATGTGCCTGGCTCGGACGCAACGCCGCTGTGGCTGTGGGGCCTGCGGGCCGGCTGCCTGCTGGCCAGCGCCGACTGGGGCCGGCCGCTGAACTACCTGTTCTGGCAGCCGATGACCAACGGCAAGCTGGCCCTGCAGCAGTTTCTGCGCCTGAAACTGGCCGCCGAGATGGCTGGCGGCGCCAGCAAGGGACTGATGGACCAGATGAAGACCGAGCTCGCCTCGGGGCGCCCGGTCGAGGTCGCCGGCTACCGCCTGGGTGCCCCCTTGGCCCAAGGCCTGGAAGCCGCCCGGCTCGCACCCGCCGGCACGGCCGGCCGCGTCGAATGGCTGGAGCTCAGCACCCGCGAGGACGCCGGACTGACGCCGGTCAGCGAACAGGCCATCAAGGCCTGGCAAGACGCAGGCTGGAGCGTGCGCGCCCAGATCGTGCAGGGGCCGGGCTTCTGGGCCACCAGCGAGATCGAACTCGCGCCGGCGCTGATCGCGCGCACCGTGGAGGCCTTGGCATGACGCAGCCCCCACACTCGCCAGGCGAGCTGCCCCCCGAGGGGGCGGCCAGCGGCTTCGGGCGGCCTGGCGCCGCTGGCAAGGAATCTGTGCTGAGCTTCGACTGTGAAGGCCAGCGCCTGGTCGGCATCCTGGCCGAACCGGCGACCGGCGAGCCGGCCGAGGTGGGCGTGGTCATCATCGTCGGCGGCCCGCAATACCGCGCCGGCAGCCATCGCCAGTTCACGCTGCTGGCTCGCCACCTGGCTGCAAACGGATTTGCCGCACTGCGCTTCGACTACCGCAGCATGGGCGACAGCCCCGGCGAGACGCGCGACTTCCTCGGCGTCGACGCCGACGTCAAGGCCGCCATCGACGCCCTGCTGGCGGCCCGTCCGACGCTGAGGCGCGTGGCGCTCTGGGGCCTGTGCGACGCCGCATCGGCCGCACTGCTCTACCTGGAGTCGACCCGCGACGCCCGTGTGGCCGGCGTCGCCCTGCTCAATCCCTGGGCCCGCTCGGCGGCCAGCCTGGCACAGACCCATGTGAAGCACTACTACTGGCGCCGGCTGCGCCAGAAGGAGTTCTGGCTCAAGTTGCTCAAGGGCGGCATCGGCGCCAAGGCCCTGCGGACCCTGGGCAGCAATCTGCGCCTGGCCCGCGGCGCCGGCAAGCCCAAGGCCGAATCGCGCAGCTTCCAGGATCGCATGGCCGCCGGCCTGCGGGACTTCGACGGACCGGTGCTGCTCATCCTCAGCGGCGATGACTACACTGCCCGCGAGTTCGTTGGTTACGCCCGGTCCTCGGCGGCTTGGCAGGGCCTGCTCGTGCGCCCGACGCTGGATCTGCACGACATGCCGACGGCCGATCACACGTTTTCGGCGATACAGGACCAGGACTCCCAATGTCGCATCTGTTTGGACTGGTTGAGGACACGATGCCTAGCACTCTGAACCCCATGACCCACGCCCGCCGCGCCGCCTTGGCGCTGGCCGTTTCGCTGGCCGCACTGCCGGCCGCAGCCCAGATGCAGCGCCCTGCGCTGGCCCCTGAGGGCTGCGGCGAAACGCACAACACCTATGGCCCCTTCGACTACCGCACGGCCCAGCCGTCGCAGCGCTATATCGTCGAGATCGCCCACTTCACGCACGGCGTCGAGACGCTGACCAAGGGGGCCACCGGCCCCTTCGGCAACGACATCGGCTACACGCTGGCGGTGTTCCCCAACCACCCGCGGGCCATCCAGTCCGTCGAACGTCTGGCCGAGAAGGAAAAATCCGATCCGCCGAAGGGCGCCGACATGACCGTCGAGTGCTACTACGCCCGCGGCATGAACTACGTGCCCGACGACCTGGTGTTCCGCATGCTCTACGTGAGCTATCTGACCCGGCGCAACCGCCTCGACGAAGCGCGCAAGTTCCTCGACTACGTCGTCGACAAAGGTGCCGAGAGCCCGCTGACGCAGTTCAACGCCGGCATGCTGTTCTTCGACATGAAGGACTACGACAAGGCGCTGATCCAAGCCCACCGCGTCATTGCCATGGGCATGACCCGGCCCGACCTGCGCGACCGCCTGAACTCGGTCGGCCGCTGGAAGGAGCCCGAGCCGGCCGAGGCACCTGACGCTGCCGCGTCCGCCGCCCCGGCGGCGTCGGCCGCCTCCCAGACCTCCCGCTGAGCCCTTCATGCCGCGCGTCAACATCGTCATTCCTGCCTACAACGCCGAAGCCTTCATCGCCGAGACCGTCCGTTCTGCGCTGGATCAGACCTTCCCCGACCTGCAGGTCACCGTCATCGACGATGGCTCCAAGGATACGACGGCCGCGCATGCGGCGCTTGACGATGCCCGCGTGCGCGTCATCTCGCAGGAGAACCGCGGCATGTCGCGCTCGCGCAATCGCGGCATGGCCGAGGTGGATTCGGAATTCGTCGCCCTGCTGGATGCCGACGACCTCTGGCATCCGGAAAAACTGCGCCTGCAGCTGCAGGCCCTGCAGGACCGGCCCGATCACGACTTCTGCTACTCGGCCTTCGACGTCTGGCATGGCGAGCCGCGGCCCGACTATTTCAAGCAGCCCCGCCAGGGCAGCATCGACGAATCGCGCTCCGGCTGGATCTACCCCGTGCTGGTGCTGGACAACTACGCCCTGCCCTCCTCCGTCATCTGGCGGCGCAGCGCCTGGGACCGCATGGGCGGCTTCCTGACCGACAACCAGCAGACCGACGACTGGGAATACCTCGTGCGGGCCAGCACCCAGCACCGCTTCATCCGCCTGGCCGAGTCCTTCGTGCTCTACCGCCAGCACCCGGTGTCGCTGTCGCGCCGCATCCCGGCCACCAACACCACCGAGCTGATGCGCGCCGACCTGATCCGCCGCTTCGGCATGAGTTCGCCGCCCGGCCATGACGTCGACCCCGTCGCCCTGCAGCGCTTCCAGCACAAGGGCTGGGCCAATTTCGCCGACGCGCATTGCGCCAAGGGCGACCTGGCCCTGGGCCTGAAGACCTTTGCCGGCCTGCTGCGCCGCGGCCCCTACCGCGGCGCCACGCTGACCAAGTGCGCCAAATCACTGTTCCGCCGCTGGGTGCCGAATGACTGAACCCTTGCGGGTCGGCATCAGCGCGACCAGCCTCAACACCGCCCACCTGCGCGGCATGGGCAAATACCTGCTGGAGATGTGCAGCCAGGCCACGCCCGCCGACCGCGTGGCCTGGACGCTGTTCGCCCAGGACGGCCGTCGCCCCATGCATCTGCCGCGCGATCAGCAGGTCCAGACCGACATCTTCGACTTCCCCGGTGACCGCTTCTCGTCGTGGGAGCAGATCGGCATGCCGCGCCGCGTCGCGCGGCATCGCCTGGACCTGCTGCACTGGGCCGAGAACACCATGGCCTGGTGGCAGCCCTGCCCGGCGGTCGTCACCATCCACGACACCATCCCCTGGGAGATGGAGAACGACACGCGCTGGCAGCACTGGTACTGGCACAGCCTGATGCCCGCCGCCTTCCGCCGCAGCGCGGCCGTCGTGACCATCAGCGAATCGTCGCGCCGCGACATCCTGGCCCGCTGGCCCGATCTCGAGCCCAGGCTGACCGTTATCCCGCACGGCATCGAGTCCGCCTATTTCGAGCCGCCCACCAGCACGCTGCCAGCCTCGCTGACCAACGCCCTGGCCGGCGCACGCTTTGCCGTCTACCTGGGCGGCCCCATGAAGCGCAAGCGCTTCGACTGGGCCTTGCAGACCCTGGCCAGCCAGCCGGATGCGTCGCTGAAGCTGGTCGCCTGCGGCTTCGGCGCCGATGCGCGCGAAGCGGCGCGCAAGGCCCTGCCGCAGGAGCTGCAGGGCCGGGTCGTGTTTGCCGAATTCCTGTCCGACGCCGAACTGCTGGCCCTCTACCGCGATGCCGTCGCCGTCCTCTACCCGACGCTCTACGAGGGCTTCGGCTTCCCGGCCGTCGAGGCCCAGGCCGCCGGCACGCCGGTCATCTTCAGCCCGCTGGGCAGCCTGGCCGAGCTGGTCGGACCGCTGACGTCGCTGGTGCCCGCCGAGGACGGTGCCGCCTGGGCCGCGGCCCTGCACGAGGCCGCGACGTTGCCGCCCGAGCTGCGCGCCGACAAGGCCGCGCGGGCCCGCGACTGGGCCCAGGGCTTTCGCTGGGCCGAGAGCTATCGCCGCCATCTGGAGGTTTATCGCAAGGTGGCCGCCCAGCGATGAAGCGGCTGGCCGTCATCGTCTGCACCTGGAACCGGTCCGCCCTGCTGGAGACCACCCTGGCTTCGCTCGGCGCCATGCGGGCTCCCGTCGAGACGGCCGTCGAAGTGCTGGTGGTGGACAACAACTCCGCCGACGGCACCCAGGCGCTGTTGAAGGCCCTGCAGCCGGGATGGCCGCTGGGCCGCCTGCACGCCCTCTTCGAGCCGCGCCAGGGCAAGCAGTTCGCCCTGAATGCCGGCATCGCCCGCGCCCGCGAACTGGGCTGCGACGTACTGGCCTTCACCGACGATGACATCCTCTTCCCGGCCGACTGGCTGGAGCACATCGATGCGGCCTTCGGATCCGATGGTCCTGCGCTGGCGGGTGGACGCACCGAGCCGCAATGGCCGCCGATGGGCCGACCCGACTGGTATCACGACAGCATGGCCGCGGTTGTCGGCGGCGCTGATCTCGGCTTGAAGCGCATGGCGACGACGCCACCGGACTACGCACCGGCCGGCGCCAACCTGGTGGCCCGTGCGGCGCTGTTCGAGCGCGTCGGCCCCTTCTCCGAGCTGCATTTCCGGCACATGGACCTCGAGTTCGGCCAACGCTGCCAGGCGCGCGGCGAGATGGTGACCTACGAGCCGACGCTGTGCATCACCGCACCCGTGGATGCCGCCGTGCTGAACCGCCGCTACTTCCGGCGCTGGGCCTTCAAGGCTGGCCTGTCCTCCTGGTGGCCCGCCGGCAGCCGTGAATTCGCCGGCGTGCCGCTCTGGCAGTATCAGCAGCTGCTGCAGGACGGCATAGGCTGGCTGCTTGGCCCCTGGCGGCGCGAACCGGTGGCCGAGCGATTCGTGCGCGAGCTGCGCCTGCTGCGCAGCTGGGGCCGCGTGCAAAGCCGCTGGCGGGCGCAGTGGTTCCCCGCCTCCTATGCAGCCTGGGTAGAACGCCACTCGCAGAAGAAGCAGGGGCTGTACTGATGAGCACGGTGCGCCGCTCCCTCGGCTTCGCCTTTCTGGAGCGCTATCTCCTCATCGCCCTGCAGCTGCTGTCGTTCACGCTGCTGGCGCGGCTGCTGACGCCGCAGCAGATCGGCCTGTACTCGGTCTCCATGGCCCTGGTCAGCATGGCCCAGGTGGTGCGCGACTTCGGCCTGGCCAACTATCTGATCCAGCGCAAGGACCTCAGCAGCGAAGACATCGGCAGCGCCCTGGGCCTATCGCTGCTGCTGGGCGGCGGCCTCTTCGCTGGCATCAATGCCGCCGCGCCGTGGATCGCCGGGTTCTACGACGACGCCAGCCTCGCCCGCATCGTCGGCATCATCTCGATCAACTTCCTGATCCTGCCCTTCAACTCCATCTCCATCGCACTGCTGCGGCGCGACATGCGATTCGATGCGCTGATGCGCATCAATGTGGCCGCGGCCACCGTCGGCTGCTTCACGACGCTGGGACTGGCCTGGGCCGGCATCGGCGCGGCCAGCTTGGCCTGGGGCGAGATCGCCAGCAGCTTGACCATGGCCGTCGGTGTCAGCCTGGCGGGGGCCTGGGGGCGGCTCGCACGGCCACAGCTGAGCCGCTGGCGCGACATCCTGGGTTTCGGGGGACCGATCACGGCCGCCAACGTCGTCACCTCGGTGTCCATGGACATCAACGACCTCGCCGTCGGCAAGATGCTGAACTTCGGCCAGGTCGCCATCGCCAGTCGCGCCCAGGGTCTGATGAATCTGTTCGCACGGGACATCATGGGCACGGTGCGCTCGGTGGCCTATCCCGCCTTCTCCAAGGTGCACCGCGAAGGCGGCGCGCTGGAGCAGCGTCACGTGCAGAGCCTGGCCGCCGTCAGCGCCGTGGCCTGGCCTTTCTACGGCTTTGTCGGCCTGTTCTCGCTCGAGGTGCTGCGCCTGATGTTCGGGCCACAGTGGGATGCGTCGGCGCCCTTGGTGCCCATCTATTGCGCGGCGGGCGCCGTCAGCGTGCTGAACGCCCTGGTGCCCACCGTCATGCTGGCCGCGGGACATTCCAGGCTGGTGGCCATGGCCGATCTCATCATCCAGCCCATCAAGGCCCTGCTGCTGGTTGCCGTGCTGTGGTGGTGGCGCGCGCTCGAACCGCTGGCCCTGGGCTTCCTTGCCATGGCCATCGTCGCCGTGCCCTATTTCTATGCCTTCAAGCAACGCTGCCTGCCAAGCGACTTCCGCGCCATCGCGCGCGAGCTGTCGCGCAATGCGCTGCTGGCGCTGATCTGCCTGCTGCCCTCGGCCCTGGCCGCTGCCTGGCTGCGCCCAGCAGGCAACGCGCTGGCCCCGCCGATCTGGCTCGGTCTTGCCGCGTTGACCGGCCTGCTGTGGCTGGCGGGCCTGCGGCTGCTGGGCCACCCGCTGTACGGCGAACTCGTCGCCCTCATCCGCCGCCGCCCCGGCGCCGCCACCTCATGAAGGTCGCTGTCGTCATCGTCACCTACAACGGCGCCGCGTGGATCGCCGGCGCGCTGCGCTCGCTGCGCGAGAGCAGCCATGCCTGCAAGCCCATCGTCGTCGACAACGCATCGGGTGACGACACGGTGGCCATCGTGCGGCGCGACTTCTCCGAAGCCCGCCTCGTCGAAACCGGCGCCAACCTCGGCTTCGGTCGCGGCAACAACCTGGGCATTGAAGTCGCGCTGGCCGACGGCGCGGATGCCGTCTTCCTGCTCAACCAGGACGCCTGGGTGACGCCCGAAGCCATCGCTCAGATGGTGGCCTTCCTGGCCGCCGAACCCGGCTTTGACATCGTCAGCCCGCTGCATTGCAGCCCGGACCTCGGCCACGTCGACCCCAACACGCAAAGCGCCTATCTGCAGCGCCATGCCAGCGCCTACCTGTCCGACGCCTGCCTGGGCCAGGTTCAAGCGCATTACGCCATCCGCGGCATCAACGCGGCAGCCTGGATGCTGCGCGCCGAGGTGTTCCGCCGCGTCGGCGGCTTCGATCCGCTGTTCTTCATGTATGGCGAGGACGACGACCTCATCGAGCGCTTCGCCCACCATGGCCTGCGCACGGCCCTGCTGCCCGCCGCGCGCATCGTGCACCTGCGGGCGAAGGGGCCCCAGCCTGCGCAGAGCTGGGGCCAGCAGGTCGCCAGCCGCGCGCAGCGCAAGCGCTCGGCCCTGCTGCTGGACCTCAAGCGCCCCGGCGGCAGCCTGCCCGGACAATTGCTGCGTCTGCTGTCGGCCGGCGTCGTGCAGCCGCTGGCCGAGCTGCTCGCCAACCACGACCTCAAGGCCTTCCTAGCCAGCCTGCTCGCCACCTCGCGCGTGCTGGCCGGGATCGTCCGCATCCGACGCCATGCGCAACTCTGCGCGACGCCCGGTGCGCATTTCCTGAAGCTCGACACGCCATGAAGCCTGGACTGGACTGGCGGCTCCACCCGCTGACCGCGGCGCAAGGCCTCGGCTCGCACCGCGCAGCGTGGGACCGCCTCAACCAGCAGCTCATGGCTGGCCATGGCATGCTCGACGGCGATTTCGTCGATGCCTTGCTGCGTCATTTCGGCGCGCGCGGGGTCCTTCTCGCCACGGCCCATCGCGACGGCGAACCGGTGGCCATGCTGCTGCTCAACCCGCAGACGCGCGGCCTGGGGGTCTGGTCCAGCTTCCTGCCCTCGCAAACGCAGATCGGCCCCAGCCTGATTCCGGCCGGGCTGGAACTGGGCGGCCTGCTGGCGGCCCTCCCCGGCCGTGCGGGCGAGCTCGACCTGCTGTGCAACGACCCCCGCTTCGGCGACCTGCGCGAACTGCCGAAGAAGCCCGTGCAAAGCCAGCCGCATGCGCTGACCATGAGCGTCAGCCTCAAGGGCAGCTTCGACGACTACTGGGCGCAGCGGCCGCGCAAGCTGATCCAGAACATGCGCCGCTATCTGCGCCGGCTGCAATCCGAGCCCAGCGGCGAACGCCTGGCCGTCATAGGAGACCCTGAAGCCATGGCCGCTGCCGTGGAACGCTATGCAGTGCTGGAGTCCAGTGGCTGGAAGGGGCGCGAGGGCACAGCGATCAGCAGCGACGACCCGCAGGGGCGCTTCTACGCCGAGGTCATGCGCGGCTTCGCAACGCGCGGCGAAGCCCTGGTCTACGAGCTGTGGCTGGGCGAGGACCTGCTGGCCTCGCGCATGCTGCTGTTGCGCGGCGGCATGGCCGTCATGCTGAAGACAGCCTTCCACGAGCAGTTCGAACGCTTTGCGCCGGGTCGCATCCTGCTGTTGCGCACGCTGGAAGACCTGTTCGCGCGCGCACCGGGTGGCTGCGTCGAGTTCTATACGAACGCCGAGGCCGACCTGCTCGCCTGGTCCACTTCGCAGCGCTGGATCAACCATGTGAGCGTCTACCGCCACCTGGGGCTGCCCACACTTTATGGCCTGCTCAGACGCGGCAGCCGCGGCTGGCGACGTTGGGGGGGGCGGGCCCACCCCCCCCAGGACCCCCAGAGGATGGTGGGCCCCAGCCGCGCCCGCCCCCACACCAAAAAACAAAAACAGCCAAACCACAGCCAGGC
>CBHWBD010000166.1:0-11661 GCA_966111775.1 uncultured Comamonadaceae bacterium | reverse complement strand
CGGCCGGCGACCGCGTCAGCATCGTCATGAGCGGCAAGTTCCTGCCGTACAAGACTTACTGATCCTGCTGATCACTCGCGCACGGCGAGCATGACCGCATAGGCCTTGAACACCGCCGTCGCCTGCTGGCCGACCGCGAGGTTCAGCGCATCCACCGCGTCGTTGGTGACGCTGGCCGTGACGACGGCGCCGCCCGGCAGCGTCAGGCCGACGAGGCTGGACACGGCGCCGCGCTGCACGCGCGAGACCGTGCCGGCCAATTGGTTGCGGGCCGACAACTTGTAGCCGCCGAAGTCCGTCACCAGCACGACCTCGCTGGACTTGACCAGGGCCAGGGCCTCCTTGCCGGTCTTCACCTGCAGCTCCTGGGCCGCCTGCGTCGTCAGCGAAGCGGTGACCTCCTGGCCGCCGTCCAGCGCCAGGCGTACCGTCGTCGTCGTGGGGCCCGGGTTGACGCCGGCGATGCGGCCATGGAACTGGTTGCGGGCGGTGGTCTTCATTGACATCCTCTTCAGCAGCGCGTCGAGCGCGGGTTGGGTTTCCAGCCAGGCGGCCTGCTCGCGCAGGAAGGCGCCGTGGCGGGATTGGAGTTCGCGCCAGGCCGCGAGCAAGGCCTGGCCCTCGGGCGTCAGTTGCGAGCCGCCGCCGCCGCGGCCGCCGGTGGCGGTCTCGACCAGCGGTGAATGTGTCAGCGCGCTCGCGGCATCGAGCACCAGCCAGGCGCCCTTGTAGCTGTAGCCGGCGGTGCGGGCGGCCTTCTGCAGCGAGCCGGTCAGGGCCAGCGCGGCCAGCAGGTCGAAGAAGCGGCCGTCCAGCCGGCCGGCCAGGCGCAGCTCGCCTTGCAGCAGCGGGTGGTCGCCCACGGTGCTCATGGCACGCGCTCCAGCGCTGCCCGCAGGCCGGGGTCGTCGGCGGGGAGCCGGCCCCGCATACCGCCGCCGTCGAGCAGGAAGACTTCGTTCGCCAACGCCATCACGTCCTCGGGGTCGTGGCTGACGATGATGGCGGGGATGCCCAGGCGTTGGCACAGCTCGCGCAATTCGGTGCGCAACTGGCGGCGCAGCGTCGTGTGCAGGGCCGCGAAGGGCTCGTCCAGCAGCAGCACCTGCGGGTTGCAGGCCAGGGCCCGCGCCAGGGCGACGCGCTGTTGCTGGCCGCCGGACAGTGTGGCGGGCTTGCTGCGTGCCATGGCGGCGAGGCCGAAGGAGTCGATCAGCTCGTCCACCCGCGCCGCGTCATCGGGCTTGAGGCGGCGCCGCCAGCTCGTCAGGCCGAAGGCGATGTTGTCGCGCACGTTGAGATGCGGGAAGAGGGCGTAGTGCTGGAAGAGATAGCCTATGCCGCGCGCTTCGGGCGGCAGGTTGACGCCGGCGGCCGTGTCCAGCAGGGCGCGGCCATCGAGCTTGACGTGGCCGGCCCGCACCGGCAGCAGCCCGGCCATGGCCTGCAGGGTCAGCGACTTGCCGGCGCCCGAGGGGCCATAGAGGGCGACGAAGGGCGCATCGGTGGCGAACGCGATGTCGAGGTCGAAGCGGCGCCGGGCGTCGCTGACGGAGAGTTGCAGGCGGACGTCGATCAAGGCTTGCCGAAGCCGTACCTGGCCAGGATGGTCTGGGCCTCGGCCCCGCTCAGATAGGCCACGAAGTCTCGCGCCAGCGCGGCCTGCCTGCTGTCGGCGACGACGGCGGCCGGGTAGGTGACGGGCGAATGACCTCCCACCGTCATGGCGATGCGCACCCTGTCCTTGGCGATCTCGGCATCGGTGCGGTAGACGAAGCCGGCCTCGACCTCGCCGCGCGACACATAGTCCAGCACCTGGCGCACGTTGTCGGCGTAGACGAGCTTGGGTTGCAGCTCGGTCCAAAGCTGGGCGCTTTCCAGTGCCTGCAGGGTGTAGCGGCCGACGGGCACCGAGGCGACCTTGCCGACGGCGATGCGCTTGACCTCGGGCGCGGCGAGGTCGCGCACGGTCTTGACGGGGCTGCTGGTCGGCGCGATCAGCACCAGGGAATTGGCCGCGAAATCGCGGCGCGTGTCGGTGGCGATGAGCTTCTGGTCGGCGCCGCGGTTCATGGTGTCCTGGTCGGCGCTGACGAAGACGTCCACGGGCGCTCCTTGCGCGATCTGCTGCAGCAGCACGCCCGAGGCGGCGAAGTTGAAGCGCAGGGTCGCGCCGGGCTTGGTGGCTTCGAAGCGCGGACCGATTTCCTTGAAGGCGTCGGTCAGGCTGGCGGCGGCCGAGACTGTCAGCTGCTGGGCCGAGGCGAGCAGGGGCAGGGTGGCGAGACACGTCGAAAGGGCGAGCAGGAAGCGTTTCATGTCGAGGCGCGTTGCAGATAGCGGTTGGACAGCACGAGGATGGCGACCGACACGGCCGACACGATGAGGGCGAGCAGCAGGGCCAGGTCGTCGCGGCCGGCCTGCACGGCGTCGTAGATGGCCATGGAGGCGGTCTGGGTCTGGCCGGGGATGGAGCCGGCCACCATCAGCGAGGCGCCGAACTCGCCCATCGCACGGGCGAAGGCCAGCAGGGTGCCGGCCAGGATGCCGGGCCAGGCCAGCGGCAGGGTCACGCGCACGAAGGTGCTCCAGGGCGACTGGCGCAGCGTGCGCGCGGCGGCCTCCAGGCTGCGATCGACCTGGGCGAAGGCGCTGCTGGCGCCCTTCAGCACCAGCGGCAGGGCGACCAGCGTGGACGCGATGACGGCGCCATGCCAGTTGAAGATGACGGTGTAGTCGAAGTGCGCGCGCAGCCAGCCGCCAAGGGCGCTGCGCCGGCCCATCAGCACCAGGATGCCGTAGCCCAGCACCGTGGGCGGGAGCACCAGGGGCAGCATGCAGATGGCTTCCAGCAGGCCGCGACCGGGCAGGCGGGTGCGGGCGAACACCCAGCCCAAGGCAATGCCGAGCACCAGGGCCAACACGGTGGCGACGACGGCCACGCGCAGCGTCAGCGCCAGCGGCGCGGCGTCGAACTGGCTCCAGAGGTTGGTGGGCATGGTGCCGTAATGTAATCAACTACATCACGATGAGCTTGACTTAGCGCAGAGCGGGCGGCGCGACTATGCTGGCGCGCCTCGTCATGGACATGCTGACCGATCTCTTCTCCCACTACGGCCTGCTGGCCGTGGCTTTGGCTGTCTTGCTGGAGCAATTGGGGGCTCCCGTGCCTTCCACGCCGGTGCTGCTGCTGGCGGGGGTGGAGTCGGCCAGCCGGCACGGCTTCGCGCTCAACAGCTTTGTCGTCGCGACGCTGGCGGCTTTGGCGGCCAACGGTCTGTGGTTCTGGGCCGGGCAGCGGCTGGGCCGGCGGGTGCTGGCGACGCTGTGCCGCATCTCGATCTCGCCGGACAGCTGCGTGCGCCAGAACGAGGCCAGCTTCGCCCGTCGCGGGGTGCTGACCCTGGTCATCGCCAAATTCGTGCCCGGGCTGTCCATTCTCGCGCCGCCGCTGGCCGGCGCCCTGGGCATGCCGGTGTCGCGCTTCGTCGGCTGGAACCTGCTCGGTTCGGCGCTGTGGGCTGGCGTGGCCATCGGCGTGGGCCGGCTCTTTCATGAGCAGATCGACGATGTACTGCACGCCCTGAGCCATTTGGGTGGCGTGGCACTGGCCCTGGCTGGCGTGGCGCTGGGGCTTTATCTGGCGTGGCGGCTGTGGCGACGGGCCCGTGTGAGGCGTGAGCTGGACCGTTTCGAGCGCCTCGGCCCGGCCGATCTGATCGCCCTGCTGGCCCAGCGCCAGGACGTCACCATCGTTGACGTGCGCGGCATGCCGCTGGGCGGCCGCATCCCCGGTGCGCGCCATCTCGACCTGGGGGCGCTGGGCGATGCCGCGCTCGCGGGTTGGCCCACGGTCGGCGAGTTCATTACCTATTGCGCCTGCCCCAACGATGCCTCCGCCGTGCGCGCCGCCCTCTGGCTGAAGGAGCATGGCCGCCGGGCCCGCGTGCTGCGCGGCGGCATCGACGCCTGGACGGAAGCAGGTCACGCTTTGGAGCCGGGCTGACAGACCGATGGTTGCAAAAACTAGTGATTACCCTATAATCGGGTTTACCCTAGTGAAACAAATGGGGGCCACGAGCCCCGACCATCATGGAACTCATCCAGAACCTGTTCTCCTCCCTGCGCAGCGCCCTGGCGCTGGAAACCCAGTCGGACATCGACGAAAGCTATCTGTCCGGCGCCATCGACCACGCCGACCTCGAGCGTCGCATCGCGACCCAGTCGCGCGCCTCTTCGGTGGCTCCGCTGAACATCGGCCGCTGAACCGATCCGATCCGGCGCAAAAAGCAGACGGCCCCGTGAGGGGCCGTTTTCAATTTCGGCGCGCGTTTCTTACTGGATCAAGCCGTTCTTCAGCGCGTAATAGGTCAGGTCGCTGTTGGTCTCGAGCTTGATCTTCTCCAGCACCCGGGTGCGGTAGGTGCTGACGGTCTTGACGCTGAGGAACATGGCCTTGGCCATGTCGCCCACCGTCTCGCCCTTGGCCAGGCGCAGGAAGACCTGCAGCTCACGCTCCGACAGCGACTCGTGCAGCGGCCGGTCGGTGGCGCCGCCGGCCACGCCGTCGGCCAGCAGCTCCGCCACCGTCGGGCTGATGTAGCGCCGGCCCCGTGCGACGGTGCGGATGGCATTGGCGATCTCCTCGGGATCGCATTCCTTGTTCAGGTAGCCGCTCGCGCCCTGACGCAGCAGGGCGGTGGCGTAATGCGTCTCCGGGAAGCCGCTGAGGATGAGGATGGGCAGCTCGGGGAAGCGGGTCTTGATGGCCGACAGGGCGTCGACACCGCTCTGGCCGGGCATGGAGATGTCCATCAACAGCACGTCCACCTCGCCGCCGCGGGCCAGCTCCAGCGCGTCCCGGCCATTGCCGGCCTCCCCCGTCACACGCAGGTCGACGTTCTCGCTGAGGTACTGGCGCAGGCCGGACCGCACGATGGCGTGGTCGTCAACGATGCCAATGCGAATCATGTTGCGCTCCGAATCAGTTGTGATGATGCGTTAAGGCTAGCAACGGCAAATGGCGTGCGCGATCAGCGCTGTCCTACAAGGGGTATAGGCCGGGTGCTTGTCCTACGGCCCCTCGCGAAAGTGGCCGGCAGCACGGAGGCGCGGGTTTTTGCAAAGTGAGTGCATGGCGATTCAGCCATCACGGAGCGAGCGATGAAGACCCTCACCGACACCCTGGTCCGCCTGACGCCGCCGCTGTGGCTGATGCTGGCTCTGGCCGCCGTCCTGGGCGCCGCGATGCTGGCGGCCTTCATCTCCACGCTTCAGGAAAACGTGCGCCGCGGCGAGGAAATGCGCCAGTGGCAACGAGTCGGCCTTGTCCGACAGCCGATAGGCACCGTGACCGCGGATGCCGCTCAGATCAAGTCGCCACAGTTGGCGACATCGTTTTCCCAACCGCTTCAGCGATGAAGAAAGGACGCATGATGAACCGCACCACCTCCCTCCGCGCGCCCCTGATCGGCGCCATCGCCCTGGCCGCCGCGTTGGCCGCCTGCAGCAAGCATGACGACGAGCGAACCGCCGGCCAGAAGCTGGACGGCGCGATCGCCGATGCCAAGCAGGCCGGGTCCGAGGCCAGGCAGGATGCCCGCCAGGCCATGGACAAGGCCGAGAACAAGCTGAAGGACGCGACCGCGGCCGCTTCCGAGGCCGCCACCGACGCGACCATCGTCACCAAGATCAATGCCGCGCTGATGGCCGACGACCGGCTCAAGGCCACCAAGATCGACGTCCGCGCCGAGGATGGCCGCGTCACGCTGACGGGCACGGCGCCCGACGCCGGCTCGCAGGCCCGCGCGACGACGCTGGCGACGGCCGTCAATGGCGTTCGCTCGGTGGACAACCAACTCGTGGTGGCGCGCAATGGCTGAGAAGCACACCCCTCTGCAATTGGATGAAGCCGGCTTGCGGGCCGCCCGCACCGATCTCGGCGACGGGGCGGTCACGCCGGCCTATGGTCCCTGGCGCGACGATATCGTCAAGCTGCTGAACGGGGCGCTGGCCACCGAGCTCATCTGCGTGCTGCGCTATCGCCGCCACCATTTCATGGCGACGGGGCTGGAGTCACCCAGCATCGCCGAGGAGTTCCTCGTGCATGCGAATGCCGAGCTGGGCCATGCGGACCGGCTGGCCCAGCGCATCGTTCAGCTGGGCGGCGAACCGGACTTCAATCCGGTGGGCCTGCCCGAGCGCAGCCACGCCGACTACGACGGGGTCAACGACCTGAAGGCCATGATCAAGTCCAACCTCATCGCCGAGCGCGTGGCCGTCGAGACCTACCGCCAGATGATCGGCCTCATCGGCGACAAGGATTCGACCACCCGGCGCCTGCTGGAGGACATCCTGGCCGACGAGGAAGAGCATGCCGACGAGCTGAAGGACTGGATGGCTCGGGCCTGACGGAACGAGGTCCGCCATGCCTGCCTTGCGTGCCTTCATCGTCGAGAACAGCCCGGTGATCCGTGAGAACCTGGCGGGCACGCTCGAGGAGCTGGCCAACGTGGAGGTCATCGGCAGCGCGGCGGACGAGGAATCGGCCGTCCACTGGATGAGCCGCGAGTCAGCTCGCCGGGCCGATGTCGTCATCGTCGACATCTTCCTGAACTCGGGCACGGGCCTGGGCGTGCTGCGTGCCGCCCAGCGACTGGGCGTTCCCGCGCGCCGGGTCGTGCTCACCAACTACGCCACCGACGACATGCGCCAGCGCTGCGCCACGCTGGGTGCGGAACGCGTCTTCGACAAATGCCGCGAGCTCGAGGAGCTCATCAGCTATTGCACGGATCTCGCCGGCGGTGAACCCGTCGATGGCCTGGATCAGCCGGCGGGCGGGCGTTGACCGCGGGCGCTTGCCGCTGTTTTGTCACCAGCTTGCCGAGTAGCTCAGCATGACGCGATGCGCCTGCGGGCGCAGCGTCAGGCGGCTCTGTGAGCTCAGCTGGTAGGAGAAGGCACCCCGCAGGCCGGCGAGGCCCTCGCCCTTGGGGCGTTCGAAGCTCATGCGCGAGGCCCAGCCGCTGTCGCGCTGCCAGACCGGCGTTTCGACGCCGCCGCGCAGCTTGCCGGTGATGTCATAGCTGACCCCGGCCCACAGCGCTTCGCGCACGGATGCCTGCGGGCCCAGTTGGGCGGGCGACCGCAGTTGCTGCTCCAGCCCCATCTGGTAGCGCCAGCGCGACCGTTCGCGTTGGCGGCTCAGCCATTGCGGGTCGCGCCAGTTGAGCTCGGGATCGGGGGCATATTGCGGTGTCACCTGGCCCGCCAGGCTGATGCTGCCGGGTGCCGAAGTCTGTGCATGGACACCGTGGGTCAGTGACAGGCCGAGCAGCGAGAAGAGCAGGCGGAGCTTCATGGCAGCAGCACTTCAAGAAGGATGGAGGCCATGATGGGCAACGGCGATGACTCGCCGTGTCGGCGTGAGGCGGCCGCCGATATCGGACAAGGGGAAACCGCCGTGCGCGTTGGGATGCAGTGGGACGCGGTCCTACAGCCTGGAACTCCGCCGGCCGATGGGCCGGTCGTCGCCGGTTGACCAGACTTGCTGCATGAGGCCCGCCGGGCCCATCAGAGGAGATCGTCATGAGACCCGTCACCAGCCCCCGTGCCGACGAGTGGCGCGACCGCCTGCCGCCCTATGGCCAGAGCCCCGATACGACCGTGACCCCGCCCGCCCGCCGCTGGCAGGCCGATGACCGCCCGCGCCGGCGCTCCAGCGCAGGCGCCTGGGTGCTTGCCCTGGGCCTGGGTGCCGCCATCACCGCAATCGCCCTGGCCAGTTGGCAGGACCCGCGCAGCGTGGGCACCCAGCTCGACGACACGGTTGCGAACGTGCGCGGCTTGGGTGACCGCATGGGCCAGACCGTCAACGACTCTCAGAACGCGGCCATGCAGGTCTCGCGCGATGCGATGGGCGGCGTTGGCACGGCCATCGACGACACCGGTATCAGCCTGAAGGTGAAGACCGCCTTGGCGGCCGACCCGGCGCTGAGCGCTTCGCGCATCGAAGTAACGACGACAAACGGCGTCGTGCGCCTGGATGGGCCGGCGCCGGATGCCGTCGCCAAGGAGCGGGCCACCGTGCTGGCCGGTGCCCCTCAGGGCGTGCGTGGCGTTGACAACCGCCTGGCGCTGCCGCAGGCCAGCCGCGTCGTCACCGTGGCGGACGGCGCGCCGCAGCAGGCCAATCCGGCGGCCAGCGCCACACGCTGACGCCCGACGTGAAACCGCCGGCTCGAAGCCGACGGTTTCGTTTGCCATCGCCCGCTGCGTCGACCGCGGCGGGCGCTGTCCTTATTGGAAGTAGCGAGCCTTGGCGCTGGCCTGGCAGCTGTCCTTGGCATCGCCGGACAGGGAGTCGCAGCGTTCGTTGGCGACCTTGTAGTCGGCCTTCAGCTTGGTCTCCATCGCATCGGCTTCAGCGGAGGCGATCTTCTTGTTGGCCTTCAGGTCGGCCTTGGCCTTGTCATGCTCGGACTTGGCCTCGGCGACGCAGACGTCCTTGGCATTGCCGGACTTGTCGTCGCACATTTCCTTGGCGAGCTTGTAGCGGGCTTCGTAGCGCGACTCGAGGTAGTCGTTGTGGTCCTTGACGGTGCCGGTGTACTGGTACTCCAGATTGGCCAGGGCCACCTTCTCATGGGCCTTGGCGCGTTCCACGCACACGTCCTTGGTGTTGCCCGCCAGCGAGCTGCACTTGTCGCGCTCGGCCTTGAACATGGCCTTGAGCTCGTCCTTGGCCTGTGAATAGACGGGCTTGGTCAGGTTGGCGGAGGCTGTGCCGGCGAGGCCGATCAGCGCGAGCGCGCACAGCAGGCGGGTGGTGCGGATTTGCTTCGTCATGGGATCTCCTTTGGCTTGATGGGTGGTTCCCTTGCCAATGGGCAAGAGAGATGCCACGCCAGTCAGCTTAGGAATCCCGTCACGTCGACCGTGTCGGCATCAGGGCTCCGGCCAAGTCGGACAACGCCGCGTGGGCGCATGCGCTCAGAACAGGCAGCCTTGCAGATCGGCCGGTACGGCTTGCAAGGCCCAGCGATCCACGATCTCGTAGTCATGGTCCTCGTGACTGCCACCGGCGACGAGCAGCACTTCTCGCACCTGCCAGGGGATGGGGTCGATGTAGATCGATTCGAGAGGTTCGGGCGCGTCATCGCTGAGTGTCAGATGAGGCGAGTGGCTGGAGCCTTCGCCACAGCCCTCGCGCAGCAGGGCGGTCAGCACCGAATCGAGCACGTCGTCGAAGCCGGGTGGGCGGCCCTGCACCTGGAATGACCAGGACTCGCGGCCGCCGATGCGGTTCAGGACCATGGTGAAAGCCTGGGCCGCGATGCCGGCGCCGACGCGCCGCAGGGTGCTGCGCATGGAGGGCGTGTCGAGGTAGCGGTCCGACCAGGTCTGATGCCAGTTCGACGCCGGGAACATCGCCGGGCCCAGGCGGATGTCCAGGCCGTGTCTCTCGACGGCGGCCGACATCAGCCTTTCAACTTCGGGCGGCGGCAGGGAGATGAGAAGCAGTCTTGGGAAGGGCATGGCGAACTCTCGAATACTGTATTTGCATACAGTAATGCACGCCATGGCGCTTGTCCAGCCCCGACGAAAGCCTCCCGCTTGCCCTTGCTCTTCGGTGAGGAGGCATGCGCAGACCCAGGCTGCGCATGCGCAAGGGCTACTTCGGGCCGTCCATCCTCAGGATCCACCCGACCAGCAAGCGGGCATCCGCTTCGCTGATGGCCACCTCGTTGGGCGGCATGGCCAGGCCGCTCACCTTGCCCTTCCAATGGCTGCTGTACGGGTTGGAGCCGGCCATCACCGTGCGCGTCAGTTGCTCCTCTGCTCCGGACTTGCCGCGGTATCGGGCCGATACATCGCGCCACGCCGGCCCGATCGGCGCCGGATCATTGGGACCCTTGCTCGTGGGGTCGATGTGGTGGCAGGTCATGCAGCCGCTGCCGACCGCCAGCTTGAGCATGGCGGCGTCGTCGGTGTTGGGGGCGCTCCAGGCCAAAGGGGCCGCAAGCAAAGCTGCAAGCAGCGGATAGAGCCTCGTGTTCATGATTTTTCCTTGAACGAAAGTCAATTCCGCTCAAAGGCTATGACGGCTCCTTGCGCCGGATTTGACGCGCGTCAAGACCTGCCCCCGAATTGCCAACCTGGAGCAGACGGCCGTCTGAGGGGCGCCACCAACGTTGCTTCCTGGAGCAGCGCCAAACGCCTCCGTGTCGCGATTCGGCACAGCCCGGGCGACGGCCATGCCGGACGCTTGCCGGCGTGCGGGTTCAGAGGTCGCGCAACAGGGAAGCCAGATCCATCAGCTGCAGCAATCGCCCGGAAGCGGTGTCGCGCTGGGCGAATCCGACGACGAGTTCAGCATCCGGCTGGCCACCGACGCCGGGGCGTGGCCGGATCCCGGCCGGGTCCAGCGCCACGACTTCGGACACCGCGTCGACGACCAGGCCGACGGTGCGGCCGTCATGATGGACGATCACGGTCACCGTGCTGTCGCCGGTGCCATCGGGCACGCCGCAAGACGAGGTGATGATCGTCGTTGCCGACCGCGGGCCGGGCATACCGGCGGCCGAACTCGAGTCCATCTTCGAGGCCTTCGTGCAATCAAGCCAGACCAAGGACGGGTCCGGCGGGACCGGCCTGGGCCTGCCGATCTGCCGCAAGATCGTCGAGATCCATGGCGGCCACATCACTGCCGAGAATCGCAGCGACGGCGGTGCGCTGTTCCGCATCCTGCTGCCCCAGCGCATGCCCGGCGACTCGCAACTGCACACGACCTATTGAGGCCACCACGCAGGCTTGCATGCGGGTTCGCGATTCGCGGGCTTGTGTCAGCTGCTCTTGCGGCCTTTGACCGAGCAGGTGCTGAAGCCGAAGGGCAGATAAGCCGGGCAGGACCCGATGAGCCCCGTGAACAGGGGCAGCAGGCCGATCCAACCCCAGGCACCGATGCTGCCGAGCCAGACAGCGGCGATGAGGGCCAGGCCGGCGACGACCCGCAAGAGACGGTCGATGGTGCCAACGTTGAACATGGAATCCCCTCGCAGTTGAGTCGAATCCATCTTCGGCACTCCGGATCGAGCGGCCTTGACGCGCATCAATATCCGTTGCCGGGGCTTTGCGTCGCCGCCGCCAGGCGCGGTAGGGGGCGGATGCCGCATCGGCGAGTTCCGGTGCCGCCGACGTTGATGCCGATCAAAGCGGCGGAGCGCTGTCGAGGCCATCCTTCTGCGAGCACCTGGCCATGGGTGCTCCACAGGCACCTACACACTGGAAAACAAGGCATGACCCACCCTGTCAAAACCGCGAAACACGCGGTTCTCTGGATCGATCACCACCAAGCCAAGCTGCTGCAACTGGATGCCGCGCCCGCCCAACCGAGCCGCATCAGGGAGCGCCTGCACCCGACGGGCCAGCACGGTTCGGAAGTCAGGTCGCAGCACGAGTTCTTCGGCAAGGTCTGCGACGAAATCGGCGAGCACCAGACGGTCCTCGTCATGGCATCGAAAACCGCGCTGGCGGACTTCCGCCACTATGTCGACAAGCATCGGCCGCAGGTGGGCAAGTGCATCGCCGGCCATGAGGTCGTGGATCATCCGACGGACAACCAGATCGGCGCCGCGGGCCGAAAGTTCTTCGAGCTCTAGG
>CBHWBD010000165.1:0-11714 GCA_966111775.1 uncultured Comamonadaceae bacterium | reverse complement strand
TTCTCCCAGGCGATCAGCACGTCGCCGATGCCGCGCTCGACGAAGGTCGTCGTCGCGCCGCGGGCGCCCGAGTCCAGCACCTTGGTGTTGGCATAGATGCGCTTGACGAAGTCCTTGGCCGAAGCCGGCGTGCCGCCGTTCTTCAGCGCATAGCCCCAGGCGGCCAGGTAGTTCCAGCGGGCACCGCCGCTGGTCTTGGGGTTGGGTGTGATGACGTCGACACCGCTGCGGGCGAGGTCGGGCCAGTTGGCGATGTGCTTGGGGTTGCCCTTGCGCACCAGGAAGACGATGGTCGACGTGTAGGGGCTGGCGTTCTGGGGCAGCTTCTTCTGCCAGTCCTGGGCCAGCAGACCCTTGTCGGCCAGCGCGTCGATGTCATAGGCCAGGGCCAGGGTCACGACATCGGCCTCCAGGCCGTCGATGACCGAGCGGGCCTGCTTGCCCGAGCCGCCATGCGAGGCCTTGATGCTGACCGTCTCGCCGGTCTTGGCCTTCCATTGCGCGGCGAAGGCCTTGTTGAAGTCCTGATACAGCTCGCGTGTCGGGTCGTAGGAGACGTTGAGCAGCGAGGTCTGGGCAAAGGCGCCGGTAGCGGTGACGGCGAGAGAAAGGGCGGTGAGGAAGCGGCGCATGGCTTTGGAGTTAGGGAGGGAGACCTCACTCTAGGGAGGCGTCGGCGAGCGGGCAAAGAAGAAGTTCGAGCTTGCTCATGCAGCTTTCGACCAGGCCAGCACGGGCTCCGCCGCGGTGGCGGGCAGCTCGTGGCGGGCGGCATCCACCACCTCGCGCTTGAGCGGCGAGGCAAAGGTCTGGATGAACTCGTAGACGTAGTCGCGCAGATAGGCGCTGCGCCGTACCGCGAGGCGCGTCATGTTGTCTGCGAACAGATGGCGGGCATCGATGGCGTGCAGATGACGGTCGCGCTCCTCGTCGAAGGCGATGGAAGCGACGATGCCCACGCCCAGGCCCAGCTCGACATAGGTCTTGATGACGTCGGCGTCCATGGCGCTCAGCACGATGTGGGGCGAGAGCTGAGCGGCGGCAAAGGCCTCGTCGATGTGGGAGCGGCCGGTGTAGCCGGGCTCGTAGGTGACGATGGGGAACTGGGCCAGGCGCGGCAGGGTCAGCGGTCCGTCCAGCAGCGGATGGCCGGGCGGCACGACGACGGAGTGGGTCCAGCGGTAGCAGGGCAGGGCGACCAGCTCGGGGTACTGGGCCAGCGCTTCGGTGGCGATGCCGACATCCGCTTCACCGTCCAGCAGCAGGCGCGCGATCTGCTGGGGCGAGCCTTGCTGCAGATGCAGGCTGACGTCGGGGTGATGGGCGCGGAAGTCGCGCACCGCGGGCGGCAGGGCGTAGCGGGCCTGGCTGTGCGTGGCCGCGATGCGCAGGCGGCCGCTGCCGGCCTGGGCGAAATCGTCGGCGGCGCGCTTGAGGTTCTCGGCCTCCAGCAGCAGCCGCTCGATGACGGGCAGCACCTGCTCGCCCGGCTCGGTCAGGCCGGTCAGGCGCTTGCCCACGCGCACGAAGAGCTCGATGCCGAGTTCCTCCTCCAGCTCGCGGATCTGGCGGCTGACGCCGGGCTGGGAGGTGTGCAGGGCCTGGGCGACCTCGGTCAGGTTGAAGCCGCGGCGCTGGGCCTCGCGGACGGAGCGGAGCTGCTGGAAGTTCATGCGCCGCGATTCTGCAAATCCGCGCGCATGCTGTCGCCGACGTTTTTTCAATATCGTTATTCACATCTGCGCTGATGCATCATGCGGCGCGATGAATTCGGTGATCCAGGCCTACCGCTATCCCCATGAATCCTTCCTGTCCACCGAGGCCAGGCCGCGGCTGGCGCTGGCCACGGCCCTGGCGGCCGATGGTGGCGCGGCGCCTCACTTCTTCGAGGGCCGGCTGCTGCAGCCGCGCCGCACGGCCGAACTGCTGACTGCCTTGCACCTTGTCGTCGAGGCGCGCTTCTTCACGCCGGCCAACAGCATTGCCCGCGCCATCGCGCTGGCGGATCCGGTCATCACCTCCGGCGGCGGCCTGCTGCGCTTCGAGGGTTTCTCCTCGTGCTGCAGCACCTATGCGCGCGTGGACCTGCTGCCGGCGGCCTATGACGGCGAGTTGGTGGGCAAGGGTACGACCAACGTCGACTTCAACGCTGGCATGCGCGCGGCCCTGGCCCGAATCCGCGATGACGCCGGTCTGGACCTGTCGGTCGGCGCCGACGCGCTGACGCTGCGCTCGGGCGCCACCGAGGTGCTCGAGCGCAAGGTCGACCTGCCCCTGCGCTGGCTGCGCGGCATGGTGGAGGTGCAGGCCTGCCAGGCAGCCATGAAGCGCCGTTTCGAGGTGTCGGGGCTGGAAGGGCTGCGCTTCCTGCGCACCCTGCCCAAGGCGTCGACCAGTCGCACGCCGCTGTGGGTGGCGCCGGGCCCGCGCGGCCTGTTCACGTCCACGCGAGCGGGGCCGGGCGCGGTGCGGGTGACCGACGTGCGCCGCCTGGCGGTGCTGAACGGGCTGCTGCCCGCGGCGCGCTCGCTGGCGGTCTATTCCGATGACGGCCACCAGGCCAGCGCCTGGGTGGTGGACCTGGGCAGCGCCCGCTTCACGCTGGCGCTGAGCGCCGAGGTCTGGCGCGGCTTCTCCGGCGAGGGAAAGGCCCTGCGCGCGCTGCTGAAGGCCGGGCTGCGCGGTGCACCCGTGCTGGCCGGCGTGAGGGCCGCGCTGAACTGGCAGTCCCGCCTGAACGCTGAGCAACTCGCCGCCGAGCTGTCACTCGCTTCGGCCGAGGTCGACGACGCGCTGCGCGTGCTGGGCGCCAGCGGCCTGGTCGGCTACGACGTCAGCGAGAGCCACTACTTCCACCGCGTGCTGCCGCTGGACCTGTCCGGCATCGAGGACATGCATCCCCGCCTGGCCGACGCCCAGCGTCTGCTGGAGGCAGAGGCCGTCACCGTGCTGAAGCAGCAACCCTTCGAGGCCACGGTGCGCAGTGGCGAGCTGGAGCATCGCGTGCGCGAGGTCGACGGCGAACTGCGCTGCACCTGTCCCTGGTTCGCCGCCCATCAAGGCCAGCGCGGCCCCTGCAAGCATGTGCTGGCCGCCGAAACCCAACGAATCCTTCCTTCATGAGCCGAGCTTCCCTCGAATCCGCCCTGCGAGCCGGCGATGCCGGCGCGACCCTCGACCTGCTGCGTGCCATGCCGGCGGCCGAGCGCGAGCAGCAGCGTGAAGCTGTCATGGTCTGGGCGCAGACGCCGCCCGTGCAGCGTCGGGCCCTGGACACGGCCGTCATCCTGTGCGGAACGGCGCAGGACGTGGCGGCTGCGGGCGTCGTCGACATGGTCCTGCTGATCGCGTTGTGCCGCGAATTCAAGCCGCGCAGCGCCGATCGCTCCGGTCTCCTCGAGGCCATGCGGAGCCATCAGACCTGGGCCCGGGCGGTGTGGCCCGTGCTCTACACCGGCATGCTGCAACCCACCGATGAGGAAGCGCATGTGCTGCGCCTGATCGGCCTGCCGCATGCAATCCGCAGTCGCGACAAGCTGGACGAGCTGTTCGCGGCCGATCCCGGCCTGCGGCCTTCGCTGCTGCGCGTCTTCGAAATCGAAGGCACGGCGGAGACCTCGCTCGCCTCCAGCGACAAATACTGCAAGGACCCCAAGCTGGCCTGGGGGCCGCTGCTGCTGTCGCTGGTGGACGATGGCCTTGCCACCCGCATCCAGTTGCTGGATCTCACCCTCGGTGCGCTGGAGAAGGACTGGCCGCAGTACCGCTCCAGCTGGTTCTCGCGCTTTCACGGCGACCTGGCGCCCACGGCGGCCGAGATGCAGCCGCATCTGCCACGCTACCTGGCCCTGTGTGCCAGCCGCATTCCGCCCACGGTGACGATGGCGCTGGAGGCGCTGAAGGCCCTGGACGAGGCCGAGCCGACCGCGGGCGACAGCTTGCTGGCGCCCCTGGCTCCGGTGATGACGGCGACCGTCAAGGCCCAGGTCGATGCGGCGCTGAAGCTGCTCGACCGCGTGGTGAAGCGCGAGCCCGGCCTGGCCGCGCGGGCCGCGGAAACCATCGTGCCGGCACTGCTGCATGAGGCGGCCACCATTCAGGCCGGCGTGCTCAAGCGCCTCGAGGCCTGGGGGCTCACGCCGCAGGCGCGCGAACAATTGGCCGGCTTCGCAAGCACGGTGGCGGCCACCCATCAGCCGCGGTTGCAACAACTGCTCGGCGTGGTGGGGGGCCCGGTGGCCGAGATCGCGGTAGCTGTGCCGGCCGCGGCTCCCACGCAGCAGGCCCAGGCGCTGGACGGGGACCGCCGCCTGCCGCCCGTCGCCGATGCCCAGGAACTCGTGGAGTGCATCGCCCATGTCTTCGAACATGCCGATGACGTCGATGCCTTCGAGCGCGCCCTGCTGGGGCTGGCGATGGCCGCGCCGCTGTCGGGCGACGACCGCAAGCGCTTTGCGCCGGTGGCCAAACGTGCGCTCAAGGTGCGCAAGCCTTTGGCACGGGAACTGGCGCGGCTGTTGTGCTTTGCGCTCGATGGCAAGCGGACGCCGCGCCAGGTCGATCCGGAGATCGGCAACACGGCCGCGGTGGCCTTGCTGGCGGAGCGCATCGACGCGTTGATGGCGCTCATCGCCGATGGCAAGGGGCTGGCGCCGCTGTCTTCCCCGACCCACCGCGGCGGGTTCATCGCGCCGCAGGCGCTGGCCGAACGAGTCGCGGCCCACGCTGCGGCGGGCGCGAAGTCGGCTGAGATCGAGCAGGTGCAAGCCTTGCTGCGTCTCGTGCCCGGCAGTGCGTCGCCGAACATCGCTCGGGGGCTGCCCGATTCGCCGTTCACGCGCGCCTTCCGCTATGCCTTGGGCGATGCCATCGAGCCTGGCCCCGAGGCGGCGCTGTTCGCCGCCGCCGCGCGCATCCGCCACCCGGGCGCTGACGATGCCGCGCTTGCCCGCCGCCATCCCGACCTGGGACCCGACGGCGCCCTGGTGGCCCGTTACACCTGGGACGTCAGCGCCAGCACCTGGGATGTCGATGGCAAGCCCCACACCCAGCACTACTTCCATGTGCGTTCGGCGCCGGCGCCGCGCGACACGCCGATCACCCACATCGCCGTGTTGCGCCGCAAGCCGACCGGATGGCCGGAGGACTCCTTCACCGACTGGTGGTTCAGCGGCCAGGACGAGGGCCTGATCCGCTACGCCGCGGCGCTGCTGCCATCGGACCTCGAGGCCTGGTGCGCCGAAGGGGCGCAGGCCTTCGGCAGCAACCGGGACTGGTGGTCCGCCGACTGGTACAACCGCGCCTTTCTCGACGTGCTGCTGGACCCGGTCGCGCCGATGACGCCGATGGCGCGCCTGCTGCTGGTGCTGGCGCTGTGCGGCAAGGAGCCCGGCCAGACGGCGACGGCGGTGGACCTGCTGCTGCAGGCGCATCAACAGGGCCGCCTGCCGGTCGACGCCGAACTGCTTTCCCTGGTGCAGGCGCTTTTCTCCACGCCTCTGGTCAAGCCCGCCCGTCTGCACAAGAGCCTGCAGGCGGCCCTGCGTGCCGACCCGAACGTGCACGACCTGGCCTTCGCGCTGCTGTGCGCCGTCGTTCAGGGGCGGCCTGCAGAGCCGCCGCGTGACCTGGGTGTCGTGCTGGAACTGCTGCTCGAGCTCAAGACCCGCCACGGGCTGACGCTGCCGTCCGACATCCGCAGCGCTCTGTCCGACATGAAACTGAGCGGCAACACGCGCAAACTCCAGGCCTCCCTGCTTGCCTGACTTCCGAAGGAGCTCGCATGAACCGTCCCGACATCCCGCCCCTGGCCTGGTCGCTTTTCGATCGCTATGTGCATGGTGATCTGAGCCGGCGCGGTTTCCTGGAGCAGGCCGCCACCTTCACTGGCGGCCCGGCCGGCGCGGCGGCGCTGCTGGCCGCGTTGAGCCCCGACTTTGCCGGCGCCCAGCAGGTCAAGGCCGATGACCCGCGCCTCGTCATCCGCCGCCATGCCGTCGATTCGCCCCAGGGCAGCGGCAAGGTGCAGGGCTATCTGGCCAGGCCGGCGAACGCGGCGGGCAAGCTGCCGGCGGTGCTGGTCGTGCACGAGAACCGTGGCCTGAACCCGCATATCGAGGACATCGCTCGCCGCCTCGCCCTGGCCGGCTATGTGGCCTATGCGCCCGATGCCTTGACGCCGCTGGGTGGCTACCCCGGCAACGAGGACGACGCCCGCGCCCTGTTCGCCAAGCTCGACCCGGCCAAGGCCCGCGCCGACATCGTCGCCGCCGGCCGCAGCCTGCTGGCCCTACCGGACAGCACGGGCAAGGTCGGCGTCGTCGGCTTCTGCTGGGGTGGGTCGCTGTCCAACCATGTCGCCACTCAGATGCCCGAACTGCAGGCGGCCGTGCCCTTCTACGGCGGCGCGCCGGCACTGGAAGACGTGCCCCGCATCAAGGCGCGCTTGCTGCTGCACTACGCGGGCAACGACGAGCGCGTCAACGCCAGCTGGCCGGCCTACGAGGCCGCGCTGAAGGCGGCCGGCGTGCGCTACGAGCAGTTCACGTACGCCGGCACCCAGCACGGCTTCAACAACGACACGACGCCGCGCTACGACCCGGTGTCGGCCCAACTGGCCTGGGAGCGCACGCTGGCGGTGTTCAAGGCCACGCTGGCCTAGACCGCAAAGGCCCACTCGCGAAACTCGGCGTGGCGCGGCCGCTGTTCGGCAGCGGCGCGCGCACGCGCGGCCTCGATCCAGCTCTTGGCGATCGGAAAAGGTCCGAAGCCGGCCTCGGCATTGATGTGACCGACCGGCCCGAGGTTGCTGTAGCTGGCGCCCCAGCGGTGGGCCCAGCGCGCGGCGCTGGCCGCGCTCATCCAGGGGTCGTTCGCGCTGGCGATCAGGCGTGAGCGGCGCGGCAGGCGATGGTGGGGCAAGGACTCGGCGATGCCGAACTTGTCCGGCTCGGCCGGTGCGACGAACAGGGCTTCGCGGATCGCCGAATCCGGCTGGTCGGCCAGATGCCGCGCCAGCGCCAGGCAGCCGAAGCTGTGGGCGACGGCCAGCCATTCGCCGTCGCCCGCGACTTCCAGCGTGCGCTGGATGCGCTCGGCCCAGCGTTCCAGTTCCGGTTTGCTGGCGTCGCGTTGGGTGACGCGGCGGGTGTCGCGGTACTGGCCCTGCAGCCAGGTTTGCCAATGCGTCGGGCCGCTGTCGTGCAGGCCCGGGATGATGAGGATGCGCGGCGCTCGGTAACTCATGGCCACGGCCTCACAGCGTCGCGATCGACACTTCGGTGGACTTGACGAGGGCGACGACCTCGCGGCCGACCTCCAGGCCCAGGTCCTTGACCGAGCGCGTCGTGATGACGGAGGTGACGACGTCGCCGCTGCGGGTGACGACATCGACCTCGGAGACCACCGGACCTTCGATGATTTCCTTGATGGTGCCGCGGAACTGGTTGCGGACGTTGATGGCGGTGATGCTCACGGGAGGCTCCGGTTGGATGACGTGGGGCCAGTGTGCGCAGCCCGCTCGCTGCACGGAACGAAGCAATCCTCAGCAGTCCATGCGGCCGCCGAATAAGCCGAGGCCCGCGGCCCGGCCGGCCGGGTGTCTAGCGTGGCTTGGCGGGCTTGGCTGCTGTCGCGGGCTTGGGCGGGATGTCGGGCAGCAGCGCCGAGCAGTCCGTGTACAGGCCGTCCAGCGAAGGATGCTCGATGCAGTATTCGTAGTCCGCGCGCGTCGGGCCGCGCGGCCCCGCCGCGGGTGGGTCGAAGCGCAGCGGCGTGTTGTTGGCGTGCTTGGACGCGCTGGCGGCACTGGCGGCCGCGGCAGGACGTGGCGCGTCACCGGCGCTCGCGGGCTGGGCGAACATGCAGACGCAGACGGCGGCGCAGGCGGCGCGGCCGAACTTGCGATGCGCGGAGGCTTGAGCAGGCATGGCAGTCCCCTTGGCAGGGCACGCCGGCAGGTGATGTCGACATCGAGCCTTGCCTTGAAAGACTTCAAAGCTACGCCTGGCTGGACAGGCGCAAATCAATAACTTTGTGGATGAGCGGCATGCTAGGGGGCTGGGGCAATATTCCCTGGATGCCGGAGTCGGCCTGCGGCGGGGCGTCACCGGGGGCGTGGGGGCTTGGCCGCAGCGGGTGGCTTCAGCAAGGCCTGGCAGTCAATGGCCAGGCCGTCGGGCGAAGGAGCATCGATGCAGGCCTGATAGGCCGACGGGTGCGCGGGGCCTGCGGCCGGCGGGTCGAAGCGCAGGGGCTCGGCGGCACGCCGTTTGGGCGCGCTTTCCTGCGGGCTGCTGGCTGCCGGGCGAGGCAGCCCACCGGCGTGGGCGGGTTGTGTGAGTTGATAGGCGCCGACGATGGCGAGCGCCGTGATGGCAGTCAGACGGCGCTGCGAGGCGGACAAGGGCATGGCGCTCTCCCCGAGCGGGCCCGCCGACGGATATCGAAGGCGTGGGCCTGCCTAGGGAAAGACGCAATGCCTGGCGGTGAGCGGACAGCCTGGCGCGGCTGCCCCCTAGTTCGCGACTCAGATGCCGGCGCCGGCCTCGAACAGGCTGAGCCGGTTGGCGCTGAGCTTGACGCGCTGGCCGCCCTGCAGGCGCAGGGACTCGGCCTCGTCACGGGTCAATTCGGCTTCCAGCGGTTGGCCGTCGGGGCCGATCAGCTCGACGCGGGCGCTGGCGCCGAAGGACAGCACGCGCTCCACCGTGGCCGACAGTCCGGGCGCGGCCTCGTCGGTGCGGATCTGCAGCTCGTGCGGGCGGGCATAGGCCAGCACTTCGCCCTCGCTGGCGTGAGCGATGGCGCCGGGCAGCTGGTGCTCGCCCATGTGCAGCACGCCGCCCCGGGCCTGGCCCACGAAGCGGTTGACGGCACCGAGGAAGCCGTAGACGAAGGGCGTGGCCGGGCGCTCGTAGACCTCCTGCGGCGTGCCGACCTGCTCGACGCGGCCGTGGTCCATCAGCACGATGCGGTCGGCCACTTCCAGGGCCTCGTCCTGGTCATGGGTCACGAAGATGCTGGTGATGTGCAGCTCGTCGTGCAGGCGGCGCAGCCAGCGGCGCAGCTCCTTGCGCACCTTGGCGTCCAGGGCGCCGAAGGGTTCGTCCAGCAGCAGCACGCGCGGCTCGACGGCCAGCGCCCGGGCCAGGGCGATGCGCTGGCGCTGGCCGCCGGACAGCTGCGGCGGGAAGCGGTCGCCGAGCCAGTCCAGCTGCACGAGCTTGAGCAGTTCGGTGACGCGCTTCTTGATTTCGGCCTCGGGCAGGCGCTGCTTGCGCGGCTTCACGCGCAGGCCGAAGGCGACGTTGTCGAACACCGTCATGTGGCGGAACAGCGCGTAATGCTGGAAGACGAAGCCCACCTGGCGCTCGCGCACATGGGTGTCGGAGGCGTCGTGGCCGTCGAGCAGCACGCGACCCGCGTCGGCCTGCTCCAGGCCCGCGATGATGCGCAGCAGCGTGGTCTTGCCGCAGCCCGAGGGGCCGAGCAGGGCGACCAGTTCGCCGCGCGGGAAGTCCAGCGACACGTCGCCCAGGGCCGTGAAATTGCCGAAGCTCTTGTGGATGTTTTGGACCTGGATGCCCATCACGCTTCCTTCGACGCGACAGAGGCGCGCCATTCGATGAATTGTTTGACCGCCAGTGTCACCAGCGCCAGCAGCGCCAGCAGCGAGGCCACGGCAAAGGCGGCGGCGAACTGGTATTCGTTGTAGAGGATCTCGACGTGCAGCGGCAGCGTGTTGGTCAGGCCGCGCACATGGCCGGACACGACCGACACCGCGCCGAACTCGCCCATGGCGCGGGCGTTGCACAGGATGACGCCGTAGAGCAGGCCCCACTTGATGTTGGGCAGGGTCACGCGGCGGAAGGTCTGCCAGCCGCTGGCGCCGAGCACGGTGGCGGCCTCTTCCTCGTCCTTGCCCTGGGCCTGCATCAGCGGGATCAACTCGCGGGCGACGAAGGGGAAGGTGACGAAGACGGTCGCCAGCACGATGCCGGGCACGGCGAAGATGATCTTCACGTCATGTTCCTGCAGCCAGGGGCCGAACCAGCCCTGGGCGCCGAAGATCAGCACATACATCAGACCGGCGACGACGGGCGAGACCGAGAAGGGCAGGTCGATCAGCGTGATCAGCAGCTGCTTGCCGCGGAACTCATGCTTGGCGATCAGCCAGGCCGCGCTGACGCCGAAGACAAGGTTGAGCGGTACGGCGATGAAGGCCGCCGTCAGCGTCAGCTTGATGGCCGACAGCGTCTCTTCGTCGGCCAGCGACGAGAAGTAGAGCTCCCAGCCCTTGCGCAGGGCCTCGGTGAAGACGGCCACCAGCGGCAGCAGCAGGAAGATGCCGAAGAAACCCAGGCCCAGGGCCAGCAGCGTGAAGCGCACGGCGGGCGATTCGCGCGTGGCGGGGTTGTCCTGGTATTTGGCGCGGGCACGCGCCGGCGCGAGGTGCAGTGCGGTGCTCATGGCTGCTCCCGCCGGGCCGTCCCAAGGGAAGCAGCGCGTCCCCTCGGGGGGCAGAGAGCGAAGCGAACGTGGGGGCTCATCATTTGCGTGCTCCCCGCTGCGAACTCCAGGCCTGCAAGCCGTTGATGATCAGCAGCAACACGAAGCTGGCGATGAGCATGACGGCGGCGATGGCCGTCGCGCCGACGTAGTCGTACTGCTCCAGCTTGGCAATGATCATCAGCGGCGTGATCTCGCTCACCATGGGGATGTTGCCGGCGATGAAGATGACCGAGCCGTATTCGCCGACGGCGCGCGCGAAGGCCAGCGCGAAGCCGGTCAGCAGGGCGGGCAGCAGGGTCGGCAGCACCACGTAGCGGAAGGTCGTCCAGCGCTGGGCGCCGAGCGACGCGGCGGCTTCTTCCAGCTCGGTCTCCATGTCCTCCAGCACCGGTTGCACGGTACGCACGATGAAGGGCAGGCCGATGAAGATCAGGGCCAGCAGCACGCCCAGCGGTGTGAAGGCGATCTTGATGTCCCACTTCGCAAAGAGGGAGCCGACCCAGCCGTTGGGCGCGTACAGCGCGGTCAGCGCGATGCCGGCCACGGCGGTGGGCAGGGCGAAGGGCAGGTCGATGAGGGCATCGACCAGCTTCTTGCCCGGGAACTCATAGCGCACGATGCACCAGGCCAGGATGAGGCCGAAGAAGAGGTTGATGAAGGCCGCGATCAGCGAGGCACCGAAGCTCAAGCGGTACGAGGCCATCACGCGCGGCGAGGTGGCCGCCGCCCAGAAGGCGTCGAAGCCATGACCCGAGGACTTCAGGAAGACCGCGGCCAGCGGCACCAGCACGATCAGCGACAGATAGAACAGCGTGAAGCCGAGCGTGGGTGCAAAGCCGGGCAGCACGCGGCGGCGTGCCGAGAGGAGGGCAGCCATTTATCTTTTGATGCTCGCCATCACCTGGTCAAACGTCCCGCCGTCGGCGAAGTGCTGCTTGCTGACCTTGGCCCAGCCGCCCAGGGTCTGGTCGACCGTGAACAGCTTGATGTTGGCGAAGCGCTGGGCGTGCTTCTTGAAGATTGCCGGGTCGCGCGGGCGGAAGTTGTTCCTGGCGATGATTTCCTGGGCCTCCGGCGTCCAGTGGAAGTCGAGATAAGCCTTGGCCAGTGCCGCGTTGCCCTTCTTGGCGGCGACCTTGTCGACCAGGGCCACCGGTGCATCGGTCTCGATGGAGATGCTGGGGTTGACCTGCTCGAACTGG
>CBHWBD010000164.1:0-11742 GCA_966111775.1 uncultured Comamonadaceae bacterium | reverse complement strand
CGCGCCGCCTGGCGGCCAACCAGGCCTGGTTCGAGAACATGCCGGCCGACATCTCGTTCACGCTGGACCCGGGCGCCGGCATCACCGGCATCCGCATCTACCGCGACCTGAAGTTCGGCAAGCTGATGCACCTGGTCATGACCGACCAGCGCCTCTACCGCGCCGACCACCTCATCCCCGAAGCCGCGCCCAGCCCGCTGACGGGCCAGGCCGTCGGCTCCATCGGCGCTCGCTATCTGGTGCCGCAGGCCACGCTGGCCGGCGTCGAAGCCGCCAAGATCGCCGCCGGCGCCACCCTGCCCGACCCGCTGGCCCTGGTCAGCGTGCTCGGCGGCGCGCAGCGCCAGTGGTGGGTGCAGACCATGACCACCTCCACCGCGCAGTGGAAGGTCTGGGGCAACGAGGTCTCGCTGCTGCGCATGGGCATGGACGGCAACAAGATCCCGACCGCGCCCGCCGCCTTCAAGGCCAAGTTCGTGCTGAACGCGGACCAGTGGGACGGCTTCAACGCCGAGCGCAAATACCTGATGGGCCAGCTGCTCGCCAAGGGCGTGAAGAACGTGGTGGCAGTCACCGGTGACATCCACGCCTTCTACGCCGGCGTGGTGATGGCCGACTACGACGCCGCCACGCCCGTGCCGGCCATGGTCGATCTCGTCACGGCCGGCGTGTCCAGCAACTCCAACTTCAGCTACTTCTACAGCGCGGCCACCCAGCCGGCGTTCGCAGCGCTGAAGCCGCTGGTCGCGACCAGCGAGGCCGAGGCCGAAGGCATTGCCATCCAGATGCTGAGCGCCGCCATCGCCATCGCCGCCGGCGTGACCGACCTGAGCAACACCGCGGCCATCCAGGCCGCCGTGCAGGGCGCCATCCTGGCCGGCAAGGTGCCGGCGGCAGCCTTCGCGCCGACGGCGACGCTGTCCAAGGCCATCATCAACACCTTCGACGAGACCCAGAACGGCAATATGGGCACCATCGTCGCGGGCACGATCGCCGCGCTGGCCGGTGCCGGCAAGTCGGTCGCCGCGATGACGCTGTTCGGCCTGATCCAGCAGTCGCTGGCTGCGGCCCTGGGCATCCCGGCCAACTTCGTGCCCGCGTCGGAAGTCGTGAAGCGCCTCAACCCCTTCGCCAACTCGACGACGGGCGTGCCGCCGACGGTCAACAACCCCTGGATCAAGCATGTCGACAGCGACGCCCAGGGCTATGCCGTCGTGTCGCTGAGCAAGACCGAGATGCTCTGCACCTTCAAAAAGATGGCCCGCCAGGCCGGCGGCACGGCGCCGGCGTCGCCGGTGGCCAGCGTCAAGACGGTCCGCGTGGCGACCGGCGTGACCGACGTCAGCGTGGTGGCCAGCCTCTGATCGGCTGCCGACCCCGCAAAGCAAAACGCCCGGCAGTGCCGGGCGTTTTTTGTTGTGGGAGATTTATTCGCCCAGATACGCGGCGCGGACCTTGGGGTCGTTCAAGAGCGCACTGCCCTCGCCGTCCATCGTCACTTCGCCCGACTCCATCACATAGCCGCGGTTGGCCAGTTGCAGCGCGCGGCTGGCGTTCTGCTCGACGAGCAGCACCGTCACGCCCTGCTGGTGGATGTCGTTCACGACCTCGAAGATCTTGTCCACCATGATGGGCGACAGACCCATGGACGGCTCGTCCAGCAGCAGCACCTTGGGGCGGGCCATCAGCGCGCGACCCATGGCCAGCATCTGCTGCTCGCCGCCGGACATGGTGCCGGCCAGCTGCTTGGCGCGCTCCTTCAGCCGCGGGAACAGGCCGAAGACCTTGTCGATGTCCGCCTGGATCTCGCCGTCCTTGCGGTTGTAGGCGCCCATCTGCAGGTTCTCGGTGATGGTCATGCGCGTGAAGGTGCCACGGCCTTCCGGCACCATGACCAGGCCCTGCTTGGCCAGGTCCCAGGCGCCCTGGCCCTTGATGGCCTTGCCGAGATATTCCACGCTGCCGGCAGCAATCGGCTGCAGGCCGGTGACCGCCTTCAGCGTCGTCGTCTTGCCGGCGCCATTGGCGCCGATCAGCGACACCAGTTCGCCCTCGCGCACCTCGAAGCTGACGCCCTTGACGGCCTGGATGCCGCCGTAGGCGACCTTCAGGCCGCTGACCTTGAGCAGGGTTTGCTTTGTTGTCATGTCGATCTCTCGATTCACGTCGTGATTTACCCAGCGGCACCCGTGGAACTGGCTTTGTCAGGCCACTGGGTGCGCCCCCTTGAGGGGGAGCGCGAAGCGCTACGGGGGTGGGTCATCAATGCGGCTTGTGGCCAGCGCCCAGATAGGCCTCGATGACCTTCTCGTTGTTCTGCACCTCCGCCGGCGTGCCTTCGGCGATCTGCTTGCCGTAGTCCAGCACCGTCACGCGGTCGCACAGGCCCATGACCAGCTTCACATCGTGCTCGATGAGCAGGATGGTGCGGCCGTCGTTGCGGATGCGGTCGATCAGCTCGCGCAGCACGACCTTCTCGGTCGCGTTCATGCCGGCGGCCGGCTCGTCCAGCGCAATCAGCTGCGGATCGGTGGCGAGAGCGCGAGCGATCTCGAGGCGACGCTGGTCACCGTAACTCAGCGTGCGCGCCTTGTACTCCGCGTACTTGCCGATGCCGACATAGTCCAGCAGTTCCTGGGCACGGGCCTTGATGGCGGCCTCCTCGGCCTTGAACTTCGGCGTGCGGAACACCGCGCCGATGAGACCGGACCTGGTGCGGATGTGGCGGCCGACCATGACGTTCTCGATGGCCGTCATGTCGGCGAAGAGGCGGATGTTCTGGAAGGTGCGGGCGATGCCGGCCTTGGCGACCTGGTGCACGGCCTGGGGCGTGTAGGGCGTTCCACCCAGCGAGAAGCTGCCGCCGTCGGGCGTGTACAGCCCCGTGATGACGTTGAAGAAGGTCGTCTTGCCGGCGCCGTTGGGGCCGATCAGGCCGTAGACCTGGCCGCGCTGGATCTGGATGCCGACGTCGGACAGGGCCTGCACGCCGCCGAAGCGCTTGGACGCGCCGCTGACGTTGAGAACGATGTTGTCGTGGATGCTCATGGTGTCCCCTCCCTTCACTTGGCGGCCGGCGGAGCGACCTTGCCGTGCTCTGGCGCCGGCCACAGGCCGCGCGGGCGGGCCAGCATGATGCCGATCATGGCCAGGGCCACCAGCAGCTGGCGCAGGATGGACGCATCCAGGCGGCCGTCGGTCATCTGCTGCAGCGGGCCGGCGACGTAGCGCAGCACCTCGGGCAGGGCCGACAGCATCAGCGCGCCGAGGATGACGCCGGGGATATGGCCGATGCCGCCCAGCACCACCATGGCGACGATCATGACCGACTCCTGCAGGCTGAAGGACTCGGGCGACACGAAGCCCTGGAAGCTGGCGAACATCGCGCCCGACACGCCGCCGAAGGTGGCGCCCATGCCGAAGGCCAGCAGCTTCAGGTTGCGGGTGTTGATGCCCATGGCCTTGGCGGCGATCTCATCCTCGCGGATGGCCATCCAGGCGCGGCCGATGCGCGACTGCTCAAGGCGATAGCAGATCACCACGCCCGCCACCACGAGGGCCAGGAAGAGGTAGTAGTACAGCGTCACCGAAGGCAGCGTGAAGCCGAAGACTTCCCAGGACTTGCCGAGGTCCACGCCGAAGACGTGGAAGGAGTCGATCTGGCCGATGCCGCGCGGGCCGTTGGTCACATTGATCGGGTATTCCAGGTTGTTCAGGAAGACGCGGATGATTTCACCGAAGCCCAGCGTGACGATGGCCAGGTAGTCGCCACGCAGCTTCAGCGTTGGCGCCCCCAGCATCACACCGAAGAAGGCCGCCAGCGCCGCACCGGCCGGAATGACCAGCCACAGCGGCGAATGCAGACCCGTCGGGAACGCCGCCTGGATGGCCTCGAAGTTCTCGCTGAGGTGCGGGCTCGACATCAACGCGAACATGTAGGCGCCGACCGCGTAGAACGCGACGTAGCCCAGGTCGAGCAGGCCGGCATAGCCGACGACGATGTTGAGCCCCAGCGCCAGCAGCACATACAGCAGTGCCAGGTCGATGATGCGGACCGGGCCATTGCCGAGCTGCTGTGCGAACAACGGCACAACCAGCAGGCCGATGGCGGCCGCGAGGAAGGTGAAGATCTTTTTGGTGTCCATGTCCTGGCTCCCTTCAGGCGCGATCGGCCACACGCTCGCCGAGCAGGCCCGAGGGGCGCAGCGTCAGCACGAGGATGAGGGCGACGAAGGCGAAGATGTCGGCGTAGTGGCTGCCCAGCACGCCACCGGTCAGGTCGCCGAGGTAGCCGGCGCCAATCGCTTCGATCAGGCCCAGCAACACGCCACCGACAACGGCGCCGGCCAGGTTGCCGATGCCGCCCAGCACCGCGGCCGTGAAGGCCTTCAGGCCGGGCATGAAGCCCATGGTGTGCTGCACCGTGCCGTAGTTGGCCGCCCACATCAGGCCGGCCACGGCAGCGAGTGCCGCGCCGATGACGAAGGTGGTGGAGATGATGAAGTCGGGCTTGACGCCCATCAGGCCGGCCACGCGCGGGTTCTCGGCGGTGGCGCGCATCGCGCGGCCGAGGCGCGTGTAGTTCACGAGGTACATCAGGGCTGCCAGGATGCAGACCGTCAGGCCCAGGATCAGGCACTGCGTGACCGTGATGACGGGGCCGCCCAGGTCGAAGGGCGTGGTCGGCAGCAGCAGCGGGAAGGGCTTGGGATTCGGCTTCCAGATGATCATCGCCAGCACCTGCAGCAGCAGCGACATGCCCATGGCCGTGATCAGCGGCGCCAGGCGCGGTGCATTGCGCAGCGGCCGGTAGGCGATCTTCTCGACCGCGAAGTTCAAGGTGGCGCAGACGATGATGGCGGCCGCGAGCCCGATCACCATCAGCAGCCAGCCGGGGATGCCGGAGTCCGCCAAGGCCGTGACCAGCGTCCAGCTGACCATGGCGCCCACCATCAGGATCTCGCCGTGGGCAAAATTGATGAGGTTGATGATGCCGTAGACCATCGTGTAGCCGAGAGCGACGAGGGCATACATGCTCCCCAGCACCAGGCCGTTGATGATCTGTTGAATCAGAGTCTCCATAAGGGCTCCAGTTGATTTTGTGTTGGGCGCAGCATGCGCCATGAGACCTGGGACAAATCGCAACCCTCGTGCCAAAACACGGTTCGCGGCGGTGTTTCAAGGGTATTCACCGACGGGTTGAAACAGCCGACCGTTCGATCCATCCCACGAGGGCGGCCCTGGTCAGATTTCACGAGTGTCGGCCACCGAAAACTGGGCGGAAATCCGCACAAACCGCAGCGACCGCGGGCGGTTCTCCGCCAAGGCCTAAAAAACTGCCGCGGCCCCTGTCAAGCACGCTGCGGCGTGTGCACACTAGGCGGCCGTTTTGCCATGCCTGTGCCTGAATCTCCCCGTCCGCGCGCGCTGCGCCTGCTCCGGCTGCTGAGCCGACCGGGCTTCCATCTCTTCCTGACCGGCCTGCTGATGGTGCTCGGCTTCGTGCTCGCGCACCGCTTGAGTGAACGCAGCGGCCGCGACCAGCTGTCGGCGCTCAGCACCGAGAGGCTGGAGCTCTATGCCAGCAACCTCGCTGCCGAACTCGGCCGGCATGCCTCCCTGCCCAGCCTGCTGGCCATCGACCCGACGCTGCTGGCGCTGATGCAGGCACCCGAGGACAGCGAACGCCGCCGCGTCGCGAGCCAGACGCTGGCCCGCGTCAACGTGCGCGCCGGCACCAACCAGATCTTCATCGCCGACAGCCAGGGCCGGGTCTTGTCCGCCAGCGAGACGTTGACCCCGCCGGCGCGCCTGGCCGAGTCCCTGGCCCAGGACCGCAGCCACTTCTTCGCCGCCGACCCCAACACCGGCAGCACCGACTTCTATCTGCTGCACCCGCTGCGCCAGGCCCGTCAGGCGGTCGGCGTCATCGTCGTGCGCTTCAACCTCGCGCCGCTGGAGGCCACCTGGATCGACCTTGGCCTGCGCTCGCAGAACGAGCGCATCCTCGTCGCCGATGACCAGGACGTCGTCATCATGAGTTCGGTGCCGGCCTGGAAGTACACCGTCCTCGGCCACGCCGACCCCTCGCGCCGCCAGGCCCTGCAGGCCAGCGCCCGCTACCCGCAGGCCGTCGGCGCCGACCTCGACCTGCCCGCCTCGCTGGAGGTGCACCAGGGCCAGCAGGTCGCCCTGCCCTTGCCCGGTGCACGCCCCATGCTGGCCCAGCAGCGCCAGCTGGTGCCGCTGGGCCTGCGCCTGGTGGCCCTGTCGGACCTGACGGAGGTCAAGCAGCGTGCCCAGCTCGCCGCCTGGGGTGGCGCGGCCTTCGGCGCCAGCATCGGCCTGCTGGTGCTCTATCTGTCCTCGCGCCGGCGCGCGCTGCGCCAGATCACCAAAGCCCAGACCGAGTTGAGGCTGGCCCATGGCCAGCTCGAGCAACTGGTGGACAGCCGCACCGCCGAACTGCGCCAGACCAATGACGCGCTGAAGACCCAGATCGCCCAGCGCCTGCAGACCGAGGGCGAGCTGCTGCAGGCCAGCAAGCTCGCCGTGCTGGGCCAGATGTCGGCCGGGCTGTCGCACGAAGTCAACCAGCCGCTGACGGCGCTGCGGGCCCTGGCGCGCAATTCGATCCGGCTGCTGGAGAGCGGCCGCCAGGACGCCGTCGCCACCAATCTGAAGCTGATGGACGACATGGTCGAGCGCATGGGCCAGATCACCCGCCAGCTGAAGAGCTTTGCGCGCAAGGCCGACGAGCAGGTCACGGGCGCCGTGTCGCTGCTGGACTGCGTGCGCAACGCCCTGCTGCTGCTGGAGCACCGCAGCCGCGCCATCGACCTGCAGACCGACGTCGACGTGCCCACGGGCCTGCGCGTGCGCGCCGAGGCCAACCGGCTCGAGCAGGTGCTGGTCAATCTCTTCGGCAACGCCATCGACGCGATGCAGCAGCAGACTGAACGCCACCTGCGTGTGCGGGCCACCGCACAGGATGGCGGGCGGCGCGTGCTGGTGCAGGTGCAGGACAGCGGCGCGGGCGTTGGCGAAGAGCAGCTGTTGCATCTCTTCGAGCCCTTTTTCACCACCAAGCCGGCCGGCGAAGGCCTGGGCCTGGGCCTGGTCATTTCGGCCAAGATCGTGCATGAGTTCGGCGGCACGCTGCGCGCGGTGCGTCTGGAGCACGGCATGAGTTTCGAGTTCGACCTCGGGGTCGAAGCATGGGAGAGCCAAGATGTTTGAGGGCTACAAGGTGGTGTTCGTCGAGGACGACCTGCCGGTGCGGGTGAGCCTGACGCAGACGCTGGAGCTGGAAGGCTTCGCCGTCCTGCCCTGCCGCAGCGCCGAGGAGGCCCTGCCCCACATCCAGCCTGGCGCACCCATCGTCGTCATCACCGACGTGCGCCTGCCCGGCATGGATGGCCGCGCCCTGCTCGCCCATGTGCAGGCCACCGACGCGAACATTCCCACCATCCTCATCACGGCCCATGGCGACGTGACCATGGCCGTGCAGTCCATGCGCGCCGGCGCCTACGACTTCATCGAGAAGCCCTTCGCCCCGGAGCGCCTGGTGGACGTGGCCCGCCGGGCCCTGGACCTGCGCACCCTGCGCCACTCGGCCGACGA
The DNA here is from genome assembly GCA_966111775.1 of uncultured Comamonadaceae bacterium. GTDB lineage: Bacteria > Pseudomonadota > Gammaproteobacteria > Burkholderiales > Burkholderiaceae_C > Pelomonas. The sequence goes on along the minus strand of CBHWBD010000164.1, from coordinate 4,119 downwards.
GCTGCGCACCCAGCTGCAGCGCGCCAGCGGCATCGAGGCCGCCCTGCTCGGCCAGTCGCCCGCCATGCAGCAGCTGCGCCGCCAGGTGCTGAACCTGGCCGGCACTTCGGCCGACGTCCTCATCGTCGGCGAGACCGGCACGGGCAAGGAATTGGTGGCCCGCTGCCTGCACGACCAGAGCGCGAGGCGCGACCGCCATTTCGTCGCCATCAACTGTGGCGGCCTGCCCGAGGCGCTGTTCGAGAGCGAGTTGTTCGGCCATGAGCAAGGTTCGTTCACGAGTGCCGCCAAGCGCCGCATCGGCAAGATCGAGCATGCCAATGGCGGCAGCCTGCTGCTGGACGAAATCGAGACCATGCCCATCGCGCTGCAGATCAAGCTGCTGCGCGTGCTGCAGGAAAGGCGCGTCGAACGCCTGGGCTCCAACGAGGAGCTGCCGGTCAATGTGCGCTTCATCGCCGCCAGCAAGTCCGATCTGAAGGAGCAGGCCGCCAAGGGCGAGTTCCGCAGCGACCTCTACTACCGCCTCAACATCGCCACGCTGCAGCTGCCGCCGCTGCGCGAGCGCCGCGAGGACATCCCGCTGCTGTTCGAGCATTTCGTCGCCCAGGCCTGCACCCGCTACGAGCGCGCCGCGCCCGAGCTGACGCCAGAGAAGCTACGCGAGCTGATGGCCCATGACTGGCCCGGCAATGTGCGCGAGATCCGCAACGCCGCCGACCGCTTCGTGCTGGCCCTGGACGACCTCGATCCCCAGGCCGCCCTGCAGGCCGTGCCCAGCCTGCCGCTGGCCAAGCAGATGGACGTCATCGAAAAGGCCCTCATCGAGCAGGCCCTGCGCCGCGTCCAGGGCAAGGTGCCCGCCGCCATGGAACTGCTGGGCACGCCGCGCAAGACGCTGTACGACAAGCTGAACCGGCACGGCATCCAGCTGGACGCCTTCCGCTGATCAGCGGTATTTCTCGGGATCCGGCGAATCCGTGGGATTCGCGATGACGCGGCGGAAGGCCGCACTCATCGGCAGCTTCAGGTTCAGGCCCTGGGACGGCAGCGGCGACTCGAACCAGCGGCGGTAGATGGCGTGGATCTCGCCGCTGCGGTAGAGACCGGCCAGCACCTCGTCGACCAAGGCCTTGAACTGTGGGTCACCCTTTCGCAGACCGATGGCATAGGGCTCCACCGTCAGCGCCTGGTCGGAGATGCGGTAGTCGTCCGCACCCGGACCCTGCTGGGCGAGCAGCGCACGCAGCAGCACGTCGTCCATCAGGAAGGCCGAGGCGCGGCCGCTGCGCAGCAGCTGGAAGCCCTCGGGATCGTCCAGGCCGCCAAGAATGCGGATGCCCAATGCCTGCTGCTCGTTGACCTTGGCCAGGTGCTGGATGCTGGTCGTGCCGATGGTCGACGCGACCGGGCGACCGGCCAGGTCGGCCAGGCCCTGCACGCGATCGGCGGCCCGCGTCATCAGCCGCGTCTCGGCGATGAAGATGGTCAGCGAGAAGGCCTGGCTGCGCGCCCGCTCGGCCGTGTTGGTGGTGATGCCGCACTCCAGGTCCAGGGTGCCGTTGATGACCAGGGGCATGCGCGTGGCCGAGGCGACCTCGACACGGCGCACTTCGAGGTCGGGTAACTGGAGCTTGGTGCGCACCGCCGCGACGATGCGGTCGCACAACTCCACCGTGTAGCCGGTGGGGCGCAACTGGGCGTCGAGAAACGAGAAAGGCAGGGACGCCGGCCGATAGCCGATGACGATGACGCCGGTGTCGCGCACGCGGGTCAGCGTGGGGCCGTCGGCGGCATGCGCCGCCAAGCCCAGGCACAGCGCGGCGAGTGCCGCGCTAGCCTTCGCCAGCAGCCTCATCGTCCAGCCGGCGCAGTTCGGCCAGCTTGTCGGCAATGCGCAGCTCCAGGCCGCGCGGCACAGGCTCGTACCAGCGCTGGTCTTCGAGACCGTCCGGCAGGTACTGCTCGCCGGCCGCATAGGCATTGGGCTCGTCGTGGGCATAGCGGTAGGCCTTGCCATAGCCCAGTTCCTTCATCAGCCGCGTCGGCGCATTGCGCAGATGCACGGGCACGGGGCGGGACTGGTCCTGCTTGATGAAGGCCTTGACCTCGTTGAAGGCCTTGTAGACGGCGTTGGACTTGGGCGCGATGGCGAGATAGACCACGGCCTCGGCCAGAGCCAGCTCGCCCTCGGGCGTGCCCAGGCGTTCGTAGGTCTCGGCCGCGTCCAGCGTGATGCGCAGCGCGCGCGGGTCGGCCAGGCCGATGTCTTCGCTGGCCATGCGGATCAGGCGGCGCGAGATGTAGCGGGCATCCACGCCGCCATCCAGCATGCGCGCGAACCAGTAGAGCGCACCGTCCGGGCTGCTGCCGCGCACCGACTTGTGCAGGGCGGAGATGACGTCATAGAACTGGTCGCCACCCTTGTCGTAGCGGCGCAGCTGCTCGCCCAGGGCCCGCTCCAGCAGCGGCTCGTCGATCTGCGCGCCTTGCGCGAGCGAGGCCGCCGTGTCGAAGGCATTGAGCAGCCGGCGCGCATCGCCGTCCGCATAGCCGATGAGGCGCTGCGCGGCCTCGGGCGTGGGCTCGGGCACGCCGAGTTCTGCCGAACCGCGGGCAATGAGCTGGCCCAGCTCCTCGGCATCCAGGCTCTTGAGCACCTGCACCGTCGCGCGCGACAGCAGGGCCGAGTTGACCTCGAAGCTCGGGTTCTCGGTCGTCGCGCCGATGAAGGTGAAGAGGCCGGCCTCGACGTGCGGCAGGAAGGCGTCCTGCTGCGATTTGTTGAAGCGGTGCACTTCGTCGACGAAGACAACGGTGCGTCGCCCTTGCGCTGCCGCCACTTGAGCTCGCTCGACGGCCTCGCGGATCTCCTTGACGCCGCCCAGCACGGCCGAGATGGCGATGAACTGCGCGTCGAAGGCGCCCGCCATCAGGCGCGCCAGCGTCGTCTTGCCGACACCGGGCGGGCCCCACAGGATCATGCTGTGCAGGCGGCCGGCATCGAAGGCCACGCGCAGCGGCATGCCGGGCCCGAGCAGATGGCGCTGGCCGATGACCTCGTCCAGGGTCTTGGGCCGCAGCCTCTCGGCCAGCGGGATGCCGGCGAGCGGTGCCGCCGGCGCAGGGGTTGCGTCGGGGATGGGGTCGTCGTCGAACAGCGAACCGCTCACTGCTCGATGAGGTCCGCGCCCGCCGGCAGCTTGAACTGGAAGCGCTCGGCCGCGACGGCCACATTGGCCTGCACCGCGCTGAAGTCCAGGCGCGAGCGCTGGCCGAAGCCGTCGACGATCTCCATCGCCGCCAGCTCCTTGCCCTTGAAGCCGAGCTTGAGGGACTGGATGGTCGATTCAGCCTGCTTCGGCACCGCCTGCACCCAGTCCACACCGCCCTCGGCGGGCTGGGCCTTCAACGTGAAGTCGCGTTCGATGTTGGTGCCGGCCAGCAGGGCGGCCGGCGTCGCACCCAGCGCATCCGCCAGCTTGCGCGAGCTGGCCTGGTTCAGGTCGGCGTCGTAGATCCAGACCTTGTGGCCGTCCGCCACGATGACCTGCTCGAAGGGCTTGGCGTAGGCGAAGCGGAACTGGTTGGGACGCTGGAACTCGAAGTTGCCTGACGACACCTTCTTGCGCTTGCCATCCGGCGAGGTAACGGTTTGCGTGAAGTTGGCCTTGCCGCTCTTCACCTCGCTGGCGAAGGCGCGCAGCGCATCGACGGCGTCGGCATGCGCTGCCGCAGCGGCAGACAGGGTCATGGCAATGAGGAGGTGCTTCATTCGTCTCGCTTCGGAACAATCAGCTCGCGGCTGCCATTGGCGGCCAGGGCGCCGACGAGGCCAGAGTTCTCCATCTGCTCCAGCAGCCGCGCGGCGCGGTTGTAGCCTATGCGCAGATGGCGCTGCACCAGCGAGATGGACGCCTTGCGATGTTGTAGGACGATGGCGACGGCCTGGTCGTACATGGGGTCTTGCTCTCCGCTGGCCTCGCCGGGCGCCGGCGCTTCGCCGTCGATGCCGTCGAGCACGCCGCCTTCGAGGATGCCTTCGATGTAGTTGGGTTCACCCTGGGACTTGATGTACTCCACAACGCGGTGCACCTCGTCGTCGCTGACAAAGGCGCC
>CBHWBD010000163.1:0-11992 GCA_966111775.1 uncultured Comamonadaceae bacterium | reverse complement strand
TCAACAAGCGCATCGTCGGCGGCCTGTCCAACAGCACCGACCCGGCCAACTACACCCAGGACTTCGGCACGCTGTACAACCCGGCGGCTCCGGGCTGCGCTGGCACCTCGCTGATCCCCATTGCTGGCGGCACGCAGTGCAAGATCGTCACACCCAACTTCGTCGACTTCGCGCCGAAGTCGGACACGGCGTCCGGCATGCTCAAGGGCACGCTGCGCGTCAATGATTCGCTGGAACTGGGCGCCGAAGCCTTCCTGACCCGCAACCGGGTCACGACGCGCATCGCCCCCGTGCCCTACGGCGGCTACTACATGAACCCGACCATGCCCAATGGTCAGCCCAACCCCTATTTCCCCACGGCCCACGTCGATCCGACCTTCGACGACGGCTCGGCGGGCACCAAGCCCTTCAACCCTTCTGCTGCCTTTGCCAACCCGGTGGCCGTGCAGCCGGGCTTCGTCTACGTCCTCTGGCGCGACTTCCCCAACGGCTCGCGCACCCAGATGAACGAGAACAAGCAAAGCCGCATCGTGCTGTCCGCCGACGGCAATGCGATGAACTGGGACTACTCGGTCAAGTTCTCGGCCAACAAGAACACCGTCGACCAGAACCTGACCGGCGGTTACGGTGACGGCGACATGATCGGCGAAGGCCTGCTGGAAGGCGTCATCAACCCCTTCGGCGCCCAAAGCGCTGCTGGCACCGCCCTGCTGGAAAAGGCGGCCCTGAACGGCAAACTGCAGACGGCCGTCGGCAAGGTCAACATCTTCAAGGTCACGGCCAGCCGCGAACTGGGTGACTGGGTCGGCGCTGGCCGCCCGGCAGCGATCGCTGTGGGTGGCGAGTACCGCCACGAGGACTTCGACTCCCATCCGATCAAGGATTTCGCCCAGCTCGTCTCGGCCTCCACCGGTGTCGATCCGGATGCGACCTCCAAGGGCACGCGCAAGGTCTACGCGGCGTACACCGAAGTCAACGTGCCGATCAACAAGGCCCTGGAGTTGACCGGCTCGCTGCGCTACGACAAGTACAGCGACTTCGGCGACAGTACCAATCCCAAGATTTCCTTCCGCTTCCAGCCCAGCAAGGAAATGCTGTTCCGCGGTTCGGCCTCCACGGGCTTCCGCGCACCGACGCTGTTCGAGCTCTACAGCTCGACGTCGTTCACCAATACGGCCGGCAACTTCAACAACCCGATCAACTGCCCGGGCGGCACGGCCATCCCCGGCGCCTCGCAGGCCAACTGCAATGGCCAGTTCCAGGTCCAGAACGGCGGCAACCCCTTCCTGAAGCCTGAGAAGGCCAAGAACTACACCCTGGGCGCGGTGTTCGAGCCGATAACTGACCTCAGCCTGGGCATCGACCTGTGGGCGATCAAGATCAAGAACGCCATCGCCGTGCTGCCGCAGTCGACGCTGTTCCAGAACTACACGCAGTTCCAGCAGTACTTCCACTTCTCGCAACCTGGCAACCTGCTGTCCATCACCAGCAACTGCCCGGGCCCGAAGTGCGGTTATGTTGAGCAGCTGAACCAGAACCTGGGTGGCACGAACACCAACGGCGTGGACCTGAGCGCCCAGTACCGCCTGAAGTCCGGCGTCGGCCAGTTCGACTTCGCGCTGAACAGCACCTTCGTCAACAAGTACGAGTACCAGGACTACCCGTCGGGTCCCTGGAACCAGAACGTGGGCCGCTACTCCGGCGCCGGTCCGGTCTTCAAGTGGCAGCACAACCTGACGGCGAACTGGGCCTACGACAGCTTCGCCGTGGGTACCGCGGTGCACTACAAGTCGGGCTATCTGGACTTCACCCCGACCAACCGCGTCTCGGCCTTCACCACGACCGACCTGTACGGCAGCTGGTCGCCCCTCAAGGGCGCGTCCCTGGTGCTGGGCGTTCGCAACCTGTTCGACCGCGATCCGCCGTTCACCAACCAGGGCGACCTGTTCCAGTCCGGTGGCTGGGATTCGCGCTACGCCAACGCGGCTGGCCGCACCTACTACGTGCGCGGCACGTACTCGTTCTAAGCGCTGCTCGCAGCACGGAACGACAAGGGGCCCTTCGGGGCCCTTTTTTCATGCGCGCTAGCCTGCCAGCACCAGGCGGCCTTCGGGATAGCGGGAGCCCATGAACTCGACGAAGGCCTTCACCTTGGGACTGGCCAGTCGCCTCGAGGTGTGGAGCACCCACAGCTCCACGTCCTTGCCTTCCAGAGCTCCCCACTGCAGCAGCTCGCCGCTGCCGAGCTGCTTCCAGACGATGGACTTGGGCACCAGGACCGCGCCCGCGCCCGCCAGCGCCGCGTCCCTGAGCATCAGCATCGACGACAGCCTGAGCACGGGCACGGGCTCGATCAGCAGCCGGCCACCATCCAGGGCCCAGGTCTCGCCGTCACGGTAGGCGTTGACGGCTGCAGCAACGCGGCTGGCGGCCTGCCCCGGCTCTGGCCGAGTGATGGCAGGCGCCGCGACGACCACCAGGCTGTCCTTCGCAAAGCAGCGCCCGACGAGGGCCGTGTCCACACGCGGGTTGGGCCGGATGGCCACGTCGAACTGCTCGTCGACCAGGTCCACCACACGGTCCTCCCCCACCACCTCCAGCGTGACCTCGGGATGAATCTGCCGGAATTCGGCCGCCAGCCGCCCCATCGCCAGCTGTGAAAACAGGATGGGCGCCGCCACCCGCAAGCGGCCGCTGACCTTGCCGGGTGCTTCGCGCGCCGACCTGAAGGCGTCTTCCACCTCATGCATGGGCCCTTCGGTACGACTGAGCAGGCGCTGGCCGGCCTCGGTCAGCTCCAGGCCCTTGGCGCCACGCTCGATTAGGCGCACGCCCAGCTGCTCCTCCAGGTCGGCGACCCGCCGCGACAGAGTCGCCTTGGAGCGCCGACTGGCCCGGCTGGCGCGCCCGAAACCGCCATGGGTGGCGACCAGGTTGAAGTCGGCCAGGGCATTCAGGTCCATACGTCCCATATCCAAGACAGATTGTCTTGATTCTGGCGTCTGTGTTTATCAAATGCAACGGCCTATCTTTCGTCCAGGCCCAACCAAGGGCCGACCTCTCTCCCTCAACCTCATTCACGAAAGTCCATCATGAGCATCCTCGTCATCGGCGCCACCGGCACCGTCGGTTCCCTCGTCGTCCAAGGTCTAGCCCAGCAAGGCGCCCAGGTCACGGCCATGGTTCGCCAGACCGGCGGTCAATCCCTGCCAGCCGGCGTCAATGGCGTCGTCGCCGACCTGACCGATGTCGAATCGCTGCGCCAGGCCATGTCCGGCGTGCGCACCCTCTTCCTGCTGAACGCCCTGGCCGCCGACGAAGTCACGCAGTCCCTGCAGGCCCTCAACATCGCCCGCGAGGCCGGCATCCAGCGCATCGTCTATCTGTCGGTCATCCACGCCGACCTCTACACCGACGTGCCCCACTTCACCGGCAAGCACACCGTGGAACGCATGATCGAAAGCCTGGACCTGCCGGCGACAATCCTGCGGCCCGCCTATTTCATGCAGAACGACGTCAGCATCCAGCCCGTCATCGAAGGCTACGGCGTCTTCCCCATGCCCATCGGCAGCAAGGGCTGCGCCATGGTGGACGTGCGCGACATCGCCGACATCGCCGTGGCGGAACTGCTGCGCCGCGACCGCGCCCCCGAGCCCCTGCCCCGCCTGACGCTGGAAGTCGCCGGCAACGAGGTCTTCACCGGTGAATCGGCCGCTGCCGTCTGGAGCCAGGCACTGAAGCGCGAGATCCATTACGCCGGCGACGACGTGAAGGCCTTCGAAGCGCAGCTGGCCCAGAAAGCGCCGGGCTGGCTGGCCTACGACCTGCGACTGATGATGAACCGCATCCAGCAGCTCGGCCAGATTCCGGCTGCGGGCGCGGCCCGCCGGCTGGAGGAGCTGCTGGGCCGCCCCTTGCGCACCTACCAGGCCTTCGTGGCCGAGCGTGTAGCGGCCTAACGCCGGCTGACGAGGGCGATGCCGGCCAGCACCATCAGGCTGCCGGCCACGAAGCTGGGCGCCAGCGTCTCGCCCAGCAGCCGGACGCCCAGCAGCACGCCGAACAGCGGCGTCAGAAAGGTGAAGGCGCCCAGCCGCGAGGCCAGGTAACGGCGCAGCAGCCAGAACCAGGTCAGGAAGCTGGCGAAGGACACGACCAGGCTCTGGAAGCCGAGGTGGGCCCAGACGGCAGTCGTCGGCTCGAAGCGCCATTGCCCGGTCAGCCAGGCGCCCGGCAGCAGCAGCAGGAAGGCACCGAGCAACTGGTAGAACAGCGTCTCGGTCGCCGGCGCGGCCGCCAGGCGGGTGCAGCGGATGGTGACCGTTGTCGCGCCCATGGCCAGGCCCGCCATCACGGCCAGCATGTCGCCCAGCAGGGCCCAGCCGTCGCGGGCGGCGCCGCCATCGAGAAAGGCCCATGCGATGCCGCCAAAGGCCAGGGCGATGCCGGCCCAGCGGCGCGCATCCAGCCGCTCCGCCGGCAGCCGCCAATGCAGGCCCAGGGCCGTGAACAGCGGCGAGGTGTAGAGGAAGACGACGACGTGCGAGGCCTGGGTCAACTGCAGCGCCACCGCCACCAGCAGGAACTCCAGGGCGAACAGCGAACCCGCCACCGCGCCGGCCGCCCAGCGGCGGCGATCCAGCGCTTCGCCGCGCCAGCGCATCAGGCCAGCCAGCAGCATCAGCGCAAAGCCTGAGCGCAGCGCGATCATCAGCATCGGGCTGGCCTGACCCGCCACGGCCTTGAGCGACACCTGCTGCAGGCCCCAGAGGCAGCAAAGAAGCAGCATGAGGCCACTCGCGCGGGCATCGAGCGGGCCGGCCGTGAGGGTGAGCGGGCGCGTCGAGACAGCGGGAAAGGCGAGTGCGGCAAGGTACTTCATGGCGCCAATGTGCCGCCCGGCAGAAATTCCGAAAAGCGCATAATTCAGCGCCATAGCATCCGATTTTCGAATTCATGCGCGATCTGCAGATCGACTGGCTGAAATGTTTTGTCGCCACCGTCGACGCCGGCTCGCTGTCCAGTGCCGCCACCGAGATCCACCGCTCGCAGTCGGCCGTCAGCATGCAACTGAAGAAGCTGGAGGCGGCCGTCGGCCACCGCCTGCTTGAACGCGATGCGCGCCAGCTGGCCCTGACGCACGAGGGCCAGACCCTGCTGAGCTATGCGCGCCGCATGCTGGACCTGCAGGCCGAGGCCCAGGCGGCGCTACGCGAGGACGATGTCGCGGGCGTGGTGAAGCTGGGTGTGCCTGACGACTACGCCAGCCGATACCTGACGCCGGTGCTGAAGCGCTTCGCGCCGCGCCATGGCGGCGTTGAGATCCAGCTCGACTGCGAGCAGTCGACCTCGCTGATCCCGCGCGTGGCGAGCGGCGATCTCGACCTGGCCCTGGTCTCACGCGACCACGCGCGGCGCGGCACCCTGCTCTTCCACGAGCCCATGGTCTGGGTGGGCTCGGCGCAGTTCGACGTCTGGCGCCGCAACCCCCTGCCCATCGCGGTCTACGAGGAAGCCAGCCTCGGCCGGCGCAGCGCCATCAACGCGCTGGCCCTGCAGGGACGGCCCTACAAGATCGTCTACAACAGCTCCAGCCTCGCCGGGCAGATCGCCGCCGTTGAAAGCGGGCTGGCGATCGCCGTACTGACGCAGTGCAGCGCACCGCCGCATCTGCAGTTGCTGGGCGCCGAGCATGGCCTTGGGCCGCTGGAGCCTATGGAGGTGGCGGTCTATCGCAGCCAGGCATCCAAGGGCAACAAGGCGGTGGACAGCCTGCAACGCATGCTGGTGGAGACGCTCAGGGCGAGGGTGTGACGCGGACCATGACGACGCCGTGGGGCTTCACACGGTCGCCAAACTCGCCACTCACGCCACGCGTCTTCTTGCTGGACCAGAGATCGTGCACCTCGGCCTTGAGCTTGGGCGCCAGGTCCAGCTGCTCCCACGTCACCTTGATGTCGGCCGGCTTCTCACCACGGTTGAACAGCACCGCCGCCCGGTCGCCGCCGACCAGGGTCCGCACCCAGACTTCCAGATCACCCTGCCGCCAGATGCGCCGGCCCTGGCGGCCCAGCGGGTCCTGGTCGACGCGGATGACCTCGGCGTTGGTCAGGATGCGCCGGGTGTCGCCATCCATCTTCGCCATGTCGTTGCCGGCGATCAGCGGCGCAGCCAGCATGGCCCAGATGGAGAAGTGGCTCTCATACTCCGTCGTCGTCATGCCGCCGTTGCCGACCTCCAGCATGTCGGGGTCGTTCCAGCCATTGGGCGCGGCGTCGGCCCACAGATCGGCATTCATGTCGATGATGTCCAGCAGCCCGTGCGACCACTCCTTCTTGCCCTTCCAGGCATCCCAGATGTCGCCCGTGGTGCGCCACAGATGGCCAATGGGCGGGGCCCAGCGGCCGGGCTGGCTCGAACCCCATTCGCAGATGGACAGCACGATGTCGCGGCCCGATTCGCGCAGGGCCTTGGCCATGATGGTGTAGGCCGCCTCGGGGTTGCGCGGGCCGGTGTAGCACCAGTCGTACTTCAGCCAGTCCACGCCCCACTTCGCATATTGGCGCGCATCCTGGAACTCATGGCCGGCGCTGCCCGGACGGCCGCCGCAGGTCAGCGCGCCGGCATCGGAATAGAGGCCGAACTTGAGCCCCTTGCCGTGCACATAGTCGGCCAGGGCCTTCATGCCGGACGGAAAGCGCTCCGGATCCGGCTGAATGTTGCCGTCGGCGTCGCGGCTCTTCTGCCAGCAGTCGTCGATGACGAGATAGGTGTAGCCCGCGGCCTTCATGCCGGAGGCCGCCATGGCGTCGGCCTGCTGGCGGATCAGTTGCTCAGACACATTGCAGGCGAACTTGTTCCAGGAGTTCCAGCCCATGGGCGGCGTAGGCGCGAGATTGGGCTTGGGGGCGTTGAGCTTGAGCGTCTCGTGCGGGGCGGCCTGCACCACAGCACAGACGAAAGCCAACAAGGCAAGCGTGCAGCGCAGCCAGATTGCAGCCATCACGGAATCCTTAGACAGTGCCGCGGCGTGCTTCCAGCTCGGCGCGGATCTCGTGCATGCGCTGCTCCGTCAGGAAGTAGCGCGACACGATGTAGAGGGCGACGAGCAGTCCGCAGATGGGGATGCCCGATAGGAAGATGCGAATCAGCAGCAGTGCGTCCTCGCCCTGCACGGGCAGCTTGGCGTCGAAGCCGGTGAACATCAGCACCCAGCCCGAGGCGCCATTGCCCAGGGCCAGGCCAACCTTAGAGATCCACGAGCCGCAGGCCGCGAACGAGCCCTCGCGGCGCTGGCCGCTGGAGAGTTCGTCATGGTCGATGATGTCGGCCGTCGCTGAGCCATAGATGGTCCAGAAGCCCGCGCCGATGAAGGCCACGCCGCCGCTGGCGAAGAGCTGCAGCCAGGGCAGCTGCGGGTTGTAGAAGAACCAGTCGCCGATGAAGGCGACGATGCCCAGCACGAGCATGGTCATCAGCGCATTGCGCTTGCCTCGGTGTCTAGCCACCCAGCCGGCGAAGACGATGCCGACCAGGCCACAGACCAAGCCGGCCATGCCCATCAGCGAGTTCCACTTGGTGGCCTCGACGACGTTGCCGCCGCAGACGTAGTAGACCGTCGCGTAATAGCCCAGCAGGCCCACCATGGACGTGGCCATGTTGTAGGCCAGCATGGTGCCCAGCATCTGGCGGAAGGGCTTGTTCTTCAGCGTGCGGTAAAGGGTGTCCTTGAAAGGCACGCGCTGCTTCTTCTGCGCAACGACCTTCTCGTAATAGCGCTCGCGCGTCAGCAGGAAGATGGCGACGGACACCACCACCATGATCGCGCCGACGATGCTGGTGTAGACCTGGGCACCGAGCAGGATGTCGGGCTTTCCGCTGGCATCGCTGAAGAAGGCCAGCGTCGTGAACTGGGCGGCGACGAACATCGCCAGCTCGGGGATCTTCTGGATCGCGTTCTTCACCGACATCACGCGGGTGCGCTCGTGATAGTCGGGCGTCATCTCCGCACCCAGGCTGTTCCAGGGCATGTTGAAGCAGCTCATCACCGGCACATAGAGGCAGGTGGAGACCAGCATGAAGACGAAGTACTCGCTGTCGCTCCAGCCGCGGCCGACGGCGAACATCAGCGGTAGGCCGATGCCGGCCAGCACGCCACCGACAAGGATGAAGGGCCGGCGCCGGCCCCAGCGACTGCGGGTGTTGTCCGAGATCCAGCCGAACAGTGCGTCCGAGACGGCGTCGACGGCGATCTTCAGGAAGATGACCGTGGAGATCAGGCCCGGCGCCACGCCGAGGAAGACGTTGAAGACGTGGAAGGCCAGCGACTGGTAGAGCCAGTGGCCCCACATGTCGAGGAAGGAGCCGAGGCCGAAGCCGATCTTCTGCGAGGTGGGCACGCGGTCGCCTGCTGCAGATGTAGGCGCCACCGCCGGCAAGGCCGCGCGGGGCATGGCAGGCACGGCGGCCCCATCGGGATCGGCAAGCACGTCTGTCTCCTCGGCCGCTTGAAGCGACGCTGTTTTAGTAAACAGACAGATTTTCGTTCGATCACCGATCGAACAAAAGGCGGTGAAACCCTGGGGCTGGTCAGCGCTGTGGCATCGGGCCGCGAAGGCCCTAAGCCGGCTGGCGCTTGGGCTTGCGAGCGGTGGGGGCCGCAGCCACGAGCACGGGCGTGATCGCCGAGCTTTCGCGCACCACCAGTTCCACCGGCAGCGAGGCATCATTGGGCGCGATGTCGCCTTCGATGAGGGCCCGCGCCGCGACATTGCCCAGCGCTTCCTTGTCCATCTTCACCGTGGACAGCGGCGGCTTGTTGCGCGCCGCCTCCTCGATGTCGTCGTAGCCGATAAAGCGGATGTCCTCGGGCACGCGCAGGCCCCGCTCCAGGCAGTACTCGATGGCGAACATGGCCGTCGAATCGTTGTAGGCGAAGACGGCGTCCGGCGGCTCGGGCAGGGCCAGCAGGCGGCGCATCGCGTCGCGGCCGGCATCGCGGTATTCCAGGGCCGGGTCCAGCGTGACTTCGTAGTCGGGATCGAACAGGCGGCCGGCCTCGAACAGCGCGCGGCGAAAGCCCTTGGCGCGCAGCGAGGTCGAGTAGTGGGCCAGCGGGCCGAAGATGGCGGCGATGCGCCTGGAATGGCCTTCCAGCAGATGGCGCGTGGCCAGCCAGGCGCCGAGCTGGTTGTCGTCGTTGACGCAGCGCACGCCCGGGTAGAAGTGGTCCACCAGCACCAGCGGCAGTTCGCAGCGGCGGATGGCCTCCATGGCCTCGGGATCGAAGTAGCCGGCGCCCAGCAGCGCGTCCGACTCGTGGCGGCGCACCTGGCCGGCGACGTCATCGCCCGCCAGCACCGACATGATGCTCAGCGGCACGCCGGCCTCGCGGCAGGCCGTCTCGGCGCCGTGCAGCACATAGGAATAGAAGGGGTTGTTCGCCAGCGAGCCGATGCTGCGGCTGTACAGGAAGAGCATGCGGCGAGGCTTGCCGGTGCGCAGCTTGCCGACGTCATAGCCCATCTGCTGGGCCACGCCCAACACCTGGGCGCGCGTCTGCTCGGACAACCCGGGCTGGCCCTTCAGCGCCCGCGACACGGTCCCGATGGACACGCCCGCGGCCTCGGCCAATTCGCGAATCGTCACTCCCTTGTCGGCCATTGCCCAAGCTCCCGCTGTTGTTTAGCACCCCGCGCCGGCGGCGATTGTGTCACCGCCCTCCCGCTCTCCCCTCGGACGCCACGCCTGGCAGCGGCCTCGGGGCAAAACCTAGGTTGGCGATTGTTCACTAAACATTTCTTGTTGCATAGAATATTTCGCATGCCCACCTCTCCCGTCGCCGTTCTGGGCGAAGCCCTTGTTGATGAGTTCCACGACGGCCCGGTTGCCGGCGGCGCGCCCTTCAACGTGGCCCGCTCACTGGCGGCCCTCGGCGCCCCGGCACTGTTCATCAGCCGCATCGCCGCGGACGATGACAACGGCCGGCTGGTGCTGGACAGCGCGCGCCGCTACGACCTGGACAGCGCCGGCATCCAGCGCGACCTGCAGCGCGCCACCGGACGCGTCAGCGTGCACGAAGGCGCTACTGGCCATCGATTCGAGATCCATGGCGACGCCGCCTGGGACCACATCGATGCCGACGCTGCCCACCCGCATCTGGCCGAAGCCGCGCCGACGTGGATGTACTTCGGCAGCCTCGCGCAGCGCCAGCCGGCCTCGCGCGCCGCGTTGCGTGCATTGCTCAAGCCCTTCGCCGGCACGCGCTTTCTCGATCTCAACCTGCGCGCCGGCAGCGAGACGCGGCTGCTGGCCGCCGAGTCGCTGATGCTGGCCGACTGGGTCAAGGTCAACGACGAGGAGCTCGCCCAGCTCGCCGGCTGGTTTGATGCCGCCGCACCCGACGACGCCGGCCGCGCCAGCGCGCTGATGGCGCGCTTCTCGCTGCAGCGCCTGGTGCTGACCTGCGGCGCCAGCGGCTGGCGCTTCTATGCGCCGGGCGGCGCGCTGCTGGCCCAGGGCGCCGGCGTCATCCAGCCGCGCATGGTCGACACCGTTGGCGCCGGCGATGCCTTCACCGCCCTGCTGCTCGCCGGCCTGGCCCTCGATCGCGACCTGTCCGGCACGCTCGCCCTGGCCAATCGCTACGCCTCCTTCATCTGCGGTGTGCGCGGCCCCCTTCCCGCCGACCCCATCGCCCTGCAACCCTGGCGCACTGCCCTGCATGCGCTGCCGACCTCTGCCTGAAGTCTCGACATGGACCTGACCCCGCCCCCCACCTCCCTGGCCGACCTCGTCGCACCGCCCGCCGGCTCGGCAATGCGCCGCCGCGACTTCGTCTTCGGCGCCGGCACCTCGTCCTACCAGATCGAAGGCGCCGCGCATGAAGACGGCCGCCTCGAGTCCATATGGGACCGCTTCTGCGCCACGCCCGGCAAGGTGCTGCGCGGCGAGAACGGCGACGTCGCCTGCGACCACTACCACCGCCTGGATCAGGACCTCGACATCCTGAAGCGCTTGGGGCTGGACGCCTACCGCTTCTCCATCGCCTGGCCGCGCGTGATGACGCTGGACGGCCAGCCCAACGCCCGCGGTATCGATTTCTACAAGCGCCTGCTCGACGGCCTGGCCGCGCGCGGCATCCGCGCTTTCGTCACGCTGTATCACTGGGACCTGCCCCAGCATCTGGAAGACAAGGGCGGCTGGCTGAACCGCGAGACGGCATATCGCTTCGCCGACTACGCCGACCTGATGAGCCGCCAGCTCGCGGGCCATGGCGATGTGGCGGCCTGGACGACGCACAACGAACCCTGGTGCTCGGCCTATCTCGGCTATGGCGACGGCCACCACGCTCCGGGCAAGGTCTCCACGCGCTGGGCCGCCCAGGCCATGCACCACCTGCTGCTGGGCCATGGCCTGGCCCTGCCGGCCCTGCGCGCCAATGCGCCCCACGCCCTGCACGGCATCGTCGCCAACTGCGCACCGGGCTATGCCGACCAGGACACGCCCGAGGACCGCGATGCCGCCTCGCTGTTCGAGACCTACCAGAACCGCTGGGTGCTGGACCCGCTGCTCAAGGGCGAGTACCCGGCCGACCTGTGGCGCTACTGGAAGGGCGCCGAGCCCCTGGTGCTGCCGGGCGACATGGACATCATCCAGCGCCCCATCGACTATCTCGGCATCAACTACTACAGCCGCGCCGTGCTGCGTTCCAAAGGCCCCGACACCATCGACTGGGTGCGCCATCCCGAGGTCGAGCGCACCACCATGGACTGGGAGGTCTACCCGCAAGGCCTGCAGGACCTCTTCGAGGCCTTCAAGCGCGACTACCCCAATCTGCCGCCGCTCTACGTCACCGAGAACGGCATGTCCAGCCACGACAGCGTGAACGCCCACGGCGAAGTCGACGACCTGCAACGCCAGGCCTATATCAAGGGCCATTTCGCGGCATGCTCGCGGGCCATGGACAACGGCGTCGACGTGCGCGGCTATT
>CBHWBD010000162.1:0-12010 GCA_966111775.1 uncultured Comamonadaceae bacterium | reverse complement strand
TCGCCTGACGGATCCACCAGGTGGCGTAGGTCGAGAACTTGTAGCCGCGGCGGTATTCGAACTTGTCCACCGCCTTCATCAGGCCGATGTTGCCTTCCTGGATCAGGTCCAGGAACTGCAGGCCGCGGTTGGTGTACTTCTTGGCGATGGAGATCACGAGGCGCAGGTTGGCCTCGATCATTTCCTTCTTCGCGTCACGAGAGGCCTTCTCGCCCTCGTTCATCTTCTTGTTGATGTCCTTCAGGTCGTCCAGCGGCACGACGGCCTTGGCCTGGATGTCCGTCAGCTTCTGCTGCAGTTCCTGCACCGGCGGCAGGTTGCGGGCCAGGATGGCGCTGTAGGGCTTGCCCAGCGCCACTTCCTTCTCGGCCCACTTCAGGTTCAGCACATTGGGCGGGAAGGTCTTGATGAAGTGCTCTTGCGGCATGCCGCACTTGTCCACCACGATCTTGCGCAGCTCGCGCTCGTAGCGGCGCACGTCGTCCACCTGGCTGCGCAGGATGTCGCACAGCTTCTCGATCGTCTTGACCGTGAAGCGGATGGTCATCAGCTCGGCGCTGATGGCCTGCTGGGCCTTGTTGTAGGAGACCGACTTGTAGCCTTCCTTCTCGAAGGCCTTGCGCATCTTGTCGAAGGCGGCGGACATGGAGTCCAGCTTGACCAGGGCGGCGTTCTTCAGCTCCTCGAGCTTCTTGGTCAGGGCCTTGGAGCCGCCATTGCCGTCGTCGTCGTCTTCCTCGTCGAACTCGTCGAAGTCTTCTTCGGCCACATAGTCGTCGGCCTCGTCTTCGGCCACGAAGCCGTCGACGACGTCGGAGATCTGCATCTCGCCGGCGCGGATCTTGGTGGCGAACTCGAGGATGTGGGCGATGGTCGTCGGCGAGGCCGAGATCGCCAGCATCATGGCCTGCAGGCCGCCTTCGATGCGCTTGGCGATTTCGATTTCGCCTTCACGGGTCAGCAGTTCGACCGTGCCCATTTCGCGCATATACATGCGCACCGGGTCGGTCGTGCGGCCGAATTCGGAGTCCACCGTCGACAGCGCGGCTTCGGCGGCTTCCTCGGCTTCTTCCTCGGTCGACGTGGCCGTCGTGTTGCCCTGGATCAACAGCGTGGCGGCGTCGGGTGCCTGCTCGTAGACCGCGATGCCCATGTCGTTGAGCATGGAGATGATGGCCTCGAGGATTTCCTCGCTGACCAGCTTCTCGGGCAGGTGGTCGTTGATTTCCTGATGCGTCAGGAAACCACGCGTCTTGCCCATCTTGATGAGGGTCTTCAGCTCGCTGCGGCGCTTGTGGGCTTCCTCTTCGGTCAGCGCGGTCTCTTCCAGGCCGAACTCACGCATCAGCGCGCGCTCCTTGGCGCGGCTGACCTTCATGCGCAGGGGCTTGGCCTTGACGGTTTCCTCTTCGACCGCGGCGACCTCTTCGACTTCCGCCTCTTCGCCTTCGCCTTCGATTTCGGCGTCGATGTCGGAGAAGTCTTCCTCTTCCTCGGCTTCCTTCTTGGCGCCGGCCTTCTTGGACGTGGTTTCCGCCTTGGGCTTGCGGCCGCGCTTGGGCTTGTCGTCCTCAGCCACGGCGGCCTTGGCCGTCTTCGTGGCAGGCTTGGCCGCTGCCGCCTTCGTCGTCTTCGCGGGCGCCTCAGCCGCTGCCGTCTTGGCAGCAGGCTTCTTCTTGGGTTCTTCGGCGGGGGTAGCCTTGGGCGCGGTCTTCTTGGCGGTCATGCAGGTCCTTCGGGTTTGCGCGGTCAATTCAGAAATGCAGCAGCCACCGCGGCCAGCCCGGGCTCGGCGTCAAGCCGGCGGGGCATGGGGGCGGTGGCTTTCGTCGTCAAGGTATCGATCAGCGTGTGATCGAGGGACCCTGGCGTGGCGCGAACAAGCTGGCGTGATCGTTTGGTATGCAGAGCTGGCGGATGAGTTGGCCTTTAAAACCCCTTGGGTCGTCCCGTTGGGTTGCCCAGTGTCGCTGGGTGGCCGGGGTCCGGCATCTCTCTGCCGTCACTCTTGTTGACGCGCGCGGAAAACACAAGATTATCAGCGATCCGCGCTTGAATTGCAAAACCGTGACAGGAAAACCCGCGTTCAGGCCGCCTGGGCGCCCCCGCCCTTGAACTCGTCGGCGCGCGCCCGGAGCTGCCGGTAGCGCAGCCGGTCGGCCTCGCTGAGGGAGGGCTGGGCCAGCAGGCTGGCGATTTCGGCATCGATCTGGTCGCGACGCAGTTTGGCCAGGGCGGCAGTCAATTCCTTGGCGGGGCTGGCATCGGTGCCCAGGTCGTGAACCGGGTGGATGACCTGGGTGGCGCGGGCGCTCAGGCCGGCCTCGGCCAGGCCCACCTCGATGGCGGCCCAGGGCGTCGCGCCATGGTGGGTCAGCTGGCGCTCCAGCCACTGGATGAGCTCGCCATGCAGGCCGGGCAGGTCGTGCAGCAGCGCGCGGTCCTCGTCGGCCAGGGTCTCCCAGAGCTCGCTGTGCTGCAGCAGCAGGCGGGTGGCGTGGTCGGTGGCCGTGGCCGGCGCGGTTCGCGGGCCGGCGGGACGTTCCTCGGCCTCCTTGCGGGACTTCCAGTCACCCTTGCCCTTCCACTCGCCCTTGGGCTTCCACTCGCCCTTGGGTTGCCAGCGCGGCTTCTCCGCCGGGGCAGCGCCACCTTCGGCGGCAGGTGCGGCGGCGGGGGGCGGTTCACCCAGCCACAGGGCCTGCAGCTCCGCTTCCGGCATCTGGCCCTGGCGGGCCAGTTCGCCCAGCAACTGGCGGCGCAGCAGGCTGTCGGGCAGCAGATTCCACAGCGGCCGCGCCTGGTTGAGCATGCGCGCCCGCCCTTCGGGGGTGCCGAGGTCGCAACCCTCGCCCGCGACATTGACGAGCTGGCGCGACAGCGGCACGGCCGTCTCGATGCAGCGCTCGAAAGCCTCGGCGCCGAGTTCGCGGACGTAGGAGTCGGGGTCGTGTTCGGTCGGCAGGAACAGGAACTTGACCGTGCGGGTCTCGGTGGCGTGGGGCAGGGCGGCTTCCAGGGCGCGGCTGGCGGCGCGCCGGCCGGCGGCGTCGCCGTCGAAGCTGAAGACGACGGACTCGGTGTGCCTGAAAAGCTTGTGCACATGGTCGGCCGTGCAGGCCGTGCCCAGCGTCGCGACCGCATTGCCAATGCCGTGCTGGGCCAGGGCAACGACGTCCATATAGCCCTCGACGACGAGGACGTGGCCGCGCTGACGGATGGCCTGGCGGCCCTCGAAGAGACCGTAGAGCTCGCGGCCCTTGACGAAGACCGGCGTCTCGGGCGAGTTCAGGTATTTGGGCTCGCCCTTGTCCAGCACCCGGCCGCCAAAGCCGATGACCTCGCCCTGGACATTGCGGATGGGGAACATCACGCGGTCGCGGAAGCGGTCATAGCGCTTCGCGTCCTCGCCGGGCTCGGCCTCGGGCGTGATGACGAGGCCGGACTCGACGAGTTGCGGATCGTCATAGCTCGGGAAGCCGCTGGCCAGCGAGCGCCAGCCCTCGGGCGCATAGCCCAGGCCGAAGCGCGCGGCGATCTGGCCGGTCAGGCCGCGGCCCTTCAGGTATTTGACGGCCCGCTCCGAGTCGCGCAGCCTGGCCTTGTAGAAGTCGGCGGCCCGGGCCAGCACGTCGGTCAGGCTCTGCTGCCTGGCCTTCTCGGCCTTGGCGCGTTCGCGCTGCTCGGGGCTGCGCTCGTCCTGAGGCACCTGCATGCCGACCTGCTGGGCCAGGTCCTCGACGGCCTCGACGAAGTTGGCGCCGGTGTGCTCCATCAGGAAGCCGATGGCGTTGCCGTGCACGCCGCAGCCGAAGCAGTGGTAGGTCTGGCGGACGGCGTTGACGTTGAAGCTGGGCGACTTTTCGCCATGGAAGGGACACAGGCCCTTGTGGTTGGCGCCGGCCTTTTTGAGTTCGACATGGCGGCCCACCACCTCGACGATGTCGACGCGGGCCAGCAGGTCCTGGATGAAGCCTTGGGGGATCACCCAGGGATTTTAAAGATTCGCCTGGGAGGGGCTGCGCAACTGGCCCACCCAGTCGCCGTTGCCGAAGGCATCCATCCAGCCGGGCAGGGCCGTGGGATGCATGGCTGCCGCGATGCCATTGCCCTGGCCGAGGCGGCAGCCCAGGCGCAGCAGCTCGCGGGCGTGGGCGCGGCTCTCGACGCCCTTGGCCAGCACGGTGCAGCCGATGTTGCGGGCCAGGCCGATGACGCTTTCCACCAGCGACAGGTCCTGGGCGTCGCCCAGCATGCCCTGCACATAGCTGCGGTCGAGCTTGAGGGTGTCGACGGGCAGGCGCTTGAGCGAGCTCAGCCGCGAATAGCCGGCGCCGAAGTCGTCCAGCGCGATGCCCACGCCAAGTCCGAGGCAGCGCTGGATCAGGGCCTGGGTGGCGACGGTCTCGACCAGGGCGTCGGACTCCAGCACGTCCAGGTGCAGCAGATGGGCGACTTCGGGCGACTGGCGCTGGATGAGTTCCTGCAGACGCTGCGGGAAGTCGTGGCGACGCAACTGCCGGGCGCCGACGTTGACGCTGACGGGCAGGCCCTTGCCATCGTTGACGCCGGCGCGCAGCCAGGCCATGGCCTGCGTCAGCGCCTGCTCGATGACCCAGTCGCCGATCTGCACGGCCAGGCCGGTCGTTTCGACGAGGGGCAGGAAATGGGCCGGGGCCAGCAGGCCGCGCTCGGGGTGCTGCCAGCGCAGCAGGGCTTCCACGCCCATCACCTGGCCGGTGCGCAGGTCGATCTGGGGCTGGTAGTGCAGCAGCAACTCGTTGCTGTCCAGGGCCTTCTGCAGGCGAGCGACGGCGATCAGGCCGGCTTCGTCGCGCTGGTCCAGCGTCGGGTCGTGGAACTGGATGCCGCCGCGGCCGGCGTGCTTGGCGCGGTAGAGGGCGTGGCCGGCGTGGCGCAGCAGGGTTTCCGGGTCGGCGTCGTCCTGCGGATAGACAGTGGCGCCCATGCTGGCGCCGATCTCCAGGGCCAGGCCGTTGCCGGCGCGGCTTTCGCGGATGGCGACCGGCGTGGACAGCAGGCCCAGCAGGCGGTCGGAGGCGCGCTGGGCCTCCTCGGGCGTCTGCACCCGCATCAGCACGGCGAACTCGTCGCCATGCAGTCGCGCGAGCTGGTCGGCAGTGTCCGGCGCCGCGCCGCGCGCACCGCGCAGCGTGGCCTGCAGGCGGCCGCTCAGCTGCAGCAGCACGGCGTCGGCGACGAGGGGGCCGTGCTCGGCGTTGACGCGGGCGAATTCGTCCAGGTCGATGAGGCCGATGACGAGCTTGAAGCCGTCGCGGTTGGCCGCGCCCAGGGCCTGCTGCAGGCGGCGCATGAATTCGTCGCGGTTGGGCAGGCCGGTGGCGACGTCGAAGCGCAGGCTGCGGCGCAGCAGGTCTTGCTGGCGGATGCTCTCACCGAGATCGGTCAGGCTCAGCAGCCGCCAGCGCGCGCTGACGCCCTCGGGCTCCGGCACGGGGCTGAGCTTGGCGGCAAAGACATGCTGGCCGCCATCTTCCAGCTCGGCGTGCAACTGGCCGCTCCAGGGCAGGCCGTCGTTCAGCACCGCCTGCAGCTCGGCGGGCTGGTGGCCGCTGCGCTGCAGGTTGGCGACGCTCAGCGGCGATGCCAGCCGGCCGACGAGGGCCTCACGCGGTGCGTGCAGGATCTCGCAATAGGCCGGGTTGACTTCGACGATGCGCCACTGCGTGTCGACGATGGCCAGGCCTTCGCTGGCCTGCTGGAACAGGGTGGCCGACATGCGCTCGCGCTCTTCGGCGGTGTGGCGCCAGCTCACGTCCGCCAGCGTCGCGATGAGGCCGCGAGCGCGGCCACGGTTGTCGCGCAGCGGCACATGGGCCTGCAACTCGTGCCAACGCCAGTCGCCCCCGTCGGCGGCCAAACGCACCGACAACCCGAGCTGCTTGCGCAGCGGATCGCCCAGCAGTTCGCGCAGCGCACGGCGCAGTGGTTCGCGGTCGCGCGGGTGGGCCAGGCGCACCCAGTCCAGCGGCGCCGTGCCGGCCTTGGTGCCGTCGACGGGCGTCGTCAAGGCCGTCCAGCGTGCCGAGGCATGGCGGCGGCCTTCCGGCAGGCGCCACTCCGCCAGGGCCAGGCCCTGGGCATCGAGGGCACTGCGCCAGCCGTCGCGGTCACGCAGCTGGTGGTGGCTGAGGGCGATGAGGGCCAGGGGCAGCAGGGCCAAGCCGCCCCCGAGGGCATAGGCGACCAGGGTTGGCGGTGCATTGAGCGCCCACAGGGCGAGCAGGCCGGCACCGAGAGCGGCGTTGGCACGGGGCGAGGCCTGCAGCGCGTGCAGGCAGAGCAGCAGATGCGGCAGCAGCAGGGCGGCGCCGGCCTGCGGCAGCCAAGTCAGGCCGGCCTGGGCGATGACTGCCGCAGCGGCCAGCAGCCGGGCGGTCCAGCGGCCACCCCGGCGCGGGCGCTGGGTGCTGGCCTGCAGGATGGTGCCCAGGCTCAGCAGGGCCATGCCCCAGGCGGCCGCCAGCTCGAGGGCGCCGCCGAGGCTGCCTCGCCAACCCGTGCCCGCGGCCATCAGGGCGGCCAGCGAGAACAGGCCGGCCAGCCCAGGTGCGGCCAGGCCGGCCAGCAGGCCGAACAGCAGGACTTCACGCCGCCCGGCGAGCCGGCCCGTCAGGCGCAGCCGGCGCAGCAGGCTGCGGTTCAGCGCGACGGCGAGCAAGGGTAGGGCGAGGGCGGTCAGCACCGGTGCCGAAACGAGGAGGTCCAGGGCGACGGCCGGATCGGCGGGCGGGTGCATCAGCAAGGGCAGCCCGCCGCCTAGCAGCAGGCCCGCCATCACGAGAGGCAGCACCCAGGCGCTCAGCCGCCACAGTGCCAGCAGCCCCAGGGCCGACAGCAGCATGGGGAGGAAGAGGTCCTGCGCCGGCATGGCGGTCGAGGCTTGGGGAATGCGCAGCAGGGGCGGCAGCGACTCGGCGGCCAGCCCCCAGGCAGTGACGAGACCGCCCCCCAGGCCCGCCAGCGCGGCCAGCCCGACGCGGCGCAGCCGGCGCCAGCCCCGCCGATCATGGATGCGGCGTGGGCCGGGCGGCAGGGTGGTCGAGGGCGGCGTCTGGACGCTCAGGTCGGGCGCCTGATCGTCGGAATCCGGAACACCGGAATGCAAATCCATGACTCAGGCCCCGAGCCGATACCCGGCGCGGCGCAAGCAGCGCTGCGCTGGCCGGGGCGCTGGGCGGCAATGGGCGGACATGGCTTCAATCTCGTTGTCACGGCGCTGCGACAACCCCGGGATAAACCCGAAAGGCAGTGGTGCAGACAGCGCGACGAAAGGCATGGCGCAGTTTAGGCGCGAGGTGCGCCAAAAAAGAAAAGGGCCATCCCGTAGATGGATGGCCCGGCAGACGGCGCGCCACTGGGGGCGCACGGCGGAATTTATTAACTGATCAGACGGCGAAATCGGTCAGCTTGGCGCCGCCGGCAACGGCAGCCTTGAGCCATTTGGGTTGCAGGCCGCGGCCGCTCCAGGTTTCACCGGTGGCCTGGTTGCGATACTTGGCAGCCACCTTGGAGACCTTGACCGGCTTGGGGGTGCGCATGCTGAGGTCGGCCACCGTCAGGCCATATTCGCTCATCAGGGATTTCACCTTGGCCACGGCTTCGCTGCGTTCGCGATCCTTGGTTTGGCTGATCTGCTGATCAAGCGCCTCGCGCTGGGCCAGGAGTTCTTTCAGGGTGGACATGCTGCTATTCCTCTTGCGATTTGAGCGGGGAGGCTCGAGACATCGGTCGTCGCGGCCTTGGAGGCCTGGGGCCAAGTGCCCGCGAGTATCTCCGTGCGGCAATTAAATCGCGACGACCCGTATAAATGCAAGAGTTTTCGTTGGCCAGTAGCGACGAGTTTCTTCTGGCACGGGGTTAATTGCCCATTTCTTCGTATCCGGTAAGGGCGCCGGCCAGCAGGGGTCCGGGGGGGATTGGATGGAAAAAGGGCCGGCGACTTGCGTCCCGGCCCTTGGTGTCTGGCTGCTGAATTCTGCGCGGCTATTTCAGTTGCTGGGCGGAACGTAGCCCGCCACCGTTTCGGCGCCAGCGCCGAAGAAGAATGGTGTGACCGCATCACTTGCGCTGGCGCGCAAATGAGCGTTCCCCCAGTTTTTCACTGAGCTGCGCTCAGTTCGCTGGCGGGACATAGCCCGCCACCGTTTCGGCGCCAGCGCCGAAGAAAAACTGGTGGTGATCACGTCACCTGTGCTGCGCCCAGATGAGTGCTCCCCCAATTCTTCCTTGAGCTTGTCGCTCAAGCCGCTGGCGGGACGTAACCCGCCACCGTTTCGGCGCCAGCGCCGAAGAAGAATTGATCCGCCTGGCGCATCAGGTATTGGCGGGCGCGCAGGTCGGCAAGGTTCAGGCGGTTTTCATTCACCAGCATGGTCTGGTGCTTCATCCAGGCGGCCCAGGCTTCCTTGCTGACGTTTTCCCAGACCTTCTTGCCGAGTTCGGTTTGCACGGGGTAGGGCGGGAAGTCCAGCCCTTCGGCTTCCTTCTTCAGATAGGCGCATTGAACGACGCGGGGCATGACGGACTCCTGGGACGCGAAAAGAGAATACGACCGGCACTTTAGCGCGCCGGCCTTTTGGACAGGGTAGATGGGGCCTTGGCGAGGCCTAGATGTTGAATTTCTTGACCAGCACCAGCGAACGCCGATCCCAGTTGTATTTGCGCTTGCGCTCTTCGGGCAGCCACTCGGGGTCGACCTGCTGGAAACCGCGCTTGATGAACCAGTGCATGGTGCGCGTCGTCAACACGAAGATGCTGTCCAGGCCCATGGCCTTGGCGCGCTGCTCGATTCTTTTCAGCAGGCGGTCGCCGTCGCCCTGGCCCTGGACTTCGGCGGACACGGTGAGGGCGGCCATCTCGGCGGTGCGCGCTTCCACATAGGGGTAAAGCGCCGCGCAGCCGAAGATGACGCCGTCATGCTCGATGACGGTGTAGAGCTCGGCGTCACGCTCGATCTCGGTGCGGCTGCGCTTGACCAGGGTGCCGTCGCGCTCGAAGGGCTCGATGAGCTGGATGATGCCGGCCACATCGTCGGCGCTGGCCTCGCGCAGGCTCTCCAGCTTCTCGTCGACCACCATGGTGCCGATGCCGTCGTGGGTGTAGACCTCCTGCAGCAGGGCCCCGTCCACGGCGAACGGAATGATGTGGGAGCGCTCGACGCCGGCGCGGCAGGCCTCGGCGCAATGGCGCAGATAAAAGGCCACGTCGGTCGGCTCGGGATTCGGGGCGGCCTTGGCCAGCATGCGGTCGGCGTCGGCCACGGCCAGTTCGGTGTCGATGGGGCTTTCCGGGTCGTCCGGGTTCTCAGGCACGCCGTCGACCTCGCAGACGAACAGCAGCTTGTCGGCCTGCAGGGCGATGGCGGTTGACGTGGCCACGTCTTCCATGGACAGGTTGAAGGCCTCGCCAGTCGGCGAGAAGCCGAAGGGCGACAGCAGCACGATGGCGCCGATGTCGATGGCGCGCTGGATGGCGGCACCGTCGACCTTGCGCACCAGGCCGGAATGCTGGAAGTCCACGCCGTCGACGATGCCGACCGGCCGGGCGGTCAGGAAATTGCCCGAGACGACCCGCACGGTGGCGTTGGCCATCGGCGTGTTGGGCAGGCCCTGGCTGAAGGCGGCCTCGATCTCGAAGCGCAATTGGCCTGCGGCCTCCTGGGCGCAGTCCAGGGCGACAGCATCGGTGACGCGGCGGCCGTGGCTGTAGCGGGGCGTCTGGCCCTTGGCGGCCAGCTGTTCATTGACCTGGGGGCGAAAACCGTGGACGAGGACGATCTTGATGCCCATGGCGTGCAGGATGGACAGGTCCTGCACGAAGGCGTTCAGCTTGCCGGCCGCGACCAGTTCACCCGGCATGCCGACGACGAAGGTCTCGCCGCGGTAGGCATGGATGTAAGGCGCCACGGCGCGAAACCAGGGCACGAAGGTATGGGGAAAGACAAGACCGGTCATGGGGCGGAATTGTGCGGCCTACTTGACGCTGTCATGCGTGCTGCCGACGATGCGCCTCCCACCCCAAGGAGATCGCGATGAAGGACTACCAAGACGTCTACATGACCCCCGGCGCCTTCAGCTGGAACGAGCTGGGCACGCCCGATCCCAAGGCCGCCTGCGAGTACTACGGCAGCCTGTTTGGCTGGACCTTCGACACCATGAACATGGGCCAGGGCGACTATCACGTCATCAAGGTCGGCGAGGTGGCCGTGGGCGGCGTGATGACGCCGCCGGCACCCGGCCCGGCCATGTGGGGCGCCTATGTCACCGTCGAGAACTGCGACGCCACGGTCGAGAAGGCCAAGAGCCTTGGTGGGACGGTCTGCGCCGGGCCCTTCGACATCCCCACCATCGGCCGCATGGCCGTGCTGCAGGACCCGCAGGGCGCCGTCATCCAGGTCATCAGCTACTTCCCAAGAACCGAATAAGCGCTTGCGGGACAATCCCGCCCCAATGAGTTCCGAACGACCCGAGAGCCGGTTGCCTCAACCGGCTCTTTCCATTTCCTTTCCCGAAAGCCTGCCGGTCTCGGCCAGGCGCGACGAGATCGCTCAAGCGATGGCCGCGCACCAGGTCGTCATCGTCTGCGGCGAGACCGGCTCCGGCAAGACCACCCAGTTGCCCAAGATCGCGCTGGCGATGGGCCGTGGCCGCATCAACGGCGGCGGCCTGATCGGCCACACCCAGCCGCGGCGGATTGCCGCCAGCAGCGTGGCCAAGCGCATCGCCGAGGAGCTGAAGACACCGCTGGGCGACGTGGTGGGCTACAAGGTTCGCTTCCAGGACCGGCTGGCCAAGACGGCGTCGGTCAAGCTGATGACGGACGGCATCTTGCTGGCCGAGACGCAAAGCGACCCGCTGCTGCGCGCCTACGACACGATCATCATCGACGAGGCCCACGAGCGCAGCCTCAACATCGACTTCTTGCTGGGCTATCTGCGCGAGCTGTTGCCGCGCCGGCCCGATCTGAAGATCATCGTCACGTCCGCCACCATAGATGCGGACCGATTCGCCAACCATTTCTCGTCGAGCAAGGGCCCGGCGCCGGTGCTGACGGTGTCGGGGCGACTGTTCCCTGTCGAGCAGCGCTACCGGCCGTTCGAGGAAAGCCGCGAGTACGACCTGAACAACGCGATCACCGACGCGGTGGACGAGTTGTGGCGCGAGGGCGGCGGCGACGTGCTGGTTTTCCTGCCCGGCGAGCGCGAGATCAGGGAGGCGGCAGAGGCGTTGAGGAAACACCACCCGCCCGGCGTCGAGGTGCTGCCGCTGTTCGCGCGGCTGTCGCAGGCCGAGCAGGACAAAGTGTTCGAGCCCCACGGCCAGCGCCGCATCGTGCTGGCGACCAACGTGGCCGAGACCTCATTGACGGTGCCGGGCATCCGCTACGTCATCGACCCTGGCCTGGCGCGCGTGAAGCGCTACAGCTACCGCAACAAGGTCGAGCAGTTGCTGATCGAGCCGGTCAGCCAGGCGGCGAGCAACCAGCGCGCCGGCCGCTGCGGCCGCGTGAGCAACGGCATCTGCATCCGGCTCTACAGCGAGAAGGAATTCAACGAGCGGCCTAAGTTCACCGACCCGGAAATTCTGCGGTCCAGCCTTGCCGGCGTCATCCTTCGCATGAAGGCGCTGCACCTGGGCGAGGTCGAGCGCTTCCCTTTCCTGGAGCCGCCGCGGCCCAAGGCGATTGCCGACGGCTACCAGCTGCTGGCCGAGCTGGGCGCCACCGACGACGCCAACGAATTGACGCCCCTCGGCAAGGAGCTGTCGCGCCTGCCGCTGGACCCGCGCGTGGGTCGCATGATTCTGGAGGCCAAAAACCGCGAGGCGCTATCGGAGGTGCTGGTCATCGCGTCGGCGCTGAGCGGCCAGGACGTGCGCGACCGGCCGATGGAGGCGGCGCAGGCCGCCGACGAGAAGCACAAGAAGTTCGACGACGAGAAGAGCGAGTTCAGCGGCTACCTGAAGCT
>CBHWBD010000161.1:0-12020 GCA_966111775.1 uncultured Comamonadaceae bacterium | reverse complement strand
TCATCCACAGCTCCGAGGTCTGGTGCTGCACGATGAAGAGCATCTCGTTGTGGTCGGGCGAGAGCGGCTTCTGCGCGTTCAGGATGGCGTCGAGCTGGAGATAGTCCCCGTAGCTCATGTCCTTGGAGAAATCGAGCTGGGCGCCGTGGTGATCGATGGTTGCCATGGGATTGCGTAGTGCCTTACCGAGTGACTGCCGTGGAGCCGGCTTTGCCGGGCCACTGGCAGTGCCCCCTTGAGGGGGCTCGCGAAGCGAGTAGGGGGTGGGTCAAGTCACCTTGGAGCGGGAGGTGAACTGGGGGGCTTCCCAGGTCTTCTTGTCGAGGATGTCGACGAGCACGTCCACGGCGCGTGCCACGTCGGCAAAGCCGTTGTACAGCGGCGCGAAGCCGAAGCGCAGCAGCTCCGGTTGGCCGGCGCGGAAGTCGCCGATGACGCCCTGATGGATGAGGGCCTGCATCACGGCATAGCCGTCGATGCCCCTGGGCAGCGCGAAAGACACCTGCGAGCCGCGCAGGGCGGCGTCGCGCGGCGTGGCGATCACGGCACCGGGGACGCAGGCTTCCACCTTGTCAATGAAGGCCTCCGTCAGCGCCAGCGACTTGTTGCGCAGCGCCTTCATGCCGCCGAGCTTCTGGGCCGCGTCGAAAACGTCCAGGGCCGTGTCCAGGCCGGTCATGGCCAGCACCGCGGGCGTGCCGCACTGGTACTGCTGGATGCCCGGCGCGGGCTGGTATTCGCTATCGAAATCGAAGGGGTTGGCGTGTCCCAGCCAGCCGGTCAGCGGCTGCCAGACCTGGCCTTCGTGGCGCGGGTGCATCCACACGAAGGCCGGTGCGCCGGGGCCGCCGTTGAGGTATTTGTAGCCGCAGCCGATGGCGAAGTCGGCGGCGCTGCCCAGCAGGTCGATGGGCACGGCACCGGCGCTGTGCGCCAGGTCCCACACGGCCAGCGCGCCGGCCTGGTGGGCCCAGCGCGTCAGCAGGGCCATGTCGTGCATGCGGCCGCTGCGGTAGTTCACGTGCGTCAGCATCAGCACGGCGCAGCGCTCGTCCAGCAGCGGCGGGATGTCCTCGGGCGATTCGGTCAGGATCAGCTCGCCGCCGTGGGCCCGCACCACGCTCTGGGCGATGTAGTTGTCGGTCGGGAAGTTGCTGCGCTCGCTGATCACCACGCGGCGCTTGCCCTGCTGCAGTTGCAGGGCCGCGTGCAGCACCTTGTAGAGGTTGACGGAGGTCGAGTCTGCCACCAGCACCTCGCCGGGCCGCGCGCCCAGCCACGGCGCGAGGCGGTCGCCCAGGCGGCGCGGCAGGTCGATCCAGCCGGCGCTGTTCCAGCTCTTGATCAGGCCCTGGGCCCATTCCTGTTCCACCGCGCGCTGGATGCGCCCCGGCGTGGCCTTGGGGCAGGCGCCCAGCGAGTTGCCGTCCAGGTAGGTGACGCCGTCCGGCAGCGTGAACAGGTCGCGCAGGCTGCGCAGTGGGTCGGCGGCGTCGAGCCGCTTGGCGTCTTCGAGATTCATGGCTTCAGTTCCCTCAGGATGGCGCGCACCGGGGAGGCACAGGCGCCTTGTAATTTCAGGGGCAGGGCGATCAGTTCGTAGTCGCCCTCGGGCACGGCGTCCAGCACCAGGTTCTCCAGCACGCGCAGGTCGTGGCGGCGCAGTTGCTGGTGGCTGTCCAGCACCTTGGAGTCGGCCGGGTCCACGCTGGGCGTGTCGATGCCGATCAGGCGCACGCCGCGCGCGGCCAGCCACTCGACGGCCTCGGGGGCGTAGGCGGTGAAGCCGGCGTTCCACACCGTGTCGGCCTGCTCGCAGACGCGCACCAGCACGCGCGGCGGCAGGTCTTGTTCCGCATGCTGCAGGTGCTCGACGGTGATCAGCGGCGTGGCGCCGATGGCGTGGATGACGCGGCAGCGGCCGAGATAGGTGTCCAGCGCCACCTCGGCGATGGCGGGCGCGTCGTTGGCGTAGTGCAGCGGCGCATCCGCATGCGCACCCACATGGGGGCTCATGGTGATGGCGCTGAGGTTGACCGGGCAGCCGGGCGACAGCCGGGCCGTCCAGCGCAGGCTGTAGGGCTCGTCGCCCGGGAAGATGGGCGCGTCGGGCGCGACGGTGGGGGAGATGTCCCAGATTCGAAGTGATGCGTTGGAGCTCATGGCGGCGGCACCATAGCGTCGCGGGGGATGGCGTGGTGTCGGTTAAATCCAACTCCCTGTCAACCCGGGCCCTGCCGCCGGCCGCCCCGGCATCACACGGGCGTCGCGATCATCCTCAGCTGCGGCGCCTCGCGGCCGACCGGGTCCACCAGCACCAGGGCCACCTGCAGGGCGGGCACGGCCGGCGCGGCGCGCTCGATGACGAGGTCCAGGGCACCGCTGTCGAGCGGCACCGGGTCGGGCTCGGGCACCCAGTCGCCGTCGTCCAGCTTCAGATGCAGGTTGACCGCGAAGCCGCCGACCGCGCGCGGGTGGGCCAGCGGACCGCCGCGGATCTGCAGTGTCATCCGCCAGCTGCCGGCCGCGGCTCCGGCCCCGATCGTCGCCGTCACGCTGCCGTCCGGCAGCACGGGCGCATCCGCCGGCATGAACAGGGCCATCGCGGGCGCCGACGCAGTGCTGAAGGCGCCCGGCGCGTTCTGGCGCTGCGCCGGCTGCAGCGGTTCGATGGCGCCGGCGGGCAGCGCCACCTCGGCCACGCCGGGGGGCAGGCGGCGTTCAGGCGGCATGCGCACCTCGGCCCAGTAGTGGTAGCGCACATAGGCGCTCAGGCCGTCGGGCGTCGGCGAATCGTCCACCTCGGCGCTGAATTCGTCGCCGTCGCGCTGCAACAGGCCCCGGCCGATCTCGCGGGCGTAGAGGGCGTCGGGCACGCCGCCGCTGGCACGCCGCAGGCGGTACTCGGGCGCTTGCGCATCGGCGGCGGGCGGTTCGTCGAACAGCCCCGGCTCGGCGGCGCGCAGGGCCACCAGGTCCAGCCCCAGCGCACGCACCGTGACGGTGGCCACGCCGCTGAGCGGGTCGACGCGGGTCTCGACGCGCGGTGCGGGCGGGCGCCGGTCGCTGGGCACGGCCACTGGCAGCAGCGGGCAGCTCTCGAAAGCCGCCTCGTTGCCCTGGCTGCTCAGCGGCACGAAGCGCAGGAACTGCACGGTCTCCAGTGCCCGCGGCAGGCGCGTGTCGAACAGCACGCGGCCGTCTCCCCCGGGCTGCAGCGGCGTGTCGGTCAGCAGGCGAAAGCGCTCGCGCCGGCCCAGGCCCGCCAG
The DNA here is from genome assembly GCA_966111775.1 of uncultured Comamonadaceae bacterium. Taxonomy (GTDB): domain Bacteria; phylum Pseudomonadota; class Gammaproteobacteria; order Burkholderiales; family Burkholderiaceae_C; genus Pelomonas. The sequence goes on along the minus strand of CBHWBD010000161.1, from coordinate 8,751 downwards.
GCCCTGCTGGGCGCCGTCGACGGCCACCTCGGCGCGCGTGCGCGGCCGGTCGCCTTCCATCAGCGCGATCTCCAGGCCACGCGCATCCGCCAGATAGGCGCGATAGCGGGCACCGGCCACGCCGGTGAAGCGCAGCCTGAACTCGACATCGCTGGCCGGCGCCGGCCGGCTGCTCCAGACGATGGCGATGCCGGTCTGCGGCACCGGCGGCGTGCGCGGGTCGTGGATGGCGAGGGTCTGCGCCACGGCAGGGCCGGACGTGGCTTGGTCGTCTTCGAAATTCGCCGTCGCCGTCAGCGCGCGGCTTTCCATCGGCAACAGGGCCGGCAGCTCGAAATCGAAGTGCAGCACACCGCCGTCCTGCGGGGCCGGCGCATCCTGCAGCGCGCCGTCGAAATCGATGACGACGCGAGCCAGCGGCCGCGAACCCGCCGTCATCTCGTGCAGGGCCGGCACCACCACCGTCCATCGCACGCTGCCCGCCACGGCGGCCGCATCGCCGGCGGCCCGTCCGGCCAGCGTCAGATGGGAGCGCAGCACCGGCTGCGGCACGGGGGGGCGCGGCGGTGTCGGCACGCTGATGTCGGTGGCGGCGCCGAAGCGGCCGAACACGTCGGCCAGGGCCACGCGGTAGGTCCACGGCGCGTTGTCGGCATCGATGTCGGCATCCGACACGATGCCGAAGACGCCGTCGTTCAGCTTGTCGGCATTGCCCAGCATGCGCGGGGCGGCCCGCTGCGCCGGATCGGCCGCCGGCGTGGCGACGGTCAGGTCGACGATGTCATGGCGCGTCTGCCAGCCGTCGGCCTGCAGCCGGCCCAGCGCCACCAGGGTGGCCAGCGGCGGCGTGGCGATGCGCAGCTGCTGGCGGAATCTGAAGCTCGGGCCCTCGTCCTCGCGCTGCCAGCCCGCATCGCCCAGCAGCACCTGCGGCGCCGCCAGCAGGTCGGGCGGCGGTGCGGCCAAGGCGGGGGCCACCAGGGCGCGCAGGGTCAGGCCATGGCGCTGCACGGCCAGTTCGGCGGGGCGGCGCAGGCCGGGCTGCAGCTGCATCAGCCGCTCGATCAGGCGCAACTCCATCGCGTCGGGGTCGGGCAACTCGAAGCGCATCGCCGGGCCGACGGCGAACAGGCCGGCCGCCAGCCAGCCGCGGGCGCCCGGCAACTCGAAGGGGTTGGCCGGCACCGGCAGGTCGTCCAGCAGCGCGGCGGTGCCCAGGTAGCGGCCCGCGCCGACGTCCAGCGCCTTCATCATCAGGCTGGCTTGCACCCATTCGGTGGCGCGTTGCCAGGGCCGGCGTTTGCCGTCGACGGCCACGGCGGCGTTCCAGAGGTGGACGCGCTGCACCAGCGAGGGGGGCACGGCGGCGTCGCCCACCAGGCGCTGCGCATCGTCGTCCAGGTCGGCCTGGAAGGCAGCCACGCGCGCCCGCTCGGCGGCGGGCGGCAGCGGGTCGAAGGGGCCGTCGGGCCGGTCGGGCCGCGTCCAGCGCTTTGGCGCCCCGCGTTCGGCGCGCTGCAGCGCCGCGTCGGGCCCTTCACCGCCCGCATACCAGGGCTGGTCGCCATCGACAGGCAGGGACAGGCTGGCAAAGGGCCGCTGGTTGAGGATGGACTCCACCGCGCGCCCGGCCGAGATCACCCAGCCCTGCAGCGTGACCGGGCCGTGCCCGCGCAGCCGCACGCCGGTGATCTGCGGTGCCGCCACGAGCCAGCGCAGGGCCGAGCGCGCCGCGATGACACGGCTGCCGCTGCGGTCCATCAGGGCCAGCTCGCCGCCACCGCGAAAGCGCGCCTCGATGCCGACCAGCCGGCTGTCGCTCGGGGCCTCGGGCTGGCGCCGGCCGAAGAGCTCGCCGCCGGCGGCGTCGAGGTCCGGCGTGGGCTGCGGCCGGCCGCCGCGCGTGAACCAGTCCATGGCGACCGCCTCGGTCGTGAACGCCTCCACCGGCCACACCAGGAAGGGCGCCAGCGGAAAGCCGAGTGTGGCCGACGGGAACAGGCGCAGATGCGTGCCCTTTTGCAGCTCGGGGTCGGCGGCATTGATGCCGGCCGCGGCCGCATGGGCCGAGAAATAGCGCGGATCGACAAGCCAGCTGGTCATGCGGCCTCCTCGGCAAAACTCGGTTGCAGCGGGATCTCCAGCAAGCCCTGCAGCGGCTTGACCGGTTTGGCGATGGGCCGGTCGGTGCAGACCAGGCGCAGCTTGGGACTGACCCAGGGGAAACCGATGCCGCGCCGCGTGCGCCGCGGCACGAAGGGCGCCGACGTGGCGAACAGCAGCCGCGAGCCGCTGCGGTCGCTCAACCTCACATTGAAGTTGGCGCTGCTGGCGCCGCTCACCAGCTGCAGGTCGTTCACGTCGAAGCGGCCTTCCCTCACCACGGGTTCGGGCGACTCGATCAGCACGCCGGCGCAACGCCAGGGCGTCGCCGCGGCGGCCGGCGGCAACCACAGCAGGCTGATGCGCGGCGCGCTGGCGACGGGCCAGCCGTCCAGGCCCAGGCTGTCCAGGAAGGCGTCGAAGGCGGCGTCGTCACCGCTGCTGACCTGGGCTGGCAGCACCGTACCGGGTGGCAGCGCCACGCCGCCCTGCGGGTGACCCGCCGGGCCGCTGATGGGGAAATGCAGGCCCGCCAGCATCTCGGTGCCGTCGGCCCAGCGCGAGGTCCTGAAGCTCACGCCGGGCAGGCGCCCGTCCGCCACGCCGGGTCGCTTGGACTTGGCCAGCGCGAACACCTCGTACCAGGTGTCACGCGTGAGCTTCACGTCCACGCGCATGTCCACCACATTGGGTGCCAGGCCGCAGGTCGAGGCGAGATAGGCGTCGGCGACGACGGCGGCGCTGCCGGCCAGCTGCGCGCTGCTGCTGGCCCAGGCGAGCTTGGGCACGAGCAGCTGGTCGGGCTCGACCTCCTCGGGCTGGTCGAGCCGGCGCAGGCCGCACAGCAGCTCGTACTGGTAGGCGGCGGCCAGCAGGGCCACGTGCCCGGGTGCGAAGCGCATGCGCACGGGGTCGCTGGCAAAGCGGTGCAGCTCGCTCTGCGCCGGCTCGTAGCCCAGCAGATGGCGCTCCAACATGGCGGGGTCGAAGAAGTCATGCTTGCGGTGGATCAGCTCGACATAGGCGGACGTGCTGACCGCCGGCTTGCCGCCCGCGCCGAGCAGCGGTGCGGTGCGGAACCAGTACTGACGCAGGACGTCGGTGCTGCCATCGGCGGCCTGGGTCACGAGCACCTGCTTGTTGCCCTTGTCGTCCACCTCGTACAGCGTGCCCGACCAGCGCATGCGCACGTCGATGCGGTACAGCCGGCCGGGGTCGAGCACGGCGCGGCGCGTGGTCGATGGCAGAGCGTCGGGCCCGGGTGGCCCGTCGGTGGCGGCCTTCTTCTGCTTGGCGGCCTCGGCCGCGGCGGCGGCATTGCTGGCTGCTGCGGCCGCGGCGGCCGACAGCGTGATGCCGCCCAGGGCCAGCAGGCCCAGCCGCGTTCCGGCGGCACAGCTCGCCTCGATGAGTTTCACGGCGCCGCCGGCCGGGGGCTGCCAGCGCACCGCCAGCCAGCCGTCGCCCAGGTCGGCCTGCAGGTCGGGTGCCCAGCGGCGCCCCAGGTTGTCGATGACGATGAAGGGCTGCGCCCCGGCGGCGTTGGCCAGCCAATCCTGGGCGCGCACCACCAGCCACAGGCGCGGCTGGGTCAGGGGCTCGTCGGGCCGGATGCGCAGGTCGTGCCGCGGCGCCGTGCGCTGGAAGGCGAAGTCCACGCGCGGCGTGAGCTGCACGGCGCCAGGGTCCAGCCAGGCATCGAAGGTCCGCCCGTCCAGCGCCTGGGCCGCAAACGGCCACACGCGCGGCCCGGTGTAGCCCATGTGCAGGGGCAGCGCCGCCGCCGCGGACTTGTCGAGCAGCACGGGCGCCAGCCCCGGCTGGGTCAGCAGCAGCTCCACGCGCGCCCGCACCTGGCTTTGCAGCGGGTCGGTGCTGCGCGGGTCAGGTGGCAGCCGGTAGCCGCTGCCCTCGCGCGTGGCCGAGGCGCCCAGCGCCCAGCCGAAACGCGCGCTGGCCTGCAGATGGCAGATGTCGGCGCGCGCCTGCAGCGGCGAGTCCGCCGGCCCCGCGCCGGCGTCGCCCAGCGCGTGCATCCACAGGTCGCCGTAGGGGGTGAGCAGGGCCAGCTCGGCCGGCTGCGGCTGGCCGCCGGCGTTGCCGAGCTTGCCGTCCAGCCAGGCGCTGCTGAAGGGACCGGCCACCGGCGCATCGCCCGCGGTGGCGTCGACCAGCGCGACGTCCAGCAGCTCCCAGTCGTAGCTGAGCAGCTCGCTGCCGATGGGCTTGGCGCGGCTGCCGCCTTCGGGGTAGCTGCCGGCGTCGGGGAATTGCGCCGACGCCAGGCTCAGCCGCGGCGCGGTGCTGAAGGCCAGCAGCGGGATGCTGTCGGGCCAGACCGCCGTCTCGGCCGTCGCATCCCCGGGTTTGGCGGCCAGCGGCGTCAGGCGGTGGTAGCGGTCGTCCACCAGGGAATGCACCTGGCCGTCCAGCGGGTGCTCCGGTGCCGGCATGCTGGGCGGCGTCGGGTTGCCGTACTCCAGCGTCACGCACTTGTGGATCTCGTCGAAGAACAGGTCGATGCTGCCGCACAGCTGCGCCTTGACGTGGGGCGGTGACCCGTCCACCAGCACCACGTTGATGGTCGCGTCTATGCCCACCGAGAAGATGCCGATGTGCAGGCCGCCGCCGATGGTGCCCACGCCGACGAAGCTCATCGGGTGGGTGGCCACCAGAATGTCGGCGCGCGCGAACACGTCGGCCCAGAGCACCGGCTTGAGGCCGTAGACGATGTCGAATCCGACGCCGAAGGCGATGACGAAGCTGCCCGGGCCGAAGCTGTAGGGCCCGCCGCGCGGCCACTTGGTGATGCCGTTGCCGCGCATCATCAAGTAGGCGTCGGAGCTTTGGCCGACGAGGTCGGGCAGGAAGATGGACCGCACCGGGCCGCGCTCGCGGCTCTCGCTGGGCGCATTGCCGGTGTAGCCGTCGGCACCGAGATGGATGAACCAGGCCGCCGAGTGCGTCGGGAAATGCGCGCCCACCGGCACGATGGTGGTCAGGATGTGGGGGATCTCGTACTTGCCTTCTACGGCGATGGTGACGCCATCGGCCGGGTCCACCAGGATCACGCCCTTGGCCTGCAGCAGCGACAAGGGGTCGTTGTCGCCGCGCGTGATCTTCATGCGCGGGCCCATGTAGCGGCCCTCGACCGAGCCGCGCACGATGATGTCGGGCGTGGTCACGAACAGGCCGGCGCGGGCGCTGAAGGTGAAGCCCATGTCGGGCGCGGTGCCGATGACGGCTTCCAGGCCGAAGCTGAAGGCGCCCGGGTCGTCCTCGAACTGGTTGGGCTTGCGGTAGTCCCAGTCCAGCGCCGCCTGTACCGGGTCAGCGCCGGGCGGCACGCGATTGGGTCTGGCATTGATCGCGAACATGCCGCCCACGCCATAGATCGCCAGGCCGGAATTGCCCAGTGGCAGGGGGCCGGGCAAGTCGACCCCGAGGGCCAGCTTGAGCAGTTCGCCCTCGGTCTCGACCTCGGCGCTGGCGCCCAGGTTGCCCAGCGGCATGATGCTGGCCTCCATCGCGGCGCGAAAGCCGTCGGGCGTCAGCGCCACCGAGCCGCTGCCGCTGATCATGGGATCCAGCGCGATGGCGGCCGCCAGTCCGCGCAGCTCGCCGCTCAGCTTGCCGCTGTCGTCCAGCGTGCCGCGGATGGTGGCGCCGCTGACCTTCACCGGCCCGAGGTCGAGCTTGAAGCGCAGGTCGACCTCGATCCACATCGAGCCCCGGCCCGAGCGCGTGCCCAGCACGTCGAACAGCGAGCCCGGCCCCTGCACCAGCCAGCCGCCGGGGTCTTCCACCTCGAGCGAGCTGCGGGCGTAGTCGAGATGGAATTTCTCCAGCCCCGGCTTGCTCGGGTCGATGCTCAGCACCACCTCACGCACCCGCACGCGCAGCGGCTGGTTGGGCTGCATCTGCACCGACAGCACGCCCACGTCGATGCCGGTGACGGTGGCCGCCACCGAATAGTCGAGCTTGAGCCTCACGGTCTTGCCGGCCGGCAGCATGCCGCCGGTGCTCATCAGCTCGGCGCCATGCAGCACCAGCTCGCCATGCTCCAGGAAGCTCGACAGCCCCGTGGCCGCCACCAGCAGCGTCTGCAGCACCACGCCGGTGCCGTCGCCATCGGGCGCCTTCGTCTGCTGCGCGCCATGGGCGATCAGCGCGGTGGCCAGCGTGGCCGCGGTGACGGCGATCTTGGCGCCCAGGCCGCCGGGCGTGCTGTCAATCTTCAGCAGGCCGTCGGGCCCCTGGCTTTCCAGCGCCAGGCTCATCTCCGACGTGGGGGCCTCGCCGGCCAGCGCCGGCTTGCGGGCATAGCGCAGCCGCGCCAGCACCGGCACGCCGGCCGCAAAGCTCAAGGGCTTGCCGAAGTTCTCGTTGCGCCCCTGCAGCGGCAGCTCCATCACCGCCTCGACGAGGGTGGGCACGAAGCCGTCCAGCCCCGTGGCCGTCGGGTCGCGGCATTCGATGCGCACGTTGATGGCCGGCCGGTCGCCGTCGGCCGGCACCTGGGCCTGCACGATCAGGTCGATGCCCGGCGTGGGCGGCAGGCCGAGCTGCAGCCAGGCGTCCACCGCATGGCCGCCCAGGAAAGGCACGCCCTGGGGCAGGAAGAAGCGGGCCCGGTTGACGGCGATGCCATGCCAGGCGGGCGTGTCGGCCGGTGTGGCGAGGGCGACGCCGTCGACCACCACGCCATCGACCGGGCCGGCATCGTCGGCGAAGTCCATGACGATGCCGTGGGTGAACTCGAAGCCGAAGCCGGTGCCGCCCAACAGCACCGTGGGCGGCTGCACCGCCAGCACGACGACGTCGTCGGGTGCCTCGCGGTTGGGCGACAAGCTCAGGCGCATGCTGCCGCCGGCCTTGCCTTGAAGCACCAGGAAGAGGCCGGTGCCGACGATCTGCACCGGTGGGTTGGCCGGGTCGGCCGTCAGCGACTGGCCGTCCGCCGCCAGCGTGGCCGCCACCAGGCCATGCGACGGCAGCGAGCGCAGCAGATTGAACAGCGGCCGCGGCGCGCCGTCCTGCAGCGACACCGCCAGCCGAAAACCGCTGCGCGCATTCACGGGGCCGTCGAAGGACAGGAAATAGCTGCGCTCGGGGTTGACCAGCGGCGGCGGGATCAGGTTCAGGTTGAAGACGCCCAAGGCCTGCTCGGCGACGGCCAGCAGGGCCGTGCCTTCCTCGCTGTGGTCCGACAGCTGCGCCGTGGGGTCGATCTGCAGCGTTCGCAGCAGCGCGTCGATGGCAACGCTCGTGGTCAGCTGACCCAGCAGCCCCTCGTCGGACAGGCGCTTGTTGATGCTCTGCATATGCCCATGCCTCACCTTGCAGTGGCCAATGCGTGCGCTGGCCCAGGCGGCGGACTGTTGAACCACGGGCGATCGCACGCCATCCCTCAAAACGCATCCGCAGGGCGGGGCCGTGGCTGCCCGCGCCGCGCGCCCGGGCGGTTGCGTCATGGGGCGCAACGGGGGGTGCGGGGCCTTGCGGGCGGGCCGGCGCGGCCCCTCCCCGGGCCGGCAGGCGAGGGGGCTGGCGGCTAAGAGTTGATGACGCCGCGTGGGCCGCGCTCGGCAAGAAAAAGCCCGCCGGGCCGAAGCCGGGCGGGCCGTGCCGAGCTCAGGCGGTCAGGGCTTGGGCAGGGCGTTCAGATAGGCCTTGTGATTGACCGAGAACTCGTTGCCGTTGTAGCGGTCCCAGTTGATCGACCAGGTCATCACGCCGCGCAGGCCCAGCGTCGGTGTGCGGGGTGCATAGCTGCCGCAGTTGCGCAACTGGGTCAGGCAGTTCAGTGCGGCCTGCACGTCGGCCACGGAGGTGAAGCCACCGCCTGCATACGCGTTGGCCGGCAGGCCGATGGCGACCTGGTCGGGCCGCAGCGCCGGGAACTTGAAGCTCGTGCCCGCGACGCTGAAGCCGGTCAGCAGCATGTCGGTCATGGCGACATGGAAGTCGGCCGTGCCCATGTTGTGGTACTGGTTGTCCAGTCCGGTGATGGGTCCCGAGTTGTAGTCCTGCACATGCAGCAGGGTCAGGTCGTTGCGCAGCGCGTAGAGGACCGGCAGGTAGGCGCCGGCCCGCGTGTCGCAACCCGAGCAGGTGCCGCCGTAGAAGCTGTAGCCCAGCTGCACGAAGAAGGTCTCGGGCGCCATGGTCAGCACGAATTTGCTGCCATAGCGCGCCTTGAGCTGCTTCAGCGCGCTGATGAGGTTGACCACCACGGGCGTGGTCGGGCTGGCGACGTTGCTGTCACCGGCATTGAGCTGCAGCGAATGGCCCTCGAAGTCCACGTCCAGGCCGTCCAGCCCCCAGCGGTCGATGATGCCGGCCACCGAGTTGACGAAGGCCGTGACGGCGGCGGTGCTCTCCAGCCTCACCTGGCCGTTGGCCCCGCCGATGGAGATCAGCACCTTCTTGCCCGCGGCCTGCTTGGCCTTGATGGCGGCCAGGAAGTCGGCATCGGACTCGACGTTGGGGCACTCGCCGACCGAGCAGCGCTTGAACGCCACCTCGCCCGAGGTGGCCGAGGTCGGCTCCGCGAAGGACAGGTTGATGTGGTCCCACAGGTCGCTGACGTCCGCCATGCGCACATAGCCCGAGCCGTTCGCGAAGCTGGCGTGCAGATAGCCCACC
>CBHWBD010000160.1:0-12072 GCA_966111775.1 uncultured Comamonadaceae bacterium | reverse complement strand
AGCGCTGCGAGGGCTACCGCAACTTCTGCAACAAGCTCTGGAACGCGACCCGCTTCGTGCTGATGAACACCGAGGGCCAGGACTGTGGCCTCGCCCACGCCGAAGGCCACTGCCCGCCCGGCTACAACAAGTTCAGCCAGGCCGACCGCTGGATCACCAGCGAACTGCAGCGCGTCGAAGCCGTCGTGGCCCAGGGCTTCGCCGAGTACCGCCTCGACAACGTGGCGAACGCCATCTACAGCTTCGTCTGGGACGAGTACTGCGACTGGTATCTGGAGATCGCCAAGGTGCAGATCCAGACCGGTGACGAGAGCCAGCAGCGCGCCACCCGCCGCACGCTGATCCGTGTGCTGGAGACCACGCTGCGCCTGCTGCACCCCATCGCCCCCTTCATCACCGAAGAGCTGTGGCAGACCGTCGCCCCCGTGGCCGGCCGCAAGACCGTCGACTACATCGGCCAGGCGCCCTACCCCGTCGCCCAGCCCGAGCGCATCGACGCCAGTGCGGATGCCTGGATGGCACAGCTGAAGGAAGTCGTCGGCACGACGCGCAGCCTGCGCAGCGAAATGAACCTCAGCCCGAGCGACCGCGTGCCGCTGCTGGTGGGCGGTGACCTCAGCTTCCTGACCGAAGCGGCTGCAGTGCTGAAGGTGCTGGCCAAGCTGGCCGCCGTCGAACTGATTGCCGACGACACTGAGTTCGCCAAGCAAAGCGCGACCTCGCCGGTGCTGCTGCACGGTGCCGCCAAGCTGGCGCTGAAGGTCGAGATCGACGTCGAGGCCGAGCGCACCCGCCTGACCAAGGAGAAGACCCGACTGGAAGGTGAGATCGTCAAGATCGAGGCCAAGCTCGGCAACGAGAGCTTCGTGGCCCGGGCCCCGGTTGCCGTCGTCGAGCAGGAGCGCGCTCGCCTGGCCGACTACCAGGCCACGGTCGTGCGGCTGACCGAGCAGCTCGCCCGCCTGTCCGCTTGAAGCTTCAGTAGAAGTCGATGGCCGCCTTGCTGGCGGCCTTTTTCTTGTTGCCCTTGGGCGGCGCACCCAGCAACTCGTCCAGGCCGCGCGCCACCGCCCAGGCGGCGCGCACCCGCGACTCGCGCGTCGTGCCCGCCAACCGCGGCGTCACCTGCAGGGTCGAGACGCCATGCAGCGGCCGGCCCATCTCCAGCCAGCCCGGTTCCAGGCTGTCGAACCAGGCCGCACGCAGCTTGCCGCTGCGCAGGGCCCGGCCCAGGGCGGCTTCCTCGAAGATGCTGGAGTGGCTGAGGCCGACCAGCACCTGGCCGGCCCGCGTGTTCTCCAGCTGGCGCTCGCCGACGAGGCCACGAAAGCGCTCGAAATAGGGCAGCAGCAGCACCAGGCCGTCGCTGTGCTCGACGAGGTCGCTCAAGGAGACCGACTCGATGCCCCAGCGCGCCCAGGTCGCGTCGCTGGGATGCATGCCGGGGTCGTAGCCGATGACGCGCGAACCGAAGGCGTGCAGCAGTTGGGCCAGCACCTGGGCGGTCGGCGTCATGCCCAGCACGCCAATCGTGGAGCAACCCAGCTCACGGCCCACCTTGAGGCCGTCGCTGCCTTCCACGGGCACGCGGCGCAACAGGCTGAGCAGCGCACCGATGGCGAATTCAGCCTCGGCGCTGGCCGTCGAGCTCTGCGAGCGCACCACCTCCACGCCGGCCTTGCGGCAGGCCTCGATGTCGATGTTCTCGGCGCCGCCGCTGGCCCGGCCGATGGCGCACAGCGTCGGCGCCCCGCGCAGCAGGTCGGCGTCCACCCTCACCTCGGGCGGCGCGATCAGGGCGCGCGACTCGCGCAAGGCGTCCAGCAGGCCATGCTTGTCGCCAACCAGCTCGGGCGCAAAGCAGGCGTCATGGCGCTCGGCCAGCCACTGCACCACCTCGGCTTCCAACGGTTCCAGGATCAGGACTGTCATTGTTTGTATGTGCCCGACACAAGGGTCAGAGCGTCACAACCCCCGTGACACAATCTTCGCGACCCTGTCAAACCAGTGTATGCCCATGGCCTCCTCGTCCAAATCGCCGATCACCAAAGCCATCTTCCCGGTCGCCGGCCTCGGCACCCGCTTCCTGCCGGCCACCAAGGCACAGCCCAAGGAGATGCTGCCCGTCGTCGACAAGCCGCTGATCCAGTACGCCGTCGAGGAAGCCTATGCGGCCGGCGTGCGCGAGATGATCTTCGTGACCGGCCGCCACAAGCGCCCCATCGAAGACCATTTCGACATGACCTTCGAGCTGGAGGTCGCCCTGGAGCAGTCCGGCAAGCAGGAGCTGCTGGACGTGGTGCGCTCGGTCAAGCCCGATGACATGGAATGCATCTATGTCCGCCAGGCCCAGGCCCTCGGCCTCGGCCACGCCGTGCTCTGCGGCCAGCGCCTGGTGGGCAACGAGCCCTTCGCCGTGCTGCTGGCCGATGACCTGATGGTGGGCCCGACTCCGGACCGGCCCATCCTGAAGCAGATGGTCGAGCAGTTCGCCGACTGGCGCGCCTCCATCCTGGCCGTGCAGGAAGTGCCGGCCGAGCACACCCGCCGCTACGGCATCGTGGCCGGCACGCAGGTCAACGACAACCTGATGGACGTCAACCGCATCGTCGAGAAGCCGGCACCGGAAGTGGCACCGTCACGCCTGGGCGTGGCCGGCCGCTACATCCTGACGCCGGGCGTCTTCCACGAGATCGCCAACCAGCCGCGCGGCGTGGGTGGCGAGATCCAGCTGACCGACGGCATCGCCGGCCTGCTGCGCCGCGAGAAGGTGTTCGCCTACCGCTACGAAGGCAAGCGCTATGACTGCGGCAGCAAGGAAGGTTTCCTGCAGGCCAATGTCGAACTGGCCCTCGCCCACCCGCAACTGGGCCCGGGCTTCCGCGAGTTCCTGAAGGACCTGAATCTCTAAGGCCTTGAGGGACTGACCGAGCGAGCGCAGCGAGCCGCTCTGTCCCCAACTGACTCAGTTTTCTCAGCGGCGTCGCAAGACGTGGATGAACTCGTCGGCCCGGGTTTCCTGGGCCACGAGTTCATTGCCGGTCTGGCGCGCAAAGGCCTGGAAGTCGCGCGTCGAGCTCGGGTCGGTCGCGACGACGCGCAGCAGCTCGCCGCTCTGCATCTCGGCCAGGGCCTTCTTGGCCTTGAGGATGGGCAGGGGGCAGTTCAGGCCCCGGGTGTCGATCTCGCGTTGGACGTCCATCGCCTCATTCTCGCTTCATGTCTGGGAGGGCTAGCCACTGGGGCTCGATGTTCCTGGACCGCAGCCAGGTCGCCAGCGCCTGGCCCGTGCCCTGGGGCCAGCAGCGCACGTCCTCGGGCGCGATCAGCTTGTACTCGACCAGTTCGGGTGACAGGTGGATCTCGCCGCGCGCCGCCGCATGGTAGGCAATGATGATCTGGTTCATGCGCTGGAAGTCCCAGACGCCGAGCAATTGCAGCGAATCGACCTCCAGCGAAGTCTCCTCGGCGATTTCGCGCCGGATGCCCTCCTCGGGCGATTCGCCGGCCTCCATGAAGCCGGTGATCAGGCCAAAGAAGCGCCCGGGCCAGGCCGCATTGCGCGCCAGCAGCACCCGGCCTTCACGGTCGGTGCATTCGATGACGGCAGCCAGCACGGGGGTCGGGTTGTTCCAGTGCGTGAACGTGCAGGCCGGGCAACGCAGGCGCTCCTTGTCGCCGCCGTCCTCGGCCTGGGTGATCAGGGCCAGTTCGCTCGCGCAGAGCGGGCAGAACTTGAAGGCCGTCATGCAGGGAAGACGCCCGTCGACAGATAGCGGTCGCCGCGGTCGCAGACGATGAAGGCGATGGTCGCGTTCTCGACGCGGCGCGCGATCTGCAGGGCCACCCAGCAGGCGCCAGCCGCCGAGATGCCGGCGAACAGGCCTTCCTCACGGGCGAGGCGGCGCGCCATGTCTTCGGCATCGCTCTGGCTGACCAGCACCAGCTCGTCGATGCCGCTCGGGTCGTAGATCTTGGGCATGTAGGCCTCGGGCCATTTGCGGATGCCCGGGATGCGCGAGCCCTCGGCCGGCTGGGCGCCGACGATGCGCACGGCCGGGTTCTGCTCCTTCAGGAAGCGCGACACGCCGGTGATGGTGCCCGTCGTCCCCATGGCGCTGACGAAATGGGTGATCTGGCCGCCGGTGTCTTTCCACAGCTCGGGGCCGGTGTTCTCGTAGTGGGCGCGCGGGTTGTCGGCGTTGGCGAACTGGTCCAGCACCCGACCCTTGCCCTCCTGCGCCATCTGCTCGGCCAGGTCGCGGGCGTATTCCATGCCGCCGGTCCTGGGCGTCAGGATGAGCTCGGCGCCGAAGGCCTTCATGGTCTGGGCGCGCTCGATGGACAGGTCCTCCGGCATGATCAGCACCATGCGGTAGCCGCGGATGGCGGCCGCCATGGCCAGGGCGATGCCGGTGTTGCCCGAGGTCGCCTCGATCAGCGTGTCGCCGGGCTTGATCTCGCCGCGCTCCTCGGCGCGCTTGATCATGCTGATGGCCGGTCTGTCCTTCACCGAGCCGGCCGGGTTGTTGCCCTCCAGCTTGGCCAGGATGACATTGCCGCGGGCGTCGTCGCCGAGCAGGCGCTGCAGTCGCACCAGGGGGGTCGCACCGATGACGTCTTCGAGGGTCGGATAGTTCATGGCGACGATTGTGGCCCCGGTTCAAAGACCAAGCCTTGGCGAGTGCATAATCCAGCCCCTCTCGCCGCGCTGGCGAGTCAGCAGTTTCCGACGGGCCTCGGTGGCGAAATCGGTAGACGCAGGGGACTCAAAATCCCCCGCCGCAAGGTGTGCCGGTTCGAGTCCGGCCCGAGGCACCAACGAAACGGCTGGCCAGTCCCTGGCATACTCAAAATGGTAAGCACCGGCCCTTCCGGTGCAGGCGCCCGCCCCGGGCGCGTCGCCACGCTCCATGCCCCCGCTGCCTTCGGTCACCAAAGCCTTCCTGCTGGCTTGCGTCGGCTTTTTCTGCTTCTTCGAGCTTTTTCCCCTCCTCAAGCTCTGGTTCGAGCTCTGGCCGATCGCCTCCGGGCTGTTCATGCCGTGGCAGCTGGTGACCTACGCCTTCCTGCACGGTGACTTCACCCACCTGCTGTTCAACATGCTGGGCCTGTGGATGTTCGGCGGCGAGCTGGAACGCGTGTGGGGACCCAAGCGCTATCTGCAGATCCTGGTGGCCAGCACGCTGAGCGCCGCCATCGTGCAACTGCTCTTCACCTGGGTGATCGGCCAGCAAGCGCCCACCGTGGGGGCGTCCGGCGCGATCTTCGGCTTGCTGCTGTCCTTCGGCATGCTGTTCCCCAACCGCATCATCGTGCCGCTGATCCCGCCCATCCCGATGAAGGCCAAGTACTTCGTCGCCATCTTCGGTGGCCTGGAGCTCATCCTCGGCTTCAGCCGCAGCAGCGGCATCGCCCACTTCGCCCACCTGGGCGGCATGCTGGGCGCCTGGCTGCTGATCCGCCACTGGCGCTCGCCGCGGCGGCGCGGCTAGAGCCCTTCTCGCGGCGTCGGGTAGTGCAGCTTCAGGCGCAGTTCGCGCTTGAGCCGTGTGTTGGACAGGCGACGTGATTCGCTCCAGAAGCTCAACTGCATGGCGCTCATGGTCTCGCCGGCCTCGGCGCGTGTGATGCGCGCCGGCCGCGGCAAGCCGGTCAGGTCTGCGGCCAGGTCAAAGTAGTCGCCCATCAGCAACTGGCTGTCGTCGCAGACATTGACGGCGCGCTGAGGCAGGCCGCGCAGCAGCGCCAGCAGGCAGGCGCGAGCCAGGTCGTCGGCCTGGATGTGGTTGGTGAACACATCATCCTCCCGCCTGAGCACCGGCGTCCCCCGCGCCAGCCGCTCGCGCGGATGACCACCCTCGCGGTCGCGGGCGTAGATGCCCGGGATGCGCAGCAGGCTGATGCGGGTGCCATGGCGGCGACCGAAGGCGCGCAGCTGGGCTTCGGCATCGACGCGCCGCGCCGCGCGGTCGGTGGCCGGATTCAGCGCCCGTGTCTCATCGATGAAGTCGCCGCCGCAGTCGCCGTAAACGCCGGTCGTGCTCGCGTACACGAGGGCTTGCGGCGGCCGGCGCGCCAGAGCCGCCAGCAGATGGCGGGTGCGCTCGTCCGTGTCACCCTCGCGCGCCGGCGGCGCCAGGTGCAACACCAAGTCGGCCAGCCCAGCCAGCCGCGCCAGCGTTGCCGGCTCATCCAGATTGCCCACCAGCGGCACGGCACCGGCCGCGCGCAGCTCGGCCGAGCGCGCCGGGCTGGACGTCAATGCGAACACGCGCCAGCGGCCAGCCAGAGCTTCAAGCACTCGCAGGCCGACGTCGCCACAGCCAATGATGAGGAGTCGTGGGGTCATATCAGCGGCGCACGGCCGCCCGAAGGCGCTGAGCGCCCCCTCGGGGGGCAGCTCGCCCTGCGAGCGTGGGGGTCAACATGTCTCTCGGGCAAAATGGCGGGCAGTCTACGGCCCCGGGCATCTCATGCGGGGCCGCTGCCTTTTTGGAAACCATGTCCCACCAGATCACCATCCAGCCCGCCGGCCGCGTCTACCAGACCGAGGGCGACGACACCCTGCTCGCCGCCGCCATCCGCAACGGCGTCGGCCTGCCCTATGGCTGCAAGGACGGCGCCTGCGGCTCCTGCAAGAGCAAGCTGCTCGAAGGCGCCGTCATCCACGGCAACCACCAGCCCAAAGCCCTTTCGGCCGAGGAAGAAGCCGCTGGCTTCGTGCTGACCTGCTGCGCCCGCCCCCAGACCGACTGCACCCTCGAAGCCCGCACCGTGCCGGGTGCCGGCGAGTTCCCGGTGCTGAAGCTGCCCAGCCGCGTGACGACGATCCTGAAGCCTGCTGCCGACGTGGCCGTGCTGACCATGCAGTTGGCCGCCAACCAGAACTTCCAGTTCCGCGCCGGCCAGTACGTCGAGTTCATCCTGCGCGACGGCTCGCGCCGTAGCTACTCCATGGCCAATGCGCCGCACTCGCTGCCGGGCCAGATCGAGCTGCACATCCGCCACATGCCGGGCGGCAAGTTCACCGACCACGTCTTCGGCGCACTGAAGGAAAAGGACATCCTGCGCATGGAAGGCCCCTTCGGCAGCTTCTTCCTGCGCGAGGATGCGACCAAGCCCATCGTGCTGCTGGCCAGCGGCACGGGTTTCGCGCCCATCAAGGCCATCATCGAGCGGGCCCGCCACATCGAGTCGACCCGCCCCATGGTGCTGTACTGGGGCGCCCGCAAGCAGGCCGACCTCTACCTGAACGACTGGGCCGCGCAGATCGCGGCCGAGTGGCCGACGTTGAGCTATGTGCCGGTGCTGTCCGAGCCGGATGCCGGCTGGACCGGCCGCAGCGGCTTCGTCCACCGCGCCGTCATGGAAGATCATCCCGATCTCTCCGGCCACCAGGTCTATGCCTGCGGCGTGCCCATCATGGTCGAGTCGGCGCACAAGGACTTCGTCGCGCAGTGCAAGCTGCCTGACGAAGAGTTCTACGCGGACGCGTTCACCTCCGAAGCCGACAAGCACGCGGCAGGCTGAACGCGATGTTCGAGCCGCCCTGGACCGATCCTGCCGACGTCGTCGGCGCCCTGCAGCGCAACGGCGAGGCCGTGCTGGCGCCCGCGTCGCTCGACGTGCTGGGCGTGTCGGCGGCCGAGCTCGAGGCGCTGCGCCCCTGCTGGGACGACCTGCCACCCGACGGCTATCTGCGCGACGGCGGCCGCTACCGCTTCCGCCGCCACGGCTGTTTCGTCGCCGAGGGCGGCACGCTGACGCTGGCCCCCCACCGCGCCCACTGGCAGCCGCTGGACTACAACGCCCTGCACGGCGGCATCCAGCGCTGGTTCGTGCCGCTGGGCCAGGAGATGGTCACTTCGCCCGCCTGGACGGCCCTGCTGCTGGGCCTGGCGAAGACGGCCTCGGCGCTCAAGGGCGAGCAGGCCTGGTTCATCGAGGCTCACCCCTTCCGCATCGACACCAGCGACGGCATTGGCCGCCCCACGCCCGAGGGCGCCCACCGCGACGGCGTGGACCTGGTCGCCGTGCTCTTTGTCGGCCGCCATGGCATCAAGGGCGGCGAGTCGCGCGTCTTCCAGGCCCACGGCCCGGCCGGCCAGCGCTTCACCATGACCCAGCCCTGGACGGCGCTGCTGCTGGACGACGCCCGCGTCATCCACGAGACCACGCCCATCCAGCCGGTGGAGCCGGGCGAACGCGGCTGGCGCGATACCCTGGTCATCACGCTTCGAAGCGGCGGATTCCAGGGGCCATAGGCGAATCCGTAGAATCCCGAACGGCCACGCCAAAAGCGTGGCCGTTTGTCCATCTACTGCCGCGCCAAAAGCGCCCACCGTCATGACCCCGACCTCCCTCTTCGGCCTGCCCGAGCAAGCTGCCCACGAGCGCGTGCTGCTCGCCACCGACCCGGCCACCGGCCTCAAGGCCATCCTCGCCGTGCACAGCACCGCCCGCGGCCCCGCTTTTGGCGGCTGCCGCCTCTGGCACTACGAATCCGAAGCCGCCGCGCTGAACGACGCGCTGCGCCTGTCCCAGGGCATGAGCCTGAAGAACGCCCTGGCCGACCTGCCCTTCGGCGGCGGCAAGGCCGTCATCCTGAAGCCGCAAGGCCAGTTCGACCGCCCCGGCCTGTTCGCCGCCTTCGGCCGCGCCGTGCAGTCGCTGAACGGCGCCTACATCACCGCCGAGGACGTGGGCACGACGACCGCCGACATGCGCGGCATGCAGGCCGTGACGCCCTATGTGAGCGGCATCCCGCGCGAAGGTGCCTTCGGTGGCGACCCCAGCCCCAAGACGGCCTGGGGCGTCTTCGTCTCCATCCAGGCCGGCGCCCGCCTCGTGCTGGGCCGTTCGTCGCTTGACGGTGTGCGCGTCGCCCTGCAAGGCCTGGGCGCCGTCGGCTGGCATCTGGCCGAATTCCTGCACCAGGCCGGTGCCAAGCTGGTCGTGGCCGACGTCGACTCGGCCAAGGTCGAGCGCGCCGTGGCCCAGTTCGGCGCCACCGCCGTCAGCGTGGCCGACATCCTGGCCGTCGACGTCGACGTGCTGGCCCCCTGCGCCCTGGGCGCCTCGCTGAACGAGCAGACCGTGCCGACGCTGCGCGCCAAGCTCGTCGCCGGCGCCGCCAACAACCAGCTCGCCACGCCGGCCGACGGCGACGCGCTGCAGCGCCGCGGTATCTGCTATCTGCCCGACTACCTGGTGAACGCCGGCGGCATCATCAGCGTCGCCCGCGAGTACCGCAACGAGGGCGAAGAAAAGGCCGTGATGGCCGAGGTCAGCAAGATCGCCGAGCGTGTCGAGGAACTGCTGCAGCGCGTCCAGACGGCCGACTCGACGCCGGCCCGCGTGGCCGACGACTGGGCCCGCTCCAAGCTCGTCCGCGGCGCCTGAGTCATCCCTAGGTTGGCTGGGTGGTTGCGCCCAGCCAACATCTAGAGAGCCCTCTCGGGTCCAGGGTTTCCCTGGACGGGTTTGTCCTCCGCGTGACATCGTCGCTACGCACAATCCGCTGCGGTTACGCACGATTACGGAGACAGACCCATCATGAGAAATCCACGTCCCGCGGGCGCGCTGCGCCCGTTGCTGGTCGCCCTTGCGCTGCTGCCCCTGGCCCTGACGGCCCAGGCCGCCGGCTACCGTTTCGGCACCCAGAGCGCCGCTGCCGAAGGCACCGCCAACGCCAACGGCGCTGAAGCGGCCGACGCCAGCACCCTGTTCGCCAACCCCGCCGGCATC
Organism: uncultured Comamonadaceae bacterium; assembly: GCA_966111775.1. GTDB lineage: Bacteria > Pseudomonadota > Gammaproteobacteria > Burkholderiales > Burkholderiaceae_C > Pelomonas. The sequence goes on along the minus strand of CBHWBD010000160.1, from coordinate 2,322 downwards.
ACGCGGCTCAAGGGTTGGAACTTCTCCGGCGTGCTCGACTACGTCGACCCCAAGACCAAGTTCACCGACGCGGGTTCCTACATCTCCCTGCCCGGTTCCGGCTTCGCGCCGCGCCCGACCAGCACGGCCGGCGACACCATGAGCTTCGCCAAGGGCCAGGCGGTGCCGCATATGTATCTCAGCTATCAGGGCGACGACGGCCTGGCCTACGGCCTGGGCGTGTTCGTACCCTGGGGCACCAAGCTCAACTACCCGGCCAACTGGGGCGGGCGCTACAACCTGCAATCGGTCGAGCTGAAGTCGCTGTCGATCAACCCGAACGTGGCCTGGAAGGCGACGCCCGAGCTGTCGCTGGCAGCCGGCCTGAACCTGCAGTACATGGAAGGCAAGCTGAAGCGCGCGGTGCCGTATGCGTCCGTCTACGCGGCGGGCCTGCTGAACGCCGCCCATCAGGCGGCCGTGGGCGGCGCGCCCGGCCTGGCCCTGCAACTGCAGCAGCAGGCGGCACAGATCTTCGGCGACCCGAGCTATGACGGCTCCATCGCCGTCGACGGCAAGAACTGGGGCCTGGGCTTCAACGTCGCCCTGCTGTGGGAACCCGCGGCCGGCACGCGCGTCGGCCTGAGCTATCGCAGCAGCGTCGCCCAGAAGCTCAAGGGCCATGGCGACTGGACGCAGCCCAGCAACCTGCCGGCCACCGTGCTGGCGGCCATCACCGCCGCGCCCTACAACGGCGTGTCGGCCCTGGATCACAACGACTCCGATGCCAGCCTCTCGGTGCGCACGCCCGAGTCGCTGTCGCTGCATGGCTTCCAGCAGCTGACGCCGACCATCGCCGTCATGGGCGACTTCACGATCACCCGCGATTCGCAGCTGAAGCAGCTGCGCATCGACTTCGCGAACTCGACCGCCGACTCCATCACGGCCGAACACTGGAAGGACAGCACCAAGGTCTCGGTCGGCGCGCAATGGAAGGCCCTGCCCTCCGTGACGCTGCGCACCGGCTTCAGCAAGGACATGTCGCCCGTGCCCGCGGCCACGCGGGGCCCCGCCCTGCCGGATGCGGCGCGCACCTGGTACGCCCTGGGCGCCAACTGGGCCTTCATGGACAGCGCCAGCGTCGACTTCTCCTTCGGCCACGTGAAGCTGAAGGACGCCTCGATGAGTGCGACTGACGACGGCGATGGCGTGCAGCCCTGCAACTGCGCCTACTCGACCGTGCGCGGCAACTACAGCTCCAAGGCCACCATCTACGGTGTCCAGTTCAACTACAAGTTCTGAGGAGGCGAACATCATGGATCGCCGCAGTTTTCTTCGCCGCAGCGCCGCTCAAGCGGGCGCCCTGATCACCGCCTCCACCGCCCTGTCCAGCCTCGTCGGCTGCGGCGGCGGTGGCGACGCCGGGACGCCCATCCAGCCGCTGCCCGACATGTTCCCGGGCACGTCGACGCCGCTGCCCGCGACCGCCGCCGCCAGCGGCAGCTTCAAGTTCCCGCAGTCGGTCGCCTCGGGCGACCCCAAGCCGGACGGCGCCGTGCTGTGGGCCCGCGTGGTGCCCAGCACGGCCGATGACGTGACCAGCGCTGCCGGTGCCGGCAGCTACACCGTGACGCTGAAGATCAGCAGCGCCGCGGGCAATGCCGCCCTGCTGGGCACGACCTCGGCCCTGACGGGCACGGTCGACGCCAGTGCCGAAGTGCCGGTCTACGAGTTCTACGACCACAGCCTGCGCCACCGCATCAGCGGCCTGCAGGCCAACACCGTCTACTACTACCAGTTCACGGCCGGCAGCACGGCGTCGCGCGTGGGACGCTTCAAGACCGCGCCCGCCAACGACGCCGACGTCAGCGCGCTGAACTTCGCCTTCGTGTCCTGCCAGGACTGGAGCGTGAACCACTGGGCCGGCATGGACTCGCTGGCGCAGGAGAACATCGACTTCATCGTCCACCTGGGCGACTACATCTACGAAGCCGTGGGCGCGGACTACCAGGCCGGTGGCGTCGAGAGCGCCCACACGGCGCTGACCCTGCCCAACGGCACGGCCCTGCCCACGGGTGGCAAGTACGCGACGACCCTCGCCGACTACCGCTACCTCTACAAGCGCTACCGCACCGACCGCCGCCTGCAGAACCTGCACGAGCGCTTCGCCTTCGTGGCCATCTGGGACGACCACGAGTTCAGCGACGACTGCTGGCAGGATCGCGAGACCTACGACAACGGCACGTTCAATGCGACGACCCAGGTCGGCGACAACACCGCCCAGACGCCGCGCCGCCTGGCGGCCAACCAGGCCTGGTTCGAGAACATGCCGGCCGACATCTC
>CBHWBD010000159.1:0-12076 GCA_966111775.1 uncultured Comamonadaceae bacterium | reverse complement strand
ACGGCGACGCGCCCGGTGCGCAGAAGCTGGGCACGCGCTTCAAGGTGCGCGGCTACCCGACGCTGATCCTCTTCAACCCGGCCGGCAACGAGATCACCCGCCTGCCCGGCGAGGCCGACGCGGCCCAGGTCATGAAGGTGCTGCAGCTCGGCCTGTCCAGCGGCCGCCCGGTCAAGGCCGTGCTGGCCGACGCCAGGGCCGGCAAGAAGCTCAATGCCAACGAATGGCGGCTGCTGGGTTTCTACGGCTGGGAGACCGATGAGCAGCAACTGTTGCCTGTTGCCGAGCGCCCGGCCACGCTGACCCAGCTGGCCAAGGTCAGCGAGGGCGTCGATGCCGAGACGGCGACGCGGCTGTGGTTGAAGTCCGTCGGAGCCCTGGCCGAAGGCAAGGCCGCCGACCCCACCCAGCTGCCGCGCCTGCGCGCCGTGCTGGGCGACGCGCCCCAAGCCCACGCCCAGATGGACGTGCTGACCAACGAGGCACCCGACCTCGTCAAGGCCTTCGCGCCCCAGCCCGGCGACGCGCGCAATGCGCTGGTGGCCGAGTTCGACGCCGCGCTGAAGAAGCTCAACGAAGACCCGACGCTGTCGCGCGCCGACCGCCTCAACGCGCTGCAGGGCCGCATCGACCTGGCCCGCCTGGACTCGGCCAAGGACGACCCCAACCCGAAGAACCTCCCCGCCGCCCTGCTGGCGGAAGCGCGCGACCAGGCCGGCAAGGCCAACCGCGAGATCACCGACGGCTACGAGCGCCAGGCCGTGGTCACCGAGGCCGCCCACCTGCTCGGCCGCGCCGGCCTGTGGAAGGAGAGCGACGAGCTGCTGAAGTCGGCCCTGGCGCGCAGCCACTCGCCCTACTACCTGATGAGCCAGCTCGGCGGCAACGCCAAGAAGCAAGGCAAGAAGGCGGACGCGTTGCGCTGGTACGAGGAAGCCTTCAACAAGAGCGAGGGCCCGGCCACGCGCCTGCAATGGGGCTCCAACTACCTGGGCGCGCTGATCGAGCTGAGCCCCGAAGACACGCCGCGCATCGAGAAGGTTGCCGCCCAGCTTTTCGCCGAGGCCGAGAAGGACCCCGGCGCCTTCTACGAGCGCAGCGAGCGTTCGCTGAAGAAGGTCGGCAGCCTGCTGACGACCTGGAACCAGGGCCCGACCCAGGCCGCCGTGGTGGGACGCCTGAAGGCCCAGCTCGATGGCGTCTGCGGCAAGCTGGACGCCAGCGACGCCAAGGCCAAGTCGGCCTGTGAGGGCGTGCTGAAGACCAAGAAGGCCTGATCAGGCAGCCGCGGCAGCGGCAGCGGCTTCCATCTTCAGCGCGGCCTGCACCGCCGGGCGGTCCTTCATGCGCGCCTGGTGGGCGGCCAGGTTCTCCAGGCCCGCGATGTCGACGCCGGTTCGCCCGGCCCAGACGGTCATGACGAAGAGATAGGCGTCGGCCACCGAGAAGGCCTCGCCCATCAGATACGAGTTGCCGGCCAGCTGGCCATCCACCCAGGCGAAGCGTTCGGCCAGCTTCTTCTTGAAGAGGGCCTTGGCCTCGTCCGGCATGGCGGGGTTGAACAAGGGCGAGAAAGTCTTGTGCAGCTCGCTGCCGATGAAGGCCAGCCACGACTGCACCCGCGTGCGTTCGAGGGTGCCGGCCGGCGGCAGCAGTTCGCGGCCGGGTGCCAGGTCGGCGATGTACTGCACCAGCGCGGCGTTCTCGGTCAGGCGCTCGCCGCTGTCCAGCTCCAGCAGCGGCACATAGCCGCGCGGATTGATGGCGTAATAGTCGCTGCCGTCGGGCAGCTGGTGGGTCTTCAGGTTGACCTTCACGGCCTCGTGGTCCAGACCGGCTTCGTGCAACACGATGTGCGGGCACAGCGAACAGGCACCGGGGCTGAAATAGAGCTTCATGGCGGGCGTCTCCAGGTTCAAGGGTTCAAGATCCCGGCAAATCCTATGCCGACGTGGTGACGCTGCGGAAGGCGGCGATGAAGTCGGCTACCGCGCGCGGCGAGCGCAGGCCTTGCGGCTGCACGGCGTGGATCTCCACCGGCACCTCGGGCAGCAGGGTGCGCACCTGCAAGCCTTCGCCCGAGGCGGCCTGGGCGGTGAAGGAATCGATGATGGCCGGGCCGAAGCCCTGCTCGGCCATGACCATGGCGATGTGGTGCGTCTGCACGGTCATGCCGGCCTTGGCCTGCAGGCCCAGGCGCGACCAGTGGTCGGCCAGCACGGCGCCCAGCGGGTCGCGTTCGTCGATGCGGATGAAGGGTTCGCGCAGCACCTCCTGCATCGTCACTGTCGTGCGCTTGTCGGCGCGCGTCTTGCGGGCGGACACGCAGACCAGGCGGCCCGTCGCCACCAGCTCGTCCTGCAGGGCCGGGTGCGGCAGCTTGCCGTAGACGATGCCCACGTCGGCCTCCTGCAGGGCCATGGCGCGGGCGATGTCGTTGGAGTGCAGGGTGCGCACCGACACCGGCGTGTTCGCATGCGCCTTGCGGAAGATGCGCAGCGCGTCGGGCAGCGCGCGCACGGCCAGCGACGGCACGATGAGGATGCGAAAAGGGCTGTCCTGGTCCTGCCGCAGCGCCGAGGCCATGCGGCGCAGCGACTCCAGCTGCAGCATCAGCGCCTGCACCTCGGGATACAGCGCCTGGGCCTCCCGCGTGGGCACGAGACGGCGCTTCTGGCGCGTGAAGAGGGCATAGCCCAACTGCAACTCGGCATGTTGCAGCGTCTGCGTGATGGCGGGCTGCGTGACATGTAGCAGCTTGGCGGCGGCACCGACGCTGCCGGTCAGCATGACGGCGTGGAAGACTTCGACGTGTTTGATGCGCATGGCGGACTTCATTAGTCCAGCTTATGAACTCGAGGTCAAACGCGATGCACAACGCGAGGTCGTTTTCCTAGCATTCCATGCATCCGATCCACGCACCCGAGAACGCCATGAAGCTCATCGCCCTCGCCGCCTCTGTCCTCGCCTGCACCACACACAGCGCCCACGCCGAGCCCGGCACCCTCGACAAGGTGAAGGCGTCCGGCATCTTCACCGTCGCCTACCGGGACTCGTCCATTCCCTTCTCCTACCTCGGCTCGGAGGCCAAGCCCACCGGCTTCGGCTGGGAGATCTGCGCCAAGGTTGTCGAGCAGGTGAAGAAGGCCACCGGCCGCGCCGACCTGCAGGTGGCCACGCAGGCCGTCACCTCGTCCAACCGCATCCCGCTGCTGTTGAACGGCACCATCGACATCGAGTGCGGCTCCACCACCAACAACAGCAGCCGCGGCAAGCAGGTCGCGTTCTCCATCAACTACTTCTACACCGGCACGCGGCTGCTGGTGAAGGCAGGTTCGCCGGTGCATGGCTTCAACGACCTGAAGGGCCGCAAGCTCGTGTCCACCACCGGCACCACCAACATGCTGGTGCTGCGCCGCTTCAACGCGGAGGAAGAGGCGGGCTTCGAGCTGCTGGGCGCCAAGGATCACGCCGAGGCGGCGCTGCTGGTGCAGCAGGGCCGCGCCGACGGCTTCGGCATGGACGACATCCTGCTGTTCGGCCTGCGCGCCAGCGCTCAGGACCCGGCTTCACTGGCCGTCGTCGGCGATCCGCTGCAGGTGGAGCCCTACGCCATCATGCTGCGCAAGGACGACCCGTCGTTCAAGAAGCTGGTCGACGACACGCTGGGCGCCATGATGAAGAACGGCGAGTTCGAGGCCCTGTACAAGAAGTGGTTCCTCTCGCCCATTCCGCCGCGCGGCATCAACCTGAATGCACCGATGAGCAAGCAGCTGCGCGACAACCTGAAGGCCCTCTCCGACAAGCCCGCGGTCTGACATGCCCCTCGTCCAAGGAGTACCTTGGCCGGTCCCCCGCGGGGACGGTGATGCTTGCGGCATCGAGCCGCCAGCACATCACCTGAGCGGGCCGGCTCGGGAGCGGCCCAGCGCTCGGCCCGCAAGCAATGCACGAAAGGATGACTGACATGGACGTCGTGGGCGTTCTCGGCGGCATGGGCCCGCTGGCGACGATCGACTTCATGCGCAAGGTGCTGGACGCGACGCCCGCGGCGCGCGACCAGGACCATGTGCCCATGATCGTCAGCTGCCTGCCGCAGATCCCCGACCGCACCGCCGCCTTCCGCGGCGCGGGGGATTCACCGCTGGAGGCCATCGTCGCTTGCGGCCGGCGCCTGGAATCGGCCGGTGCCGACCTCATCGTCATGCCCTGCAACACGGCCCATCTGTGGTTCGACGCGGTCCAGGCCCAGCTGCAGCGGCCCATGCTGCATCTGGTGGACGCCGCCCTGCGCGAAGCCCTGGCCCTGGCCGGGCGCGATGCCCGCCTGGGCCTGTTGGCGACAGACGCGACCATTGCCTCGGGCCTCTACATCAACCGCCGCCTGCCCGACCTGTCCGCGCCGTCCTGGCTGCTGCCCACGGCCGGCGAGATGCTGGAGCAGGTCATGCCCGGCATCGAAGCCGTCAAGGCGGGTCGGCTGGACGACGGCCAGGCCCTGCTGGCCGAGGCCGCGCGTGCCCTGGCGCGGCGCGGGGCCGATGTGCTGGTGCTCGGTTGCACCGAGATCCCCCTGGTGCTCGACGCCGCGGCCTGCGGCCTGCCGGTGGTGGACGCCACCGCGGCGCTGGCGCGCGAAGTCGTGCTGAGAAGCTCGTCCGCCTGAGCCGGCAGGCGGCGGCTGCGGCACACTCCGCCCCGGCGGCACGAGGCCGCGCGCACCCAAGCTGCGGAGGGATGGAATATGGATGACGGAGGCTTGAGCGGCCTGGCCGGCGGCACCGCCGCGGTGGTGGCCTCGGCCGATCTGGCCAGCCTGGCGGCCAGCGGCGGCCCGGCCCACCACGGCCATGGCGCCAGCGGCGCCTGCCTGAACTGCGGCACGACGCTGATGGAAGGCGCGCGCTTTTGCAGCCTGTGCGGCCAGGACACCGCCAACCATCCGCCCTCGCTGATGGAGTTTGCGCACGAGTTCGTCAGCCACTACGTCGCCGTCGAAGGCACGCTGTGGAAAAGCCTTTGGGGCCTGATGGCCAAGCCCGGCTTCCTGACGCGGGAATACCTCGCCGGCCGCAAGCAGCGCTATGTGCTGCCGCTGCGCCTGCTGCTGACCCTGGGCCTGCTCTTCTTCATGGCGCTGAAGCTGATGCCCGGCAGCACGCACACGCTGGGCCTGGACGATGAGGACGGCGACGAGGTGGCACAAGTGGCCATGGAAGGCGCGTCGGCAGCGTCGGCGGCATCCTCCAAGATGGCCAAGGTCACGAAGAAGCTTGCCGAGCGCCGCAGCGACTTCCACGTCCTCTCGCCCGATCTGGCCACCCAACTGCCCCAGGGTGCACAGGACCGCATCCACCGCGCCGAGGACCACTGGCGCGCCGACCCCAAGGGCTCCATGCACGCCATGGGCGCCACCATGATGGGCCTGGCACCCTATGCGGTGCTGTGCTCCCTGCCCTTCTTCGCCGGCCTGCTCAAGCTGCTGTTCTGGCGCCAGCCCTATGGCGCCCATTTCGTCTTCGCCATGCACCTGCACGCGGCCTGGTACGGCATGCTGCTGGTGGCCGTGCTGCTGCCCTGGGGCTGGGTGGCGTTCGGCGCCTGGGCCTGGTCCAACATCTACCCGGTGGTGGCGCTGAAGCGGGTCCATGCGGCCAGCTGGTGGACGACGGTGCTGCGCGCCGCCGTGCTGGCGGTGCTGCACTGGTTCATCATCGGCCTGGGCCTGCTGGCCCTGGTGATGGCCGGGGCGCTGGCGGCAGGCTAGAAGGCCAGCAGCGGTGGGCGGCGCAGGTCGGCGTCCACATCCATCAGCACGCTGGCCAGTTCCAGCGTGCGCCACATGGCCTCGGGCATGGCCAGGATGGCCTCGGGCGTGCGCGCCTTGCCGACCCAGGCGCCGATCTCGGCGTGCTGTGAGCAAGTCAGCAGCCCACGGTCCCGCATTTCATCGAGTGTCTGCACGAGAACAGCCTTTCTACGCCACCGTCCGGTGAGGTGGGCGCAGCATAGCCGCCATCCGCCCCGTTGAGTCGCCATTCATGCGGCCGCACTTGCCACTCGTCCTGCGGCGCCTGGAGGTGCCGGGGCCAAGGCAGATACTGCGCGCCATCCCAACGACAAGAAGAGATTGGCATGCGTGACTGGAGAGGACGCCTGCTGGCGGCCCTGGCGCTGGCCGGCCTGTGCGGCACGGCGGCAGCGGCGGCTTCGCCGCTCAAGCCCTGCCGCGTCGACGGCATTCCCAACGAGCTGCAATGCGGCAGCCTGCAGCGCCCGCTGGACCCGTCCAGGCCGGACGGCGTGAAGATCGATATCCACTACCTCGTCGTGCCGGCCCTGGCGCGCAACAAGCAGCCCGACGCGGTGCTGCTGCTGGCCGGCGGCCCCGGCCAGAGCGCCATCAAGGTGGCCTCGCGCGTGCTGCCCCGGCTCTCGCGGCTGAACAACCGCCGCGACCTCGTCTTCATCGACCAGCGCGGCACCGGCAAGTCGGCGCCGCTGGACTGCCCCGACGACAGCAAGCTCTCGGTTGCCGAGCAGCTCGAGCCGAACGCCCAGATGCGCCGCATCGACGAATGCCGCGCCGAGCTGGAGAAACTGCCGTATGGCCAAGGTCAGGGCAAGGACGGCGGCCTGCGCTTCTTCACGACGACCATCGCCATGCAGGACATGGACGCCGTGCGCGAGCAATTGGGCGTGCCGCAGTGGAACCTCGTCGGCGCCAGCTACGGCACGCGCGCCGCGGTGGAGTACCTGCGCCTCTTCCCCACCAAGGTCCGCCGCACCGTCATCGACGGCGTGGCGCCGCCCGACATGATCCTGCCGGCCAGCTTCTCGACCGACGGCCAGGCCGCACTGGACAAGCTCTTCGAGGCCAACGCCAAGGCCCGCCCGGAACTGCGCGGCGACTGGCAGAAGCTGCTGGCCTCCCTGCCCCGGCAGGTCACGGTGCAGCAGCCGCTGACCGGTGTGCCGGAGCGCTTCACCGTCGACCGTGACCTGGTGATGCGCTCGGTGCGCGGGCCGCTCTACCAGCCGGCCCTGGCCGCCGCCCTGCCCGCAGCCATCCACGCGGCCAGCGATGGCAACTTCGCGCCCCTCTTCGGCCTGACGACGGCCTTCGGTTCCAGCCCCTCGATGCGCCTGGCCATGGGCATGCATTTCTCGGTCATCTGCGCCGAGGACGCACCGCGCATCGCCGAGTCCAGGGACGCGCCGGGCGCGGACTTCCGCGCCGTCGACGCCGAGATGTACGGCCGCGTCTGCAAGACCTGGCCGCGCGGCGAGGTGACGCCGGACTTCTACAAGATGCCGCCCGCGCCAAGCCCCGTCCTCCTGCTCAGCGGTGGCGCCGACCCCGCCACACCGCCGCGCCATGGTGAGCATGTCGCCAAGGCCTTGAGCGCCGGCCATCCGGAGCGCGTCCAGCATGTCGTCGTCGCCGAGGCCGGCCACGGCGTGATGCCGGTGGGCTGCATGCGCGATCTCGTGTTCCGCTTCATCGACGCCAAGACCGACGCCACCGCCCTGCCCCAGGACGCCGCCTGCGCCACGCGCATCCCGCGACCCGTCGCCTTCGAACCGGTTCAAGCCAGCTCCGCAGGGGCCGCCAAATGATCGACATCCAGGACGTTCACAAGCAGTTCATCGCCCAGAGCGGCGGCAGCCTGTTCAAACGCGGCACCAAGCGCATCGTGCATGCGGTACAGGGCGTCAGCGTGAAGGCTGCCAACGGCCGCATCACCGGCCTGCTGGGCGCCAACGGCGCCGGCAAGACGACGACGCTGCGCATGCTGGCCGGCCTCTTCCCGCCGGACCGCGGCCAGATCAGCGTCGACGGCATCGCGGTGAAGGACGATGCGCTGAAGGCCTTGTCGCGCATGGGCATCCTCGGCGACGCCCACGGCCTCTACCCGCGGCTGTCGGCACGCGAGAACATCGTCTACTACGGCCGCCTGCAGGGCATGAGCCCCGACGCCGCCAACGCGCGCGCCGAGACGCTCGCCAAGCTGCTCGACATGGGCGCCATCCTGGACCGCCGCGCCGACGGCTTCAGCCAGGGCGAGCGCATGAAGACGGCCCTGGCCCGTGCCCTGGTGCACGACCCGGCCAACATCGTGCTGGACGAGCCCACCAACGGCCTGGACGTGCTGGCCACGCGCGCCTTGCGCGAGGCCCTGCGCTGGCTGCGCAGCCCCGAGGGCGGCAGCAAATGCATCGTCTTCTCGACCCACATCATGCAGGAGGTGGAGCAGCTCTGCGACGAGGTCATCATCGTCTCCAAGGGCCGCAGCGTCGCCCACGGCAGCGTGCCGGGCCTGCTCGAACAGGCGGGTGAATCCCGCTTCGAGGACGCCTTCGTCAAACTCGCCTTCCCTGAAGAGGTGGCCGCATGAAACAAGCACTCATCGTCTTCGCGAAGGAACTCAGCGACGCGCTGCGCGACCGCCGCACCCTGCTGCGCCTGCTCATCCCCGCCGTGCTGATGGGGCCGCTGCTGCTGATGGCCCTGTCCGGCCTCATCGCCTCGCTGGAGGAGCGCGCCGACAAACGCGAGATCCTGGTGGTGGGCATGGAGAACGCCCCGACGCTGAAGAACTACCTCGAGCGCCAGACCTTCACGCTGAAGGCCGCGCCGGCCGACTACGAGGCCGCGCTGCGCGGCACGACGTTGCTGGAGCCGGTGCTGGTCGTGCCCAAGGACTTCGAGGCCAGGCTGCGGGCCGGCGAGGCGCCGACCGTGGAGATCGTCAGCGACAGCGCCAACCAGCGCGCCAGCGCCGGCGTCGGCTCCATCGCGCGTCTGCTCGGTGGCTTCAACCGCGAGCGCGCCATGCTCAACCTGGCCATGCGCGGCGTGTCCACCGAGCTGCTCGAACCCGTGGACGTGCAGGAGCGCGACCTCGCCAGCGCCCAGGCCCGCGCTTCGCGCTTCACCGGCATCATCCCGATGTTCGTCATCATGGCCGTGCTCTACGGCGCGCTGACCGCGGCCTTGGACAGCACGGCCGGTGAACGCGAACGCGGTTCGCTGGAGCCGCTGCTGATGAACCCCGCACCGCATGGCGCCATCGTGGCCGGCAAATGGGGCGCCGTCGCGCTGCTGGGCATGGCCGTGGCCCTGCTTTCGTCGGCCAGCTTCGTGCCCGCGCAGTGGCTGCTGAAAAGCGACGTGCTGCAGGCTCAGTTCAGCTTCGGCGGCGGCGAGGTGCTGGCCTTCTGGCTGCTGCAGATTCCGCTGGCCGCGGGCCTGTCGGCCCTGCTGATGGCCCTGGCCATCCGCTCCAAGACCTTCAAGGAGGCCCAGGCCGGCAGCACCCTGGTCATCACGGCCATCACGTTGATGCCCATGATCAGCATCTTCAACCCCGGCGGCGAGGCGCCCTGGTACTACTGGGTGCCTGGTCTTGCCCAGAACACGCTGATGATGGCGGTGCTCAAGGGCGAGGCCCTGCGCTGGAACCAGGTGATGCCAGGCGTCATCGTCGGCTTCGCGCTGGCCGCCGTGGCCCTGGCCTACGTCGCACGCTCGATGCGTGCGGCGGTCGCCCGATGATGGTGCCCCTCGTCCAGTCAAGCCGCGCTGAACGCCGGCATACCCGGCCGGTCCCCCGGGGGGACGGCGATGCATGCGGCGTTGAGCCGCATGCACCTCGCCCATGCGGGGCGGCTCGGGCGCGGCCCGGCGCGCGGCCCGCGGACGTCAGCCGCGCAGCCTGTGTGGTCCCCGTAGCCCTGGCCGGTTGCGCCGGGCTGGAGCCCGCCACGCCGCCCGACTACACCGGCCCCACCGTCAACGTGGCCGACCAGGCGGTGCAGGTCAGCGGCAAGCTGCTGCACGTCTTCGAGCTGACGCAGGTGGACGGCCGCCGCCTGGCCACCACCAGCATGGCCACGGTGCGCGCCAACCAGGGCCGCGGTTTTTCCGTGGCGCCGGTGGCCCTGAGCAACGAGCTGCCTGTTCGCCCCGCCCGTGTGCAATTGCTGGCCGCGACGCAGTACGCCGCCCCCATCCTCGCCATGACGAACCCGACCTGCCGCGTGCAGGGCGAGGTGGCCTTCACGCCCGAGCCGGGCAAGGCCTATCGCGTGGCCGGTCGCATCGCGGCCGAGGCCTGCGAGGTGTGGATCGAGGATGTGGCGACGAAGCAGCCCGTGACGACGAAAGTAAGCGGCAAGGGCAGCGGCTCCTAGGTTCGCACCCCGGCCTCCAGTAGCATGGCGCCGCTCCCGAAGCGACGGGCCGACAGGCCCGCAAAGCAGGCGTCCTGACCCGCTCGCTCGGAGCGCCAGCCTGGGGGATCGCTCGTTTGAACAAGGTTGAGGGAGGGGCCGCGCCGTCCGGCGTGGCGGCGCTGCCGTTGGCAGGCAGCGCGAATCTGCTGGCGCAGGCCCAGGCCGCGCTCGATGAAGGCCGGGCCCACGAGGCCGGCGGCTTCGCTCGCGAAGCGGCGCAATGGGCCAAGGCAAGGGGCGACGCACTGGGCGAGGCCCGCTGCCTCGCCTGGCTGGCCCATGTCGATCGGCAGCTGTCGCGGCTCAGACGGGCCCATGCGGTCAGCCAGCGGGCGGCCTATCTGTTCCGCGAGCTGGGCGACGTCGCCTCCGAAGTCGCGGCGCTGTCCACGCTGGCGCACACGGCCGCCAGCCTCGGGCGCAGCGAGGACGCCCTCGAGGCCGGGCTGATGAGCGTGGCCCTGGGCGAGCGCATCGCCCTCGGGCCGCATCTGCCGCTGGCCTTCAACTACCTGGGCACGGCCTATTTCTGGACCTTCAACTACGCCCAGGCCCGGCAGGCCTTCGAGCGCGCCCTGCAGCTGGCGCAGGCGCTGGAGCCGCCCGTCAACCCGACGCAGCCGCTGGCCAACCTCGCCTATCTGGAAGCGCTGCGCTTCGTCATGCAGCGCTTCCATGGCGCGCCCTGCGATGCGCTGCCGGCCATGGCCGCGCGCATCCAGGCCCTGCAGGCCGCCCAGGGCCACTGGAGCGGCGCCGCCGGCCTGATGCCGGGCATCACCGTCACGGGCCAGGCGATGGCGCATCTGCTGGCGGGCCTGCTCGCTTGCTGGACCGGCGACCCGGCGCTGGCGCAGCGCGAACTCGATCTCGGCACCGACTGGAGTCGGCGTTATGGCGCCCACACCTGGCTGGTGGCGATCAGGGCCTGGCTGCAGACCGAGCTGGCCTGGTCGGCCGGCCGCGACGAGGAGGCCTTCCAGCATGCCCAGGCCATGGCTGCCGCCGGTGCCGAGGCCGAACACGAACCGCTGGCCGGCCTGGGCCATGCCATCGCCAGCAGCCTGCGGAGCGCTCGCGGGCGCCACGCCGAGGCCAATGTGCAGCTGCGCCTGCTGCGGCAACGCGAGGAGAACATCCGCCTGGAAAGCCAGGACAGCCGGGCCCGCGTCGTCGCCTGGCAGCTGGAATCGCGTCAGGCCCGCGTGCGCATCGATGCGCTGGAGTCGCAGTCCCGCATGCTGGAGAAGCTCGCCCATGAAGACCCGCTGACCGGCCTGCTGAATCGCCGCGGCTTCCAGCGGCGACTGGAGGAGTTGAGCGCCACCGCCGATGACCATGCCCCGCCGCTGTGCCTGGCCGTCATCGACGTCGACCGCTTCAAGCAGGTCAACGACCGCTATTCGCATCTGGTCGGCGACGAGGTGCTGGTTCGACTCGCGGCCCTGTTCCAGGCCAGCGTGCGCCAGGACGACCTGGTCGTGCGGCTGGCGGGCGACGAATTCGTCATCCTGTTCGAGCGCACCGAAGAAACCATCGCCCGGGCCTGTTGCGAACGCTTGAAGGCGGCCGTGAAGGCGGCCGACTGGGAGGTCGTGGCGCGCGGCCTGGAGGTCAGCATCAGCGTCGGCGTGCAGCAGGCCAGCCCGGGCGAATCGCTGGCCTCGCTGCTGGAGCGCAGCGATGCCGGCATGTACCGCGACAAGACGGCCAGCCGCCCGGGGTCGGCGCCGGCCGCCGTGTCCTAGGGCCTGTTAACGCTACGGCAACAGGTCGCGTTGAGGCCAGAAAGGCCGCAGGCACGACAGCAGACCGCAAGCTGGGTGTCGACCCAGCG
>CBHWBD010000158.1:0-12137 GCA_966111775.1 uncultured Comamonadaceae bacterium | reverse complement strand
GCGCTTCTTCACCGACGACCGCGCGCCGGTGCTGGCGCTGCGGCGGGCCGTCATCGACATCGCCCGTCATCTGCCGCCGCTGCGGGCGGCGATCACGCGGCGGCTGGTGGACGCCTAGCGGGCCCGGGCTTCCAGCACGGTCAGGCTGCTGCGCAGGGAGCGCAGGGCCTGCTCGGTGGGGGTCTCGCCCGGCGCGGGCAGCAGGCGGGCCTCGCGGCTGGCCAGCACGTCCTCGCGCAGCGTCAGGCCGGCGCATTTGAACTGGGGCTTGAGCACTGCGGCGCGCTCGCGCAGCAGCTCGCGCGTGGCCTGGTAGGCATGCTCGGCGAGATGGCGGCGCTGGCGGTAGCTGAAGGTGTTGGCCATGAAGAGCTCGGCGTCGCGCGGATCGGGCTCGAACAGCACGATGTCGGTCTGCGGATGCGTCAGCTCATAGCCCTTCAGCCCCAGGGCCAGGCGCGAGTGGATCAGCGAACGGAAGGTCTGCGACAGCACCAGCGGCAGGCCGCCGTCCACCAGGCGATGGATGCGCGGCTGCAGGGCCTTGACGGCCGGGCGGCCCAGCTTGCTGGCGAGCTTCTTCGCCCGGCGCGAGCGCGCGTCGCGGGGCGACAGGCGGTTGCTCTCGTAGGGCACCAGCGGGTTCAGGCAGATCAGCAGGTCCAGGCCGCGGTCCAGCAGCACGGAGGCGTGCAGGGTCTTCTTCAGCGCGCCGTCGACATAGTGGCGGCCGTCGATCTCGACCGGGGGGAAGAGGCCGGGCAGGGCGGCGCTGGCCTGCACGGCCTGGGAGATGGGCACATGGTCCCAGCCCTCGCTGCCGAAGGGGATGGCGTCGCCGCTGTCCAGGTCGGTGGCGACCAGCACCAGACGGTGCTTCAGCTCGCGGAAGTCGTTGGTACGGCCGGGCTGGGAAAGGACCTGTGTCAGGGCCTCGCCGAAGCGCTCGCTGGACAGCAGGCCGGTGGGCAGCACGCGGCCCAGGCGCTCGATGGCGCCGAGCACGGAGCGGCCTTCCAGCAGCACCTCGCGGGCGGCGTCGGCCAGCAGGCCTGGCAGCAGGCGCAGGCGTTCGCCGAACTCGGCCCAGGCCGGCTGCAGCAGCTCGGCGGGGTCGAAGCGGTCCGGCGCCTCGGCGGTGTTCTCGATGAAGGCGGCGCAGAGCTGGCGCGGCGTCATGCCGTTGGCCAGGCCGGCGGCGATGAAGCCGCCCGCGCTGACGCCGATATAGCCGTCGCAGGCGGTGAAGTCGAGGCCGCCGACGGCCTCCTCCAAAGCACAAAGGGCGCCAACTTCATAGATGGCGCCCAGTGGGCCTCCGCCCGCCAAGGCCAGCCCAATCCTTGGGTGGCTCATGGTCGGAGAGAGTCGCTAGTGGTGCTCAGGCCTGGGCAGCGTCAGCGGCCGGGGCGGCTGCGGGAGCAGCCTTCTTGGCGGCCGGAGCGCGCTTGGCCGGAGCGGCCTTCTTCGCCGGGGCGGCGGCCTTCTTGGCGGGAGCCGCCTTCTTGGCAGCCGCCTTGACGGCAGCCTTCACCGGAGCGGCGGCCTTGACGACGGCCTTCTTGGCGGCGGGGGCCTTCTTGGCCACGGCCTTCTTGACGGCGGCAGCCTTCTTGACGACGGCCTTCTTGGCCGCCTTGGCGGGAGCGGCCTTCTTCAGGCCGGCCGACACGGCCAGGTCGTCGATGCGCTCGATCAGGCTCTGCACGTCGCCGGCGGAGGGCACGTTCAGGGTCTTCAGGGCCTTGGCGACGCGGGCTTCGAAGATGCTTTCCAGCTTGTCCCAGTGCTGGCCGGCCTTGGCGCCGACATCACCGGCCATGCCGCTGACCTTGGTGGCCACGGCGCTGAGCTTTTCCTCAGCGGCGGATTGGGTCTTCTTTTGCAATTTCAGTCCTTCCGAGACGAGGGCCTCGAAGACCTTGGAGCCTTCGCCCTGGGCCTTGGCGAAGGAGGCGAGACCGGCGGCCCAGATCTGCTGGGCGCTGTCCTTGACGTTCTTGGCCATGTCGCCGTCGAGCAGGCCAGCCGGGAAGCCGGTGGCGGCCGCAGCCTTCTTCTTGTCAGCCATCTTCTGAAGCTTCTTGACCATTTGGGTGTCCTTGCGAGTTAGCGAATTGCCGACGCACTGTAGCGGCGGCTTTCTCGTCCAGCACGCCGATTCCTAGTGAGTGCGCTCTACGATGGCTCCTGGGGAAACCGCGCAGCAAAGCGCTCCAAACCCTGGTCAAGAATCGGCTCGAAACGTCCAAATCCACAAGCAGGAGACCCACATGCAGTATTTCGTCACTGGCGCCACCGGCTTCATCGGCAAGCGGCTCGTCAAGAAGCTGCTGGCGCGTCGCGGCAGCACGGTCTACTTCCTGATGCGCGAGGAGAGCGCCGGCAAGCTGCCCGACCTGCTCGAGTACTGGGGCGCCAGCAAGACCCGCGCGATCCCCGTCTATGGCGACCTGACCGGCAAGAAGCTGGGCGTCGCCTCCGACGTGATCAAGAGCCTCAAGGGCCAGATCGACCACCTCTACCACCTCGCCGCCGTCTACGACCTCTCGGCCGACGAGGAGTCCCAGGTCGCCGTCAACATCGAGGGCACCCGCAGCATGGTGGAGTTCGCCCAGGCCATCGACGCCGGGCATGTGCATCACGTGAGTTCCATCGCCGCGGCGGGCCTGTACGAGGGCGTGTTCCGCGAGGACATGTTCGACGAGGCCGAGAACCTCGATCACCCCTATTTCATGACCAAGCACGAGAGCGAGAAGCTCGTGCGCAAGGAGTGCAGGCGCCCCTGGACGGTGTATCGCCCCGCCATGGTCGTCGGCGACTCCAAGACCGGCGAGATGGACAAGATCGACGGTCCTTACTACGTGTTCAAGCTGATCCAGCGCATGCGCCAGATCCTGCCGCCGTGGATGCCCAGCGTCGGCCTGGAAGGCGGCCGCATGAACATCGTGCCGGTGGACTTCGTCGTCGACGCGCTGGACCACATCTCCCACAAGGTCAGCAAGGGCCACGGCTGCTACCACCTTGTCGACCCCAAGGGCTACCGCGTCGGCGACGTGCTGGACATCTTCAGCAAGGCCGCCCACGCGCCCAAGATGAACCTCTTCATCAACGCCGCGTTGATGGGCTTCATCCCCAAGAGCGTCAAGAAGGGCCTGATGGCGCTGGCGCCGGTGCGCCGCATCCGCAATGCCGTCATGAAGGACCTCGGCCTGCCCGAGGACATGTTCACCTTCATCAACTACCCGACCCGCTTCGACTGCCGCGACACCGAGGCCGCGCTCAAGGGCTCGGGCATCGCCTGCCCCGACCTGAACGACTACGCCTGGCGGCTGTGGGACTACTGGGAGCGTCATCTCGATCCCGATCTCTTCATCGATCGTTCGCTCAAGGGCGCGACCGGCGGCAAGGTGGTGCTGGTCACCGGCGGCTCCTCGGGCATCGGCCTGGCCGCGGCCATCAAGTTCGCCGAGGCCGGCGCCATCACGCTGATCTGCGCACGTGACCAGGCCAAGCTCGACGAAGCCGTCAAGGAGATCAAGGAGAAGGCCGGCAAGCAGGCCCAGATCCATGCCTTCGCCTGCGACATCGCCGACGAGGCGGGCTGCGCCGACCTGATCGAGTGGTGCACCACCAACTTCGGCGGCGTCGACTTCCTCATCAACAACGCCGGCCGCTCCATCCGCCGCGCCATCGAGTCCAGCTACGACCGCTTCCACGACTTCCAGCGGACCATGGACCTGAACTACTTCGGCTGCCTGCGCGTGACCATGGGCCTGCTGCCCGGCATGGCGGCCAAGCGCAAGGGCCATATCGTCAACATCAGCTCCATCGGCGTGCTGACCAATGCACCGCGCTTCTCGGCCTATGTCGCGTCGAAAGCCGCGCTGGACGCCTGGACGCGCTGCGCCTCGAGCGAGTTCGCCGACACCGGCATCACCTTCACGACCATCAACATGCCGCTGGTGCGCACGCCCATGATCGCGCCCACCAAGATCTACAACAACGTGCCGACGCTGTCGCCGGAAGAGGCCGGCGACATGATCGCCCAGGCCTGCATCAGCAAGCCGGTGCGCATCGCCACCCGCCTGGGCATCTCGGGCGAGATGCTGCACGCCGCGGCACCGCGGATCGCGCAGATCGTCATGAACACGACCTTCCGCATGTTCCCGGACAGCGACGCGGCCAAGGGCGACAAGAGCAAGGGCGGCGGCCTGTCGCCGGAAGCCATCGCGCTGCAGCAGATGATGCGCGGGATTCACTTCTAAACAGAGACACTCTGCCCAGGCCCGGCTTCGGCCGGGCTTTTTCATTCAAGGATGGAACCCATGCTCAGAGGACAACGCGTCGGCCTGCGCTATGTGACCGAGGACGACCTGCCCTGGCTCAAGCGCACCCGTGGCGACCCGCAGATCTACGGCGCCTTCCTGGGCACGCGGATGATGACGCCGCATGCCGTCGAGCAGCGCTGGAAGGACAACGGCTTCGCCAACGAGGATGCCGAGCGCCTGCTGATCTGTCACCTGATTGACGGTTCGGTCATCGGCGACGTGGTGCACTTCGCCGCGGCCCGCTACACGACGGCGCGCGAGATCGGCTGGACCCTGGCCGACGTCGCGATGCGAGGCCAGGGGCTGGCCAGCGAGGCGGCCGCGCTGCTGGTGGACTATCTGTTCGAGAACTGGCCGGTGAACCGGCTGTCCTGCGGCATGTCGGTGCACAACCACGCGTCGCGGCGCGTGGCCGAGAAGTGCGGTTTCACGCACGAGGGCATCCAGCGCGGCGTCGTCTTCGTCGGCGGCGAGTATGTGGACTGCCATTCGCTGTCGCTGCTGCGCAGCGAGTGGATGGCGATGAAGGACAAGAGCGAGTGAAAGACAACAGCAACCGGGAATTCGATCTGATCGTCTTCGGCGCGACCGGCTTCACGGGCCGGCTCGTCGCCGAATACCTGCACCTGAGCGGCGCCGGCGGCGCGCGCTGGGCGATTGCCGGGCGCAGCCTGGACAAGCTCGGCAAGGTGCGCGACGAGCTGCATCTGCCGGCGTCGGTGGCGCTGCTGAAGGCGGACGCGAACGATGGGGCGGCGCTGCAGTCCCTGGTCGCCCGTGCGCGCTGCGTCATCACGACGGTCGGCCCCTACCAGCTCTACGGCGAGCCCCTCGCCACGGCCTGCGCCGAGGGCGGCACCGACTATGTCGACCTCTGCGGCGAACCACTGTGGATGGCGCGCATGATCGACAGGCTGACGCCGGCGGCGCAGCGGAGCGGGGCGCGCATCGTCTTCTCCTGCGGCTTCGATTCCATCCCCTTCGACCTCGGCGTCGTCTATCTGCAGGCCGAGGCGCAGCGGCGCTTCGGCGCGCCCCTGGCGGAAGTGCGCGGCCGCGTGGCCCGCGTCAAGGGCACGGCCTCGGGCGGTACGCTGGCCAGCATGATGGAGACCATCGAGGCAGTGCGCCGTGAGCCCGGGCTCATCAAGGTGATGGCCAACCCGTTCGCGCTGACGCCGGGCTTCAAGGGCCCGCGCCAACCTGGCGGCCAGGACGCGGACTTCGACGACTGGGCCGACCGCTGGAGCGGCCCCTTCTTCATGGCCACCATCAACACCAAGAACGTGCACCGCAGCAACGCGCTGCGCGGCCATCCCTGGGGCGCCGATTTCATCTACAGCGAGAAGCTGCTGACCGGCAGGCCGGGCCAGGCCGACAAGGGCCGCAAGAAGGCCGTTGCGCTGGCCCGCTTCAACAAGCTGCAGAACCTGGCCCTCGGTTTCGGGCCCACGCGCGCACTGCTGCGTCGCTTCGTGCTGGCCAAGCCGGGCGAGGGGCCGGACAAGGCGGCCCGCGAGGCCGGGCATTACGAGTGCTGGTTCACCGGCAAGTCGGCCCGCGGCGAGTTGCTGCGCGCCGTCGTCAAGGGCGACCGCGACCCCGGCTATGGCTCGACCTGCAAGCTCATCAGCGAGACGGCCCTGTGCCTGGTGCAGGACGTGGACGGCGATGCCACGCCGGGCGGTGTCTGGACGCCCGGCGCCGCCATGGGCCTGGCCCTGGTGCGCCGGCTGAATGAACGCGCGGGGCTGACGTTCGAGATCGCGGCTTGACCCGCTGGGCGGTCAGCCAGCCGCGCATGCACTGGACGCTGGCCGGCAACCTGGCCGAGACGCTGGCAGCCCTGGAGGCCGCGGCGGCGGCCGGTGCCGAAGGCTGTGTCTGCACCGAGCTGGCGTTGACGGGCTTTCACCGCCGCCTGCCGGAGCTGCTGGATGCTCGGGCCCTGGTGGATGCCGAAGCGCAAGTCCGCGCGGCCTGCGCCCGCTTGCGAATTGCGGCCGTCGTCGGCGTGCCGACGCTGGGCGAGGGTGGGACTGTGTTCAACAGCCACGTCTACATCGACGCTGCGGGACGCGAACTGGGCCGCGTGCACAAGCTTGGGCTGACGGACAGCGAGGCGACCTTCTTCGCCCGCGGCGGCGCGCGTGGCTGGACGGCCATCGGCAGCGTGCTCGCCACCTCGGTGCTGTGCCGCGAGATGCTGGATGTGCAGGCGCTGCTGCCCGAGCTGGGCATGCCGGGCGGCGAGGCGCGGCCGCGCGTGATCTTCTGGCCCAGCTATGTCGCCGAATCGGACGCCGAACAGACGGCCCTGTGCCAGGCCTACCGGGCCGGTGCCGAAGTGCTGGCTCGTGAATTGGACGCCTGGGTCTTGCAGAGCAACTGGCCGGAGTCGCTGAATGTGCCCGGGACGCGCGGCTTTGGCGCGGGCGTCGTCATCGCGCCCGGCGGTCGCCGCGTCCAGACACTGCCGCGCGATGCGGCAGCGCTGGTGGCCGTGGACCTGGCTTAGCGGCGGCGCTTGGCCAGCCAGCCCAGGGCAGCCAGGCCGCCCAGCAGCAGGGCGCCGCTGGTGGGCTCGGGCACCGGGGCCAGGTTGCCGCTCACCGTCACGGCGTTCAGGCCCCAGCCCTCGTCGCCCAGACCCTGGAAGCCGGCACGCGCCGAAGCTTCGAAGTTGGTCGGGCTCTCGTAGTTGAAGACGAGCTGGTTGCTGCCGGCGGCCAAGCTGACGGGCAGACTGATCTGCAGTTCGTGGGTGGCGTTGTTGACGACGCCGACCGTCGCCCCGTTGGGGTCGACCAGCACGCGGCTGATGCCGCCGCCGCCGATGTCCCAGGTGCCGCTGAGGACTTCGCTGCCATTCAGCTTCACGTGCAGGATGTCGATCCAGAAGTTGTCGCCGTCCAGCGTGGCATAGCCGGCCAGCGTGAAGGCCAGCTGGCCCGCGCCGGCGCCGCCCGCGAAGTTCAGCGTCACTGAGCTGTTGGTCTCCAGGGCCGCGGTGGGTGCCGGCAGCGTGTAGAGCGTCGCGGCCCAGGTGGGGGCGGCGGCCAGCAGGGCCGTGGTGGCCAGCAGCGTCCGGCAGGGCTTGGAAATCATTTCTTGGGTCTTTCGATGGTGGACCGGCGAAATCTAGCCGCTGCCGCGCGGCGCCGTGTCCCACGAACTTGGGAGGCGCCCCCAAGCCGCGGGGATCAGGCGCGCTGGATCAGCGCTGCATAGCAGCCGCGGCGCGCGAAATGGGCGTGGATGTAGTCGACCTCGGGCCGGGCCAGCAGGCGCTCGATGAGGTCTTCGATGGTCTGGCCGTCGACGAGGTCGGCATCGACCATCAGGCCGGCGGCGTCGAAAGCGCGCAGCGACAGCATGCGGCGGCGCAGGGCTTCGGGCACGGTGTCGACGGCGTCGAAGGGCTGGCCGGCCTGCTCGCGCACGAAGATGGCGTGGCGCGAGCGATAGGGCGTGTCGGCGGGCTGGTGTTCGTGGTTGATGAGGAGGACGGTCTCGTCGCCGACGGTGTCGCGCAACTCGACGCGGTCGGGCAGGCCTTCGCCGCTGAAGCGCAAGGCGCCGTGGGCGGCCAGTTCGGCGTCACTCAGGCCGAAGAGATGGGCGAAGGGCTGGGCCGAGAGGCCGGTGATGCGGAAGGACATGGCGTGCTCCTGGGTTGGGATGCACGTCATTCTTCAGACGCGGCCAGCACGAGTCTGGCCGCTATCGGACATCGAGTCAGTCGCGGCCGGCGGGGCGCTCGAAAGCGTTGTCCACCCAGGTCTCGGCAGCCGACTGGCTGAGGCGAAAGCCCGCAGCCACCTTGACCTGGACCAGCTGTTCGCCCGCGGCGTCGTGGGCGCGCAGCCAGGCGAAGGGATCATCCTCGGATGGCACGATCTCCAGCGAGATCTTCAGCCAGTTGCCCTCGCGGGCGACGTAGAGGGCCTTGTTGAGCTGGGCGTGGAGCTGCTGCTCATGGCGGCGGATGACTTCCGAGGCCGTCTTCACCAGCGTGTTGAAGGCGCTGCTGTCCAGGGGCTTGGGGTTCTTCTTGTCGCGCCCCATGGTCCAGGGGCCGACGAGGGCCGGCTCGCTTTCGCCGGCCTTGTACATGGCGACGGCCCAGCCTTCGTCGTCTTCGTTCTTGATGACCTGGGCGGTCCAGCCGTTGTCGCGCCACAGGCGCGGCTCAAACAGGGGTTCGTCGTCGGGAACAGCAGACATGAAAACAGAAATGGCGGGCTGATGAGCCCGCCATTGTCGGTTGCCGCCGGAAGACTTCAGCCGTTGCTGGCCGCTGCAGTTGGCTGGACGGCCGGGGCGCGCTGCACGCGGGTCTTGCCGCCGGTCGTCACGAGGATGACGGCGTCGCCACTGTTGAAGCTCTCGGCACCCTTGGCCTGGACGACGGAGCGACGTTCGCCATTGCGCAGCTGGACGATGATTTCGAGGGCGTCTTCCTTGGTGGCCGAACGCTCGATGGCGTTGCCGATGACGGCACCGGCGACGGCACCGATGACGCCGACGACGGCGCCTTCGCGGCGGCCGCCGACCGAACTGCCGGCGATGGCGCCGGTCACGCCGCCGGCGACGCCGCCGACGCCGCTCTGCGTGCCGTCGACGGTGACGGGTCGGGAGGACAGCACGGTGGCGTCCTGGATTTGGGAAAGACGTTGCGCGTCACCACGCTGGACGACGTCGGGGCTGGTCGTCGAGCAGGCCGACAGCGCAACAGCCGCGGCCAGGGTGAGGGAAGTCATGAGCTTGGACATTCGAATACTCCTTGGGCAAAACGGCAGCCCAACGTGTCGAATTGTCCCGCCGTTGACGACCTGAGGTGAGACGCTACAACTCTTTACCCTCAGGCGGTCAACGGGTTCAGCCGTGAAGGCGCGAACTGCGCGGCACGCTGGCGAGCAGGAATTCCATCTGGTCGGCCAGGATGCGGCGGCCGCGCAGGATCATGTCCTCGTGCAGGCTGGGCACATAGGGCAGATAGAGCAGGCTCATATGCGCCTCTTCGGGCAGGCGGTTGCCTTTGCGCCCGTTGCAGGGCCGGCAGGCGGTGATGCAGTTCATCCAGCTGTCGTAGCCGCCGCGCGACGTCGGGTGGATGTGTTCACGCGTCAGGTCTTCCGGCAGGCAGTGATGGCCGCAGTAGGCGCAAACAAACCGGTCGCGCACGAAGAGCTTGCTGTTGGTCAGGGCCGGCGCCTGCCGCCAGGCCCGGCTGGGCACGCTGCCACGCACGGCGATGATGGAATGCACCTCGATGCGCGACTGGCGGCCAGTGATGCGCTGCATGCCGCCCCGCAGCACCTGGCAGGGGTCGCCCAGCGTCCAGGCGACGCCGTCGCAGGCGTAGATCACGGCCGCTTCGCGGGTCGTGATCCAGGCCTGGGGGCGGCCGGAGACATCGAGTTGGAGCACATCCACAGAAGTCAACCTCCTGCCGGAGACTACTTCAGAAGGGACCCGTCGCTCAAGCTTGCCGCCATGACAGCCAACGACTCCGGGTGTTCCCTAGGTTGTTGGCAGTTTTAGGCACATCACCCTAGGATTTGGTCCGGCCGGACTGGCGCTGTCGCGGGAGCGACCTGCAAAATAGAACGATCGTTCGTTTTATTCCTGCCTGGTCTGTCCGTGAGCACGCTGCCCGTCCCCGCCAAGAAAACCGCCCCGCTGCGCGTTGCGAAGCCGGCCCGCGTTGCGCGCTCGCTGCAAAAAGGCCAGCAGACCCGCGCTGCCATCCTCGAGGCCGCCCTGGGCCTGGCCTCGCACATGGGCCTGGAGGGCCTGTCCATCGGCGCCCTGGCCGACGTGACCCAGATGAGCAAGTCGGGCGTCTTCGCTCACTTCGGCTCGCGTGAGGAACTGCAGATCGCGGTCGTGACGGAGTATCACGCCAAGTTCGAGGAAGAAGTCTTCTTCACCGCCATCCGCGAGCCGCGCGGCCTGCCGCGTCTGCGCGCCATGTTCGAGCGTTGGGTGCGCCGCGTGTCGGTGGAAGTGGACTCGGGCTGCATCTACATCAGCGGCGCCGTCGAGTTCGACGACCGCCCGGGCCCCGTGCGCGACGCGCTGGTGGCCATGGTCAAGGCCTGGCATGCGGCCCTGCAGAAGGCCATCACGCTGTCCATCAGCGAAGGCCATCTGAAGGCCGATGCCGATGTCGAGCAGATCTGCTTCGAACTGCACGGCCTGATCCTGTCCCTGCACCACGACGCACGCTTCATGCGCATTCCCGGAGCGCTCGCGCGCGCCGGCACCGGTTTCGAGCGAACCATCCAGTTCTATGCCACGCCGCTCGGTCTGCAGGTCGACCAGGCACGCAAGCCTCCCAAGAACGGCGCCAACAAGCGCTGACCGATTCACCACCCCCACCGTAGTTCCAGGAGTACCCGATGCCCCAGTACACCCCGCCCATGCGTGACATGCAGTTCGTCATGCACGAGCTGCTGAACGTCGTCGACGAGCTGAAGATGCTGCCGGCCCATGCCGACATCGACGCCGACACGATCAACGCGGTGCTCGAGGAAGGTGGCAAGTTCGCCGCCGAAGTCATCGCCCCCATCAACCTGAGCGGTGACTCCGAGGGCTGCACCCTCGACAAGGCCACGCACGAGGTGCGCACGCCCAAGGGTTTCAAGGACGCCTACCAGCAGTACGTCGAAGGCGGCTGGGCGGCACTGAGCTGCGACACCCAGTTCGGCGGCCAGGGCCTGCCCTATCTGGTGAACCAGTTCTTCTATGAGATGCTGAACTCGGCCAACCAGGCCTGGACGATGTACCCGGGCCTGAGCCACGGCGCCTACGAGGCCCTGCATGCCCACGGCACGCCCGAGCAGCAGGCCACCTACCTGCCCAAGCTGACCAGCGGCGAGTGGACCGGCACCATGTGCCTGACCGAGCCGCACTGCGGCACCGACCTCGGCATGCTGCGAACCAAGGCCGAGCCGCAGGCCGATGGCACCTACAAGATCACCGGTTCCAAGATCTTCATCTCGGCCGGTGAACACGACATGGCCAGCAACATCATCCACCTGGTGCTGGCCCGCCTGCCGGATGCGCCGCAAGGCAGCAAGGGCATCTCGCTCTTCGTCGTGCCCAAGTTCAACATCAACGCCGACGGCAGCCTGGGCAGCCGCAACCCCGTCTTCTGCACCGGCCTGGAGCATAAGATGGGCATCCACGGCAACTCCACCGCGCAGATCACGCTGGAAGGCGCTGTCGGCACGATGGTGGGCCAGCCCAACAAGGGCCTGGCCGCGATGTTCGTCATGATGAACGCGGCCCGCCTGGGTGTCGGCAACCAGTCCCTGGGCCTGACCGAGGTGGCCTACCAGAACGCCGTGGCCTATGCGAAGGACCGCATCCAGATGCGGGCGCTTTCCGGCCCCAAGGCCCCGGACAAGCCCGCCGACCCCATCATCGTGCACCCCGACGTGCGCAAGATGCTGCTGACGGCCCGCGCCTTTGCCGAAGGTGGCCGCATGCTGCAGGGCTACACCGTGCTGCAGCTCGACAAGTCGATCAAGAGCGACGACGAGGACGAGCGCAAGGAAGCCGACGCCGAAGTCGCGCTGCTGACGCCCATCATCAAGGCCTTCATCACCGACAACGGCTGGCTGGCCACGTCGCACTGCATGCAGGTCTTCGGCGGCCACGGCTTCATCCATGAGACGGGCATGGAGCAGTTCGTGCGCGACGCGCGCATCAACATGATCTATGAAGGCACCAACACCATCCAGTCGCTGGACCTGCTGGGCCGCAAGGTGCTGGGCAACAACGGCGCCACGCTGA
>CBHWBD010000157.1:0-12228 GCA_966111775.1 uncultured Comamonadaceae bacterium | reverse complement strand
CGGGTTGTTGTTGACGTCCAGCACCGGCGCGAAGTTCCAGTTGATGCCCAGCGACTTCAGGCCGCGCGCCACCGCGGCGCCGACGGCCTCGGCACGGTCCGCGTCGCCGCTGGCCCCCAGGGCCATGGCCGAAGGCGGCTGCGGCAGGAAGGTCACGCGGACGACGGCGCCGCCCTCCTGGTCGATGCCGATCAGCGCCTCGGGTCCCAGCACCTCGATGAGGTCGCGCATCAGCGTTTTCACTTCGACCTCGCTGCCGATGTTCTTGCGGAACAGGCAGACCGAGCGGATCTTCTGCTCGCGCAGGAAGGCGGCCGTGTCGGCGTCGAGCGAGGGGCCGGGAATGTCGACCATCACGAGACGGCCGGGATCAAAGGTGCTCATGATCAATGCGTCTTCGTGACTTTGGCGAGGTTGGGTGGGACATCCGGGTTGAAGCCGCGCGCACGCGCCAGGGCTTCGACCATGGGATAGAAGCTCTGCACGAGGGCGATGGGGTCGAGGTCCTCGTTGCCGGTGGTGACCAGGGGAAGCAGTTCGACGCCCGGCGTGCAGGGCGTTCCAATAGGCGCCGCCAGCAGCACGCGGCCACCGCGCGAACTCATCTCGTCGGCGATGGCCAGCAGGCCGGCCTGGGCCGGGCCGCGCGGCGCGAACACCAGCAGCGGGTAGCCGTCGCGCACCAGGGCCATGGGGCCGTGCTTGACCTCGGCGCCCGAGAAGGCCTCGGCCTGAATGCCGCAGGTTTCCTTGAGCTTCAGCGCCGCTTCCATCGCGACGGCGAGACCCGTGCCACGGCCGAGCACGAAGAGGCGCTCTTCTTCCTTCAGCACGGGGATGGCGGCGCTCCAGTCCAGCTTGGCGGCCTGCTGCAGCGCGATGGGCAGCACGTTGAGCGCGGCGCGCAGGGCGTCGTCCTGCTGCCAGGCGGCCACGACGCGGGCACCGGCCACCAGTTGGGCGATATAGCTCTTGGTCGCGGCCACGCTCTTCTCGGGACCGGCGTGCAGCTCGAACACATGCTCGGCCGCCGCGGCGAGCGGCGAGCCGCTGGCGTTGACGAAGGCCACGGTGCGCGCGCCGCCTTCACGGAAGAACTTCGTCGGTGCGATCAGGTCGGGGCTCTGGCCCGACTGCGAGAAGGCCAGGGACAGCAGGCCCTGGCAGTGGATGCGGCTCTGGTAGAGCGTGATCAGCGACATCGGCAGCGAAGTGACCAACCGGCCCAGCCGCGCCATGACCAGATAGGCCAGGTAGTGGGCGGCATGGTCGCTGCTGCCGCGAGCGATGGTCAGCACACTGCTGGGCGGCTGCTCCTGCAGGGCCTGGCCCAGGCGGGCATAGCTCAGCGGGTCTGCGGCCAGTTGGCGGGCCACCACGTCCGGCGCGCTCAGCGCCTCTTCAAGCATCAGCGACGACATCGATCTCTTCACCTTCAACAAACACGCGCTGCAGGTTCAGCGCTTCATCCATGACGACCACGTCGGCCCAGGCGCCGGCGGCGAGACGCCCCCGGTCGGCCAGGCCCAGGTATTCGGCCGCGGCGGTCGACACGCGACGCGACGCATCCAGCAGGTCCAGACCCAGCACCTGCACGAGATTGCGCAGGGCCTGGTCCATGGTCAGGGCGCTGCCGGCCAGGGTGCCGTCGGCCAGGCGCACGCCGCCCAAACACTTTTGAACCGTGTATTCGCCGAGGCGGTATTCGCCATCGGGCATGCCGGCGGCGGCCGTCGAATCGGTGACGCAGAACAGGCCCGGAATGCTGCGCAGCGCGACGCGGATGGCACCGGGGTGCACATGCATGAGGTCGGGAATGAGCTCGGCGTGCTCGCCATGGGCGAGGGCCGCGCCGACCATGCCGGGCTCGCGGTGATGCAGGCCCGTCATGGCGTTGAAGAGATGGGTGAAGCCGGCCGCGCCGGCCTGGATGGCGGCCACGCCGTCGTCATAGCCACCGGCGCTGTGGCCGATCTGCACGCGGATGCCGGCATCGCGCAGCGGGCCGATGAGGGCCAGGTGGCCGGTCATCTCGGGCGCGATGGTCAGCACCTTGATGGGCGCGAACTCGTTCAGCCGCTGCACTTCTTCCAGCGTGGCCGGGATGGCGTGGGCGGGTTGGGCACCGAGCTTGTCGGGGCTGATGTAGGGGCCTTCGAGATGCACGCCCAGCACGCGCGCCGACCGGCGGCCGCGCTCGCGGCAGACGGGGCCGAGGGCCTTCAACGCGGCCTCGATTTCGCCGACCGGTGCCGTCATCGTCGTGGCCAAAAAGGCCGTGGTGCCGTGGCGCGCATGACGACGCGCGATCGTCGCGATGGCATCGCCGCCCTCCATGGTGTCGCGGCCACCGCCGCCATGCACATGGGTGTCGATGAAGCCGGGCAGCAGGATGGGCCGGCCGACCTCGCCGGCGCGCGAGACGTCGACGGGGGTGCCGCTGACGGCCGCGATGCGGCCGTGCTCGATGTCCAGGTGGCCGTGGATCACGCCCTGGGGCGTGACGATGTCGCCTTCAAGCCGCATCAGTCGCGCCTCATCTCGGCGACGAAGTCGTAGTAGTCGCTGCGGCAATAGGAATGCGTCAGCTCGACCGCCTGGCCCGAGGACAGATAGCCGACCCGCGTGATGAAGAGGACGGCGGCACCTAACGGCACCTCCAGCAGACCGGCGAGCTTGGCGTCCGCGTTCAGCGCGCGGATGTGCTGCAGGGCGCGCACCGGGGCGCGGTCGCCGAGGTGGGTGTAAAGCGAAGCCTCGACCTTTTGCGGGTCGGGCAGCACGGTCTGCGGCAGCACCGAGACCTCGTAGGCCATGACGACCGAGTCGGCCAGGCGCAGGCGCTCCAGGCGCGCCACGCGCTCGCCGCTCTTCAGCTCCAGCGACAGCTGCTCGTCGGGCGCCGCCGGCGTGAAGCCGCGCAGCAGCCAGCGCGAGCTGGGCACGAAGCCACGCTGATGCAGCTCTTCCGAGAAGCTGGTCAGGCGGGTCAGCGGCTGCTCCAGCTTGGGCGCGATGTAGTTGCCCGAGCCGCGCTTGCGGATGATGAGCCCCTGCTCGACGAGACGGTCGATGGCCTTGCGCGCGGTGACGCGCGACAGCTCCAGCTGCTCGGCCAGCACGCGCTCGCTGGGCAGGGCCTCGTCGGCGTGGAAGACGCCGTCGCGGATGGCCGTGGCCAGGCTCTGTGCCAGCTGCATGTACAGGGGCGACGCCGCATTCGGGTCGGGCTTGAAATCAAAGACTGCGCTCATGCGTGGTTCGTTTCTTGTTGTTGAATCAGCCAGAGTGCGCCGGCCACCGGCTCGCCCTGGGGTTCGACACGGCGAGACTGCAAGGCCGGGCTGAGGCGCGGCGCGAGGCGCAGCGCGATGCTGCCGGCCAGGGCCAGCGGCAGGGTGGGATGAAGAGCCGCCGCCAGGGCGTCCAGCGCCCCTGCGGCTTCGGCCAGCAGCGCGCCGGCTGCCGGATCGTCTTCTTCCTGATCGAAGACGAGGCGTGCGAGGCTGGCATAGCCGCCCTGCCCCGCCTGCGCGCAGAAGCCCAGCATGTCCTCGCGCGTCGCGCCGGTCTGTCGCCACACGGCCTGCACCAGCGGGCCCGCGGGAACACGACTGTCGTAGGCCGCCTGCGCCAGCTTCATGGCCTGCTGGCCCAGCCAGGCGCCGCTGCCCTCGTCACCGATCTGCCAGCCCCAGCCGCCCACCATGCGGCGGCTGCCGTCGGGCATCAAGGCCTCGGCGACCGAACCGGTGCCGGAGATCAACAGCGCGCCGGGTTGGCCGCCGTGGGCCCCCAGCAGAGCGACGAGTCCGTCGGTCACGACGGAGAAGCGCGCAACATCAGGAGCAGCGGCCACGAAGTCGCGCAATTGCGCCGGCACGCCGGTACCCGACAGGCCCAGGCCGATAGCGCAATCCCGCAAGGCCAAACCGGGGACGTCAGCACGGCTGATGGCCTCTCCAATATGCTTCCAGGCCTGCTCGGTGCCCTGGTTGAGGGCCGAAGCCCCGGCCTCACCACGTCCGACGATGCGGCCCTCGGCATCCGCGACGACGGCGCGCGTGCTGGTCCCGCCCCCATCAATGCCGACCCACCAGCGCGCGGGTCGACCGGAGTCGCGGGAAGTCAGCAGTGAGGGATCGAGAGCAGGCGGCATGGTCGACGGGATTCGGTCGATACCACTCTAATACCAACGACAGGGTGCGTCAATTGGTTTTAAACTGGTCTACGGCCACTCAATCAGGCTAAGGATCAGCCCGCATCAGAGTGCGTCCAGGCCTCGGAATCGACAAGAATACCAGTGAGAAACCAACCCGATAGCACTGCCGTGTTCACTTTGCACCCCGCCGCCAGCCAGGCCCTGGCCGATTTGCTGGGCCGTATCGCCCACGTCGCCCACCGCCATCCTGCGGTGGCGGACCGGCTGCTCGAAGCGCTCAGCGTAAACGCTTTCACGAGCGGCGACACCGCTGTCGGCGTCGACGCCCTCTATGCGCGCTTCGGTCTGCTGGAGCCGCGCGGCCGCGCACTCGAATTGCTGCCGGCCCTGGAACAGGCCGGCGCGCTGGCAGCCGCAGGCCACTTCCCGGTGCAGGCGGCGCGCGTCTGCGAGGCGCTCGGCCGCATTGCCTACCAGCAGGGCGAATATCAACTCGCCAGCGAACAATGGTCGCGGGCCCTGGACCTGTCCGAAGTCAGCGCCCATCTGCAGACTGGCGTCGCCGCCCGCATCGGCCTGGGCCAGATTCATTACGCCCAGGCGGATTGGGCCCGCGGCCTGCGCCAGATGCGCGATGCCGGCGAACAACTGGCCGGTACCGACGACAGCTATCTGGCCGCCAAGCTGGCGCTGAATATCGGCGTCGGCAGTTTCGAGACGGACGACCTGCCCGCGGCCGAACGCCATTTCAGCCACGGCCTGGCGGCGGCACGGCGTGGCGGCCATCGCGTCTTCGAAGCCGAGGCTCATTGGCATCTGGCCCGTGCTGCGCTGGCCCGCCAACGCATGGACTGGGCGGTCGCCGACTGCCGACTCGCACTGGACATCGCGGCCCGCCAGGGCTACTCCTGGCTGGAGGCCGCAGCCAGCCGCACCTGGACCGAGATCGCCCTGGCCCGCGGCGACAACGCCGCCGCCGTGCGTTCGACCCGCCACGGCCTGTCCCTGGCCCAGCGCATCCAGGCCCGCGCCCAGGCCCGCCAGGCCCACCTCCAGCTGGCCGAGCTGCTGCAGGCCGAGGGCGACGCGCCGGGCGCGCTGGACCACCTCTGGCAACACCTGGCCCTGCAGTCCGAGATCGAGCGCCTGAGCCTGCCGGCCCGAGCCACGCTGGCGGCACCGCCCGCCGACGAGGGTGGCGCACCGTTGACGCCCGAGGAACTGCTGCTGCACCTGTGTGGCCAGCGCCAGCGCCTGGCCGCGGCGCCGCCGCCCGAGGCGCTGGCCGAGCTGAAGACCGCGAGCATGCGCATCCTCGGCCTGGCCAACGTGATTCGCTGGCCGCTGGGCGGCAGTGGACTGAGCACCGATGAACAACCTCGTTATGTCGACCTGCTGACCCGGCACGGCGCGCCGCTGGCCTTGCCGGATGCGGCCCTTCACCCCTGCCACGCGGAGCTGGCCGGGCTGGCGGGTGCCGCTGAGGCGCGCATCGAGGTGCCTCTGTACGACGGCGCCCAACTCGCCGGCGCGCTGTGGCTGGTGGACGCACGCGCCACTCGCGCCTGGACAAGGCAGGAGCTGCTGATCGCCAGCCAACTGGCCCTGCTGTTCGAGGCGGTGGGCAGGGGCTGAGCGTCGCGTGGTGCCGTTGAGCACCTCAGAGTTGACGATGTCAAACGCCGAGGCGGGCGAGACAGTGCGGCACCGAATCCGGAAGCCACACCATGCATCAGCCCCTGCCGCGCCGCCACGCTTGCCTGCTGTCACTGCTGCTCGCGCTCGCTTGTTGCGCCTGCGCTGAGGCGCAAGGCAAGCAATGCGGCGAGTTCGGCGAGCCGGCGCGTTTCTCCGCCTTCCACGACAACTACCTGTTGTGGAACCAGATGAGCAACAACGGTTGGACGACACGTGATGAGCGCGCCCTGCGCGGACAGGTGTCGGTGAAGTACTCGATCGCCAATTGCCCGCAGCGGCGCGAGAAGGACTCCCGCGTGCTTGAAGCCAAAGTGGACGAAGGCGACGCGGTCTTGGCGGCGCGCAATGTCTGGGAGCGGCTGGCCGGCATTGAACTCTTCGTGTCGTACACCAACCGCTTTGACTTCTACCTCGGCTCCCGCGATTCGGGCCCCGTCATCAACCGCGTCAGCAATCCTGGCCTGCACCTGCGACTGCCGCCCGGCTTCTTCAGCGGCAACCCAGGCAACCACCGCGACACCTGGCAGCTCAGCTTCGAGCACATGTCCGATGGCCAGGTCGTCGAGCCGGTCACCAATGCTGACGATCGGCTGCGCGCCCAGCGCGCCTACGAGCGTGGCGACCACCGCTTCTTCGACACCATCAGCCGAGGCATGAACTACGTCGCCGCGCAAGGTGAGTGGGTGTGGGTGCCGTCCGGGGACGAAAAAGACCCGAAGGCCACCAAGATCGACCTGCGGGCCAAGATCAAGGCCTATGTGGGCCACAGCGACTCTGACATCACCTGGGGCCCCCTGGCCGGCCAGGGGCTGAAGTTCGCGGACTATGAGCGCGTCAAGGTTCGCGCCGGGCTGTTCGTGCATCCGCTGGGGCGCTTCGAGCTGACCACGCAGTTCGGCGACAGCGGCCTCAAGCACGCCTCGCACACGCTGGGGTGGCAGAAAAACATCCATTTCGAGACGCTGAACTTCGAGCTGCCGCTCTTCGTGCAGCTGCATCGCGGCCCGATGAACACCTTGTCGAACTACACCCAGCGCCAGGACTCCGTCGGCATCGGCCTGCGGGTCGCCTACTGATCCCGCGGCTCCAGCATGCCGGCCTCCCGACGCGGCGCGTCGCGCACCAGCTCGCTGATCTGCCGCGTCTCGGGCATCAGCGCCCAGTAGCGCACCGGCATTTCCTTCTTCATGACGGCGGGCTTCAGGCGCGCCGGGTTGAAGATGCTGCGGTAGTAGGTCAGCCACAGCGCTTCGCCGGCATCCTCGGGCGGCGCCTCTTCGCGGCACGCCGGGCCGGCACCCGACAGCTGCCGGCCGTCCCAGTGCAGGCAGCCAAGCGGCGTCAGGATGGCCCAGGGGTGCTGGGCAAAGCGGCGCACGAAGAAGGGCGCCACGGCACGCAGCACGTGGTGGGCCGGTTCGAACCAGGCGACATGGCGGCGTCCGCCCAGCGCATGCTCATCCGCCACTTCGCGGAAACGAACGAAGGCGTGCATCTTGTGGATCTCCCGGCCGACCTGGCGGGCCATGGCCTGCAGCCGACCGCGCTCGGGGTCAAGCACATCGTGCCACAGCGCGGGTTCGCGTTGCAGGCGGCGCGCAAAGGCCAGCAGGTGGGCGTAGCGTGCGTCGTCGGCATGCATGGCGACACGGCGGCCCAGCTCCTCCCAGCCATCGGGCGGCATCCAGGCGCCAGCCATGGATTCGGTCGCGTCGCCAAACAGCGCGGCCTGGGCACCGACGTCGCGCGTCCAGCCGGCATCTCCACCCGCCAACAACGCCGGCAGCTGAGCCGCGAAGCCACGCCAGTCCGCGGGATGTCGCAGGGGCAGCCGCATCAGAAAAGCTCGACCTGCCGCAACACGGATACCGGGCTGGCGAACGCCTGGAGGTCGGCGCTCCGGGGCCGGTGATCGATGGCGACAACGAAGGGCAAGGCCTTGCGCGCGGCCGGCCCGAGTGCGAGCAGGTCGCCGCGCCGCAAGCGGCGGTGCATGCGGGCGGCCAGCAGCCTGTCGACCGAGCCCACGCCCAGGCCGGGCACGCGCAACAGGGCCTCGCGCGGCGCGCGGTCCACATCGAGAGGGAAGCGTTCCGGATGCGCCAGTGCCCAGGCCAGCTTGGGATCGTGGCGCAGCGACAGGAAGCCGGCCTCGGTGACGATCTCTTCCGCGCCGAAGCCGTAGAAGCGCATCAGCCAGTCGGCCTGGTAGAGACGGTGCTCGCGCAGCAGCGGCGCGGCCTGTGGTGGCAATGCAGCGCTGGCATGCGGGATGGGGCTATAGGCCGAGTAGTAGACGCGCCGCAGGCCCTGCCCGCGATAGAGGCGGTGCGACAGCTGCAGCACGGCACGGTCGTCCGAGGCGTCGGCACCGACGATGAGCTGGGTGCTCTGCCCGGCCGGCGCGAACGGCGGTGGCGCGACGGCCCTGGGCGCTGCGCCAGGCAGTGTGCGCACCGCTTCGGCTTCACGCTTCGCCTCCCGAGCAGCCTGCAGGCGCAGATGGATGCGCGACATCGTCCGCTCGATGCCGTCGGCGTCCTTCTCTGGCGCCAAGGCCTTCAGGCTGGCAGCGCTGGGCAGTTCGACGTTGATGGACAGCCGGTCGGCGTAGCGGCCGGCGCGCTCGACCAGCTCCGGGCTGGCGTCGGGGATGGTCTTGAGATGGATATAGCCGCGGAAGTGCTCCTGCTCGCGCAGGCGCCGCGCCACCTCGATGACCTGCTCCATGGTGTAGTCGGGGCTGCGGATGATGCCGCTGGACAGGAACAGCCCTTCGATGACGTTGCGGCGGTAGAAGGACAGCGTCAACTGCACGACCTCGTCGATGGCAAAGCGGGCGCGGCGCGTGTCGCTGGACTTGCGGTTGACGCAGTAGAGGCAGTCGTACACGCACCAGTTCGTCAGCAACACCTTGAGCAGGGACACGCAACGGCCGTCGGGCGTGAAGGCGTGGCAGATGCCGTGGCCGTTGGTGGAGCCGATGCCCCGGCCGTCGAGGGAGTCGCGCTTGTCACCACCGCTGCTGGCGCAGGAGGCGTCGTATTTGGCGGCGTCCGCCAGGATGGCGAGCTTGTCCTGAACTTCCATGGTTGATACTGTATATAAATACAGCTTCTCCCGCGTGTCCAACGGTGTCTTTCATCGACGTTTCACGCCAGCCCGTCACAGTGCGGCGCCCGTGCCTGCAGCCATTTCCGACAGCCCTTCCGCCGACCTCGCCGCCACGGAGACGCCGCCCTGCCGGCGCGCCCGCCTCCCACGCGGCTTCGGCCTCGTCATCGGCGCCCAGTTCACCTCGGCCCTCGCCGACAACGCCCTGCTCATCGTGGCCATCGCCCTGCTGTCCCAGCAGGGCTTTGCGTTGTGGTGGGCGCCGCTGCTGAAGTTCGGCTTCATGGTCGCCTATGTCGTGTTCGCGCCCTGGGTGGGGCCGCTGGCCGACACCTTTGCCAAAGGCCGTGTGATGGCCGCGATGAACGTCGTGAAGATGCTGGGCCTGGCCCTGCTCGCCTTCGGCCTGCACCCCGTTGCCGCGCTGGCCGTCGTCGGCCTGGGCGCGGCAGCCTATGCGCCGGCCAAGTACGGCCTCATCACCGAGATGGCCGAGCCCGGGGCCCTCGTCGCCGCCAACAGCTGGATCGAGATCAGCGTCGTGTCGGCCGCCCTGCTCGGTGCCGTGCTCGGTGGCTGGCTCGTGAGCCCGATGTGGCTGGCCTCGGAGATGGCCAATTTCTGCGACGGCTGGGACCTGCCGCCTGACAAGCTGACCGGCTCGCTGGCCGCGCTGCTGCTGATCTATGCCCTGTCCAGCCTGCTGAATGCCGGCATCGCCGACAGCGGCCACCGGCAGCGAAGCGCAGCCCACGACCCGCTGACCTTGCTGCGCGAGTTCCGTGCCGCCAACCGCCAGCTGTGGCGCGACCGCGAGGGTGGACTGTCGCTGGCTGCGACGACGCTGTTCTGGGGCGTGGGCGCGACGCTGCAGTTCGCGGTGCTGCGCTGGGCCGGCGTGGCGCTCGAGCTGCCGCTGAGCCAGGCGGCCTATCTGCAGGCGGCGGTGGCCGTGGGCGTCATCGCGGGTGCCGCGGCGGCGGGGCGTTGGCTGGCACTGCACCAGGCGCGGCATGGGCTGTGGGCGGGCGTCGCGCTGGGCCTGCTGATGCCGGTGGTGGCACAGGTCAGCGACGTCGCCGTCGCCGCCGTCGTGCTGGCCCTCGTCGGCGCCGTGGGTGGGGCAATGGTGGTGCCGCTGAATGCGCTGCTGCAGCATCGCGGCGCCGTGCTGCTCAGCGCCGGCCGATCAATTGCCGTGCAGGGCTTCAACGAGAACCTGAGCGTGCTGGCAATGCTGGCCACCTATGCGGGCTGCGAGGCAGCCGGCGTGCCAATAGGCGTGACGCTCAGCGGGCTGGGCGTGCTGGTGGCGACGGCGATTGCGCTGTTGATCTGGATCGACAGTCGCCGCCCGGCTTGAGCGTCAAGCGACCGGCTGCAATCCCGGCAAGGCAAACGTCGGCTCGGCGCGCGCAATCGCGCCCTCCAGCACCGACTCGAAACGCGCCGTGATGTCGCCCCAGTCCAAGCGCCGCGCCGTGGCCCTGGCCTGCTCCGCCACCACGCGCCGCGCGGCTGGGTCGAAAGCGGCCACGCGGGTCGCGGCGATGAAGTCGGACTCCTTGCCCGCGCCGGCCAGCCAGCCGTTGACGCCGCTGCGGATCAACTCACCAGCTGCCGCGCTCTCGAAGGCAACGACGGCGCAGCCGCTGGCCATGGCCTCGGTCGTGACATTGCCGAAGGTCTCGGTCAGGCTGGCGAACAGGAACAGATCCAGGCCGGCGTAGTGTGCCGCCAGGTCGTCGCCGCTGCGCGAGCCGGCGAACACCGCCTCGGGTGCGCGGGCGGCCAGCTCGGCGCGCATGGGTCCGTCACCGACGAAGACGAGGCGCACGCGCGGCTGCACGGCCTTGATGGCTTCATACGCTGCGAGCACGACGCCAAGGTTCTTCTCGGGCGCCAGGCGGCCGACATAACCCATCACCAGATCGTCAGCCCCCGCACCCCAGCTCTCACGCATCGCGGCGCTGCGGCGCGCGGGATCGAAGCGTTGGGCATCCACACCACGGCCCACCACCGACAGGCGCTCGAAGCCGCGCTCCGCCAGCAGCACGCGCATGGCTTCGGTGGGCACCATGGTCGCGTCGCAGCGGTTATGGAATTTGCGCAGATAGCCCATGATGGGCTTGGACAACAGGCCCAGGCGGTAGTGCTTGCCGTAGGCATGGAAGTTGGTGCGGTAGTCCGACGTGACCGGCAGGGCCAGGTGCTGGGCCGCCTGCAGGGCCGACCAGCCCAGCGGCCCTTCGGTGGCGATGTGCACGACGTCGGGGCGCTTCAAGGACCACAGCTTCACCAGAGCCCGCTTGCTCGGCACGCCCATGCGCAGATTGGGATAGAGCGGCACCGGCAGGCCCTTGGTCAGCACCTCGTCGACGCCAGGCTTGCCGGTGGGCTGGGCGCCCATCTTGGCGGACTGGCGCGGGCGGATCAGCTGCACATCGTGGTTGCGGCGATTCAGGCCATCCACCACGCGGGCCATCGACATCGCGACGCCGTTGACCTCGGGGGGGTAGGTCTCGGTCACCACCGCGAGCCGGCGTGAGTGACGCGGCGCGGGCAGGTCGTCAACCAGGATGTCGTCGGTGTCGTGTGCGGTCTTCATGCCGCGCATGGTCAGCAGTTCATGCGACAGAACGATGAACGCAGGACCGTCACGGCGATTTCACGCAAGCCCACCACCATGACGTCCGATTTCCACCCAAACGACGAGGACGGGACGTGAACGAGTTCTTCCAAACCCTGAAGACGCAGCGCTGGGACGACCATCGCTACTACCACCACAGCCGCATCAACCAGAGCCTGCACCTGATCAGCGCACTGAGCTTCCTGGTCTCCTACGCCCTGGTGTTCGTGAACCCGGCCTGGGCCGCCCTGCTGGCCTGGTGCGTGTCGATGACAACACGCCAGGCGGGTCACTTCTTCTTCGAGCCGCGCGGTTACGACCACGTCAACCAGGCCACCGACGAGTACAAGGAAGAGATCAAGATTGGCTACAACATCCGCCGCAAGATCGTGCTGATGGCGGTCTGGGTGGCCCTGCCGGCGGTGCTGTGGCTGTCGCCTTCGCTGGGCGGCCTGATCCAGCCGGCCGTGGGCCTGCGCGGCTTCTTCGAGGACGTCGGCATGGCCTGGTTCTGCCTGGGCGTGACGGGCCTGGTCTTCCGCGTCGTGCAGCTGTGGGTGACGCAGAACTTGATGCAGGGCCTGGCCTGGGGCTTCAAGATCATCACCGACCCCTTCCACGACGT
>CBHWBD010000156.1:0-12233 GCA_966111775.1 uncultured Comamonadaceae bacterium | reverse complement strand
GGCCGACCAGCTCGCACATGCGGCGGATCTGGCGCTTCTTGCCCTCGCGCAGCACAAAGCGCAGTTGCTGCTCGTTCTGCCAGCTGACCTTGGCGGGCTTGAGCAGCTCGCCGTCGAGTTCGAGGCCATGGTTGAGCAGGGCCAGCTTGTTGTTCGACAGCGCCGCGTTGGGCAGCGTGCCTTCGGGCACCGGTTCGGCACCGGCCAAGCCGACGAACTCGACGCGGACGAGGTATTCCTTCTCGATGTCGGAGTCGTCACCGATCAGCACGCGGGCGATGCGGCCGTCCTGGGTCAGCACCAGCAAGCCGGTGGAGTCGATGTCCAGGCGGCCGGCGGGAGCCAGGTTGCGGTGGTGGCCGGCGTTGGGCTTGATGCCGGACGGGTCTTCCTTCCAGCGGTTCTCGGGCTGGAACAGCACGACGGCCGGCTCGTAGCCGTCCTCGGCCTGGCCGGAGACGTAGCCGATGGGCTTGTGCAGCAGCACGGTGACGAGCTCGGCCTGTTGCTGGCGGGCGGCGGGGTCGATGGTGATCTCGACGTCAGGGCCGACGCGCTGGCCCAGCACGGCCACCTTGCCGTTGACGCGCACCCAGCCGGCGGCGATCCATTCATCGGCCTCACGGCGGGACGCGAGCTTCAACTCGCCCATGCGCTTGGACAGGCGCTCGCCATCTTCGGGTGCGACTTCACGGGCGGGGTTGTTGCGCTGCTGCGGCCGCTGCGGCGGCTCGAAGCCGGGGCCGCGGTTGGAGGAACGGCGCTGGTCGACGCGCGGTGGGCGGTCCGCCGGCGGGCGTTCATCGGGGCGCGAGCGAGGGCCCCATTCGGCACGCTGTGGCGGCGCATCGTCCCGGTAGGGCGGGCGCGGGCCGCGTTCGGGCCGCTGCGGGGCGTCGCCGCGCGGCCCCTGCGGGCGCTCCGGCTTGAAGGCACTGCCGGTCTTGGGCCGTGCCGGGCGCTCTTCTCGCATCGGAGCGGGCCGCTCACGCTTGTGCTGCGCCTTCTGGAACTGCTCTTCGCGCTCGGCGCGGTCGGCCTGGGCCTTGGCCAGCGTGGTGCGCGGCTTGGAGACGCCCTTGCCGCGCACCGGGGCGCGCTTCTCGCCCTCGGCATTGCGGGTCTTGGCGGCGGGCTTGGGTTTGCCCTTGAGGGTGATGGTGGCCATGTCGGTCTTCTTTCAGCGGCCGCGCAGGAACAGGGCGTCCAGCTCTTTCATGTCGAGCTGGCGCCAGGTCGGGCGGCCGTGGTTGCATTGGTCGGCGCGTTCGGTGGCTTCCATGTCGCGCAGCAGGGCGTTCATCTCGTCGAGGTTGAGCTGGCGGTTGGCGCGCACGGCGCCGTGGCAAGCCATGGTGGCGAGGATCTCGTGCTGGGCGCGCTCCAGCACCGAGCTGGCGTCGAACTGGGCCATCTCGGCCAGCAGCTCGCGGGTCAGCGCGACGAGGTCGCTGGCGGCCAACAGGGCAGGGCGAGAGCGCACGGCGAGAGTCCGCGTCGACAGCGGCGACACGTCGAGGCCCAGCTGGCTCAGGGTCTCGGCATGCTGCTCGGCAGCAGCGACTTCCTCGGCCGTGGCGGCGAAGCTGACCGGGATCAGCAGCGGCTGGCTTTCTATGGTCGTCGAGCCCAGCTTGGCCTTGAGCCGCTCATAGACGACGCGCTCATGGGCGGCATGCATGTCGACGATGACCAGGCCCTGCCGGTTCTCGGCCAGGATGTAGACGCCCTGGATCTGCGCGATGGCGCGGCCCAGCGGCCAGTCTTCCTTCTTCGACAGCTCCGGCAGGTCGATCAGGGGGGCGGGACCGGTATCCGGCAGCGTGGTGGCGACGATGGGCTTGGGCGATTCCCACAGGGCCTCATGCTGCACCAGCGACAGGCGCACTTGCTCGGCCGTCGGCGGCACCGGGGGCGTGAAAGCCGGCTGGGCCTGGTAGCTCGGGCGCGGCTCGGCAACGAAGAGGGTGGCCGGCATGGTCGGCTCGAAGCCCAGCGGCGCCATGGCCGACTCGACGCCGGCCGCTTCCGCCCGCGACTGGGCCAGCGTATCGATGAAGGCGCGGCGCACGGATTGATGAATGGCACGGCCGTCGCGGAAGCGCACCTCGATCTTGGTCGGGTGCACGTTGACGTCGACCAGCTCGGGCGCGATCTCGATGAACAGCACATAGCTGGGCTGGCGCTGGCCGTGCAGCACGTCCTCGTAGGCCGAGCGGATGGCGTGGCTGATCAGCTTGTCGCGCACATAGCGCCCGTTGACCCAGACATATTGCTGGTCGGCCCGCGAGCGTGCCGCTTCGGGCAGGCCGGCGCGGCCGGTCAGGGCCAGCGGCCCGGCGCTGTGCTCGAAGGGGCGGCTCTCGGCGATGAAGT
Organism: uncultured Comamonadaceae bacterium; assembly: GCA_966111775.1. Lineage (GTDB taxonomy): Bacteria > Pseudomonadota > Gammaproteobacteria > Burkholderiales > Burkholderiaceae_C > Pelomonas. The sequence continues at coordinate 9,857 of CBHWBD010000156.1, read as the reverse complement.
CCTCGCCCAGCACATCGGAGATGCGCTGCTCGCTGGAGGCGGCCCGCCACTGGTCGACCAGCTTGCCCTCGTGCCAGATGGCGAAGCCGACGTCGGGCCGGGCCAGCGCGTGGCGGCGCACGGCCTCCACGCAGTGCGCCAGCTCGGTGGCGTCGGTCTTGAGGAATTTGCGGCGGGCGGGCGTGGCGAAGAAGAGTTCGCGCACCTCGACGCTGGTGCCGCGCGAGCGGGCGGCGGCCGACAGCTCGCCGCTGCGGGCGTCCAGGCGATGCGCATGGGCCGCGTCGGCCGTGCGGCTGGCAATGGACATCTCCGACACCGAGGCGATGGCCGCCAGGGCCTCGCCGCGGAAACCCATGGTGGCGACCGATTCCAGCTCGTGCAGCGAGGCGATCTTGCTGGTGGCGTGGCGCTTCAGCGCCAGCGGCAGCTGGGCGACGGGGATGCCGCAGCCGTCGTCCTCGACGACGATGCCGCGCACGCCGCCGGCCATCAGCTTGACGAGGACATTGCGGGCGCCGGCGTCCAGCGCGTTGTCCACCAGCTCGCGCACCACCGAGGCCGGACGCTCGACGACCTCGCCGGCGGCAATCTGGCTGATCAGCTCGTCGGGCAGTTCGCGGATGACGCGGGGCGGGGCAAGGTCGGGCAGGGACAAATCCATCCTGCGGATTATCGCGGCGGGGCAGACGTCACAGAGTCGTCCGGATAATGCCGCGCCATGGACTTCCTGCCCTTTCTCCTCGACTTCATCCTGCACGTCGACCAGCACCTGGCCAACTTCGTCGCCAGCTACGGCGCCTGGGTCTATGCGCTGCTGTTCCTGATCATCTTCGTGGAGACGGGTGTCGTCGTCATGCCCTTCCTGCCGGGCGACTCCCTGCTCTTCGTCGTCGGCGCCATGTGCGGGGTCGGCCTGATGGACCTGGGCCTGTCCATGGCCCTTTTGACGGCGGCGGCCATCCTGGGCAACCAGAGCAACTACACCATCGGCCGCCATTTCGGGCCACGCGTCTTCCAGTGGGAAAACTCGCGCTTCTTCAACAAGGCGGCCTTCGACAAGGCCCATGCCTTCTACGAGAAGTACGGCGGCATCACCATCGTCGCCGCGCGCTTCATGCCTTTCCTGCGCACCTTCGCCCCCTTCGTGGCCGGCGTGGCGCAGATGACGCGGCGCAAGTTCACGATGTATGACGTCGGCGGCGGCACGCTGTGGGTCTGCGGCATCACGCTGGTCGGCTATGTCTTCGGCAACGTGCCCTGGGTCAAGACGAATCTGGACAAGATCATCTGGGCCATGATCCTCATCCCCGGCCTCATCGTCATTGGCGGCAGCCTGAAATCCAGGTTCAAGCGGCCGGCGGGCTGAGGGCGCCGGCCTCAGTCACCCCATTTGGCGAGGTAGGCCTCGTAGTTGCGCTGCCATTCGGGCGCGCCGGCACGTCCGCTGCTCTGGTGGGTGATGGCGATGGGCCAGGTGGCCAGCCACAGCCCGGCCTGGCGGGCGCTGCGGCAGAAATCCATGTCGTAGAAGTGGAAGTCGAAGCGCTCGTCGAAGCGGACCTGCCTGTCCCTGAGCAGGTCGCGCCGCGTGGCGAGCAGCACGCCGTCCAGCAGTTCGCAGCTGGCCGGCACGGCGCCGAAATGCGCGACCTTGCCGCAGGCCTGCTGCCCATGGCAGACCGTGCCGCTGAGGTGCTCGGGGGCATCCCATTCGAAGCGCGGCGTGGGGAAGGCCCACGAGGGCTGCCCCGGCACGCGGCGGCGGTTGCCCGCCACGCCGATGACGTCGACCGCGTTCACGGCGGCCGACACATGCTCGAAGAAGAAGTGGTCGTCCAGCCAGACATCGTCGTGGATGAACACCAGGATGGGCTCGGCGTCGGCGGCGGCGATGCGCTCGTTGTAGACCGCGGACAGGCCGCGGCGGTTCTCGAAGACGATGCGCGGTTTCAGGCGTCGGTCGTGCGACAGGCGCCGCAGGGACTGGCCCAGTGCCGAGCGGGTCCAGAAGTCATCGGCAGCCAGGCGCGTTGCGCAAATCAGATCCATCATGCGTGTCGCGTACCCAGGGAAACTCGTGGTCGTCGGCGAAGCGGCGTAGTCTAGCGATGACCTTCGGGACCCTGGATCCGAGCCGATACAGTGCCGGCCTTCCCATTTGTGCGAACGGAGTTCCCCGGTGAGCCATATCCGCCCCGCCCTTGTCCTGGCCTGTGCCTGGGCTGCCGCCGCCACGGCGCAAGCCGAGCCGACGCTGATGCTGCGCCAGCCGGCCGTGTCCAGGGATCACCTGGCCTTCGTCTATGCCGGTGACCTCTGGCTGGCCGACCGCAGCGGTGGCAATGCGCGCCGCCTGACCAGCCATGCGGCCAGCGAATTCGCGCCGCGCTTCTCGCCGGACGGCAAGAGCATCGCCTTCTCGGCCAGCTATGACGGCAACACCGACGTCTACGTGATCGGCCTGGACGGCGGCGCGCCCAAGCGCCTGACCTGGCATCCCAGCCCGGACGTCGTCAGCGGCTGGAGCCCTGACGGCAAGCGCGTGCTGTTCGCTTCGCCGCGCGAGGTGCTGAACAACCGCAGCAACCAGCTCTACGAGGTCAGCGTCGACGGCGGCTATGAGCGCCAGGTCATGAAGGCCGTGGCCTACGAGGGGGCCTGGTCGGCCGACGGCAAGCAGCTGGCCTTCCGGCCCTGGCGCGCCGCCTATGTGGCCGAATCCGGCTGGCGCCAGAGCCGCGGCGGCACGACGCCGCCGGTCTGGATCATGGACATGGCCAGCCAGAAGTGGCAGCAGATCCCCCACGTCAACGCCAGCGATTCCGCTCCCGTCTGGGCGGGCGGCGAGGTGGTCTTCATCTCCGACCGTGCCGACGGCGCGGCCAATCTCTTCGCCTTCAACCCGGCCACGCAGTCGCTGCGCCAGCTGACCCATGAGACGCAGTGGGACGTGCGCAGCGTCGATGCCTTCGGCACGACCCTGGTCTACGAGTCGGGCGGTCGCCTCAAGCAGATCGAGCTGTCCGGTGGCGAGCCGCGCGCGCTCGACATCCAGCTGGCCAGCACCGCGCCCCAGGCCCGCACCCAATGGAAGGATGCCGGCAAGGCCATCACCTCGGCACGCCTGTCGGCCACCGGCAAGCGCGCCGTCGTCAGCGCCCGCGGCGAAGTCTTCACGGTGCCGGTCAAGGACGGCAGCGTGCGCAACCTGACCGAGACGTCCGGCGTGCGCGAGAAGGATGCGGTCTGGAGCGCCGATGGCCAGCGCATCGCCTATCTCTCCGACGCACCCGGCATGCGCCATGAAGTGGTGCTGGTGGCCCAGAACGGGCTGGGGGCCAAGGAGCACTTCCTGCTGCCCAAGGAGGGTTACTTCACGCTGGCCGACTGGTCGCCTGACGGCAACCAGCTCATCCTGGTGGACAACCACCTCAACCTCTACCGCATGAGCCTCGCCGCAGGTCCGCAGCGCGGCCAGCTCGTCAAGATCGCGACCGACGTGCGCCGCGGCGGCATCGACGTCTCGATCTCGCCGGACAGCCGCTGGCTGGCCTTCACGAGCTCGGGCGACAACTTTTTCGGCCGCATCTGGCTGCACGACATGACGACGGGCCGCAACCACGCGGTCACCGACGGCCTGAGCCATGCCGGCAGCCCGACGTTCTCGGCCAAGGGCGACTACCTCTACTTCACCGCCTCCATCAACACCGGCCCGACGGCCGTCGGCCTGGACCTGTCGACCCAGGAGCGCCCGCGGCGCGCCGGCCTCTACGCCCTGGTGCTGGCCGCCGACGGCAAGTCGCCGCTGGCGCCCAAGGCCGGTGACGAGGACGGCAAGAAGGACGAGAAGAAGGACGAGGCCAAGAAGGACGACGGCAAGAAGGCAGATGCCAAGAAGGACGACAAGAAGGACGACAAGAAAGACGAGAAGAAGGACGAGAAGAAGGCTGACCCGGTCAAGCCCATCAAGGTCGACCTCGAAGGCCTGGCCGATCGGGTCGTGGCCCTGCCGGTGGCCGAGCGCAACTACGACAGCCTGTCGGTGGCGTCAGATGGCGCCCTGTACTACCTGCAGCATCCCCAGCCGGGCGCCAGCAACGAGCCGCCCCAGGCCGAACGCCGCGCGACGGCCGAGCTGTGGCGCTTCGACTTCGAGGAGCGCAAGCCCAAGCTGCTGCGTACCGGCATCGCCGACTACTCGCTCAGCGAAGACCACAAGAAGCTGCTGCTGACCGTGGCCGGCGGCAAGCTCGAGGTGGGCGACGCCAACGACAAGGGCGACAGCAAGCCGCTGGACACCTCCGGCCTGCGCACCCGTGTCGATCTCAAGGCCGAGTGGAAGCAGATCTTCGACGAGACCTGGTGGATGGAGAAGGACTTCTTCTACGACCCCGGCATGCATGGCCTGAACTGGCAGGCCGTCTACGACCGCTATCTGCCGCAGCTGGCCCATGTGCAGCGCCGCGAGGACCTCAACGACCTGCTGGTGCAGATGATTGCCGAGCTGCAGGTCGGCCACAACCGCACCGGCGGTGGCGACGTGCACCAGGAGGCCAGCGTCGCCGTCGGCCTGCTGGGGGCGGACTTCGCCATCGAGCAGGGGCGCTACAGGATCGCCAAGCTCTATGCCGGTGACCGCCTGAATCCCAATCTGCGCTCGCCGCTGTGCGTCCCGGGCCTGGGCGTGAAGGAGGGCGATTTCATCCTGGCCGTCAACGGCCATGAGCTGGATGACAAGACCAACATCTTCGCGCTGCTGGAGAACATGGTCGGCAAGCAGGTGGTCCTCGCGGTGGCGCATGACGCTGCCGGCAAGGGCCGCCGCGACATCACCGTCGAGCCCATCGCCAACGAGGGCCTGCTGCGCCGCTGGGCGTGGATCGAGGGCAACCGGCTGAAGGTGCAGCAGAAGACCGGCGGCAAGGTTGCCTATGTCTACATGCCCGACACCGCCGGCCAGGGATTCGAGCACTTCAACCGCATGTTCTTCGCCCAGGTGGACAAGCAGGCCCTGATCGTCGACGACCGCCGCAACGGCGGCGGCCAGGCGGCCAACTACGTGACCGAGCTGCTGGCCCGGCCGTATCTGGGCAGTTGGAAGGACCGCGACGGCCTGGTCTTCGACACGCCGGGCGGCGCCATCTACGGCCCCAAGGCCATGCTGATCGACCAGGACGCCGGCTCGGGCGGCGACTTCATGCCCTATGCCTTCAAGCGCGTGGGCTTAGGGCCGCTGATCGGCAAGCGCACCTGGGGCGGCCTGATCGGCATTTCGGTCAACCCGCCGCTGATCGACGGCGCTTTCGTGACCGTGCCTTACTTCCGCTTCTACACGCCGGAAGGCGAATGGCGCATCGAGAACGAGGGCGTGTCGCCCGACATCGACGTCGAACTCGACCCCGCCGCCGTCAATCGCGGTGACGATACCCAGCTCGACGCAGCCATCGCCGACGTCATGAAGCGCCTGGAGGCCTGGAAGCCCATCCAGCGCAAGGCCGCGCCGGCTGCGGCGACGCTGGGGCGCTGATGAAAGCCTGGGCGGCCCTGTCCCTGCGGGGCCGCCTTTTTCTTCTCGCGCTGCTGCCGCTGCTCGCCTCCCTGGCCCTGATCGCGCTGGCCGTGCGCCAGCAGGAAAGCGAGCTGGCGGCCCGTGAACACGCCCTGGTGCGCGCCAGCTATATGGACGCGCGGCGCACCGAGCTCAAACACTACGTCGACCTGGCCGTCAGCACCATCCAGCCCCTGCTCGGCCAGCCGGGCGGGCCCGAGAAGGCGCTGGCCATCCTGTCCTCGCTGGACTATGGCCGCGACGGCTATTTCTTCGTCTATTCGCTGGATGGCCGGGTGCTGATGCATTCGCGCCAGCCCGAGCTGATCGGCCAGAACCTCTGGGAGCTGCGCGACCCCCAGGGCCGGCCCACCATCCAGCAACTGGTCAATCAGGCCAAGGCCGGCGGCGGCTATGTCGAATACCTGTGGCGCAAGCCCTCCAGCAGCCTGCTGGCGCCCAAGCTGGGCTATGTCGTCGCCGTGCCGCAGTGGGACTGGATGCTGGGTACGGGCCTGTATCTGGACGGCATCGAAGCCACCATGGCCGAACTGGAGCGCGGTGCGCGCCAGAACATCACGGCCACCATGCTGTGGGTGGGCGCCGTGGCCGTCTTCGGCGTGGCGCTGATCAGTGCCGGCGCCCTGGTGCTCAACCTCAGCGAGCACCGCAGCGCCGAGGCCAAGCTGCGCGCCTTGGCCAGACAGGTGGTGCAAAGCCAGGAGGACGAGCGCGCGCGGCTGGCCCGCGAGCTGCACGATGGCGTCAGCCAGGCCCTGGTGGCGACCAAGCTGTTGATCGAGTCGGCCCAGCACGAACCTCAAGGCGCGGCGCGGCTGCAGGAGCTGGCCCTGAAGCAGCTCAACGGCACGCTGGCCGAGGTCAGGCACATCTCCCATGCGCTGCGGCCGGCCTTGCTGGACACGCTGGGCCTGGCGGCGGCCCTGCAGCATCTGGCCGGCGAGTTCGACGCGGCCGGCGGCACGCATTTCCAGGCGACGGTGGAGGGCGAGGAGATCGACCCGCCCGAGGCCGTCAAGACGGCGCTGTTCCGCATTGCCCAGGAGGCGCTGAACAACGCGGCCCGGCATGCGCATGCGACGACGGTCGGCTTGGTGCTGCGCTTTGAGGACGACTGCGGCATCACGCTGGAGATCCATGATGACGGCCAGGGCTTCGATGCCGAGGCCGCCCAGGCCGTGGCCGACCAGGGCCTGGGCCTGCGCAGCATGCGCGAGCGCGCCGCGGCCCTGGGCGCGCGGCTCAGCCTGGTCACTTCGCCTGGACTCGGCAGCCGGCTCACGGTCAAACTGGCGGCTGCATGACGACGCCGCCTCCCATCCGCATCCTGCTTGTCGACGACCATCCCATGGTGCGCGAGGGCCTGGCCGTGCGCCTGGCCTCGGTGCCGCGCTTCGAGGTCGTCGGCGAGGCGGGTGGCCGCGCCGAGGCCATGGAGCAGCTCGCGCGCACTTCGCCCGATGTCGTGCTGATGGACGTGGGACTGAAGGACGGCAACGGCATTGCCCTGGGCGCCGAGATGCTGGCCGCGCGGCCGGCCGTCAAGCTGCTGATGTTCAGCATGTATGACAACCCCGAGTATGTGCAGCGCGCCCTGACCGCGGGTGCGCGCGGCTATGTGCTCAAGGATGCGCCGGCGACCGAGGTCGTGTCGGCCATCGACGCGGTGGCGGCGGGCGGCACCTTCCTGAGTGCGGCGGTGTCGGGCCGGCTGTTCCGCGGCCAGGCGCCCAAGCCGGTACTGACGCCGCGCGAGAGCGAGATCCTGAGCCTGCTGGGGCAGGGCGCCTCGAGCAAGCAGATCGCGCGTGACCTGGATTTGTCGGTGCGCACCGTCGAGGCCCACCGCCAGAGCATCAAGCGCAAGCTGGAGCTGGACGGGCAGGCGGAGCTGATCCGCTATGCGGTCGAGCATGCGCGCGAAACCGGCGTGAAATGACTCGTGGCGCCAAGTGAAATGACTCGCGTGAAATGACTCGCGCGAGCCTGCACGGTCACGCCGGACAAGGGACTTGATCCCCCTAAGTTGGCATGCTAGAAGCGGGCATTTTTCGTCCGCCAAGCACCGGTTTGAAATGACCCGCGCGCTGGAGGCGAGACTCACTCCTAATGACAGGATCGGGCGGGCTCATGAGTGTCGACATCGCGCAGCAACCTCGCAAGAAGCGCGTCAGCGCCAAGGCCGCACCCGCGGTCGCGGCAAGCAATGGAACTGAAGCCGGGCCGGAGTTGAGCGGCCCCCGCCAGCGCCAGGTGCTGGCGGCCATGACGGCCTTTCGCGACGGCGACTTCTCCGTCCGCCTGCCCAACGACTGGGATGGCATCGACGGCCAGATCGCCGCGGCCTTCAACCAGATCACGGCGCAGGAGGCGCGCATTGCCGCCGAGGTGGCGCGGCTGAGCGCGACCGTCGGCAAGGAAGGCCGGCTCAAGCACCGCATGTCGCTGCCGGGCTCCATCGGCGGCTGGGCCACCAAGGTCGAGTCCATCAACACCCTGCTGGACGACCTGGTGCGGCCGACGGCCGAGATCGCCCGCACCATCGGCGCCGTGGCCAAGGGCGACCTGAGCCAGTCCATGGAGCTCGAAGTCGATGGCCGTGAGCTCAAGGGCGAGTTCCTGCGCTCGGCCAAGCTGGTCAACACCATGATCGACCAGCTGTCGGTGTTCACGAGTGAAGTGACCCGCGTCGCGCGCGAAGTGGGTACCGAAGGCAAGCTCGGCGGCCAGGCCCAGGTCAAGGGCGTGTCGGGCGTGTGGAAGGACCTGACCGACTCCGTCAACCAGATGGCCGGCAACCTGACGGCCCAGGTGCGCAATATCGCCGACGTGACCATCGCGGTGGCCAATGGCGACCTGTCCAAGAAGATCACCGTGGACGTGCGCGGCGAAATCCTGCAGCTCAAGGAAGCCACCAACACCATGGTGGACCAGCTGCGTTCCTTCGCGTCGGAGGTGACGCGCGTGGCCCGCGAGGTGGGCACGGACGGGCGCCTGGGCGGCCAGGCCGTCGTGCCCGGCGTGGCCGGCACGTGGAAGGACCTGACCGACTCGGTCAACGCCATGGCCACCAATCTGACGGCCCAGGTGCGCAATATCGCCACCGTCACGACTGCCGTGGCGCGCGGCGACCTGAGCCGCAAGATCACCGTCGACGTGAAGGGCGAGATCCTGGAGCTCAAGGAAACCATCAACACCATGGTGGACCAGCTCAATGGCTTCTCTTCCGAAGTGACGCGCGTGGCCCGGGAGGTGGGCACCGAGGGCAAGCTCGGCGGGCAGGCGCAGGTGAAGGGCGTGTCCGGCACCTGGAAGGACCTGACCGACAACGTCAACTCCATGGCGTCCAACCTGACCGGTCAGGTGCGCAACATCGCCGACGTGGGCACGGCCGTGGCCAACGGCGACCAGTCCAAGAAGATAACCGGGGAAGTGAAGGGAGAGAGTCTTGCCCTGAAGAACACCATGAACACCATGGTGGACCAGCTCAACGGCTTCGCCGGCGAGGTGAGCCGCGTGGCCCGCGAGGTGGGCACCGACGGCAAGCTCGGCGGCCAGGCCCAGGTGCCCGGCGTGGCCGGCACCTGGAAGGACCTGACCGACAACGTCAACTTCATGGCTTCCAACCTGACGGGCCAGGTGCGCAACATCGCCGAGGTGACGACGGCGGTGGCCAACGGCGACCTGTCCAAGAAGATCACCGTCGACGTGCGCGGCGAGATCCTGGAGCTGAAGAACACCATCAACACCATGGTGGACCAGCTCAACGGCTTCGCTTCGGAAGTGACCCGTGTGGCCCGCGAGGTCGGCACCGACGGCAAGCTCGGCGGCCAGGCCCAGGGCCGCGGCGTGGCCGGCATCTGGAAGGATCTGACCGACTCCGTCAACGCGATGGCGACCAATCTCACGGCCCAGGTGCGCAACATCGCCGACGTGACGACGGCCGTGGCCAACGGCGACCTGTCCAAGAAGATCACCGTCGACGTGCGCGGCGAGATCCTGGAGCTGAAGAACACCATCAACACCATGGTGGACCAGCTCAACGGCTTTGCCGGCGAGGTCAGCCGCGTGGCGCGCGAGGTGGGCACGGAAGGCAAGCTGGGCGGCCAGGCCCAGGTGCCGGGCGTGGCGGGCACCTGGAAGGACTTGACCGACAACGTCAACTCCATGGCCTCCAACCTGACGGGCCAGGTGCGCAATATCGCGGACGTGGCGACGGCGGTGGCCGGTGGCGACCTGTCCAAGAAGATCACGGTGGACGTGAAGGGCGAGATCCTGGAGCTGA
>CBHWBD010000155.1:0-12252 GCA_966111775.1 uncultured Comamonadaceae bacterium | reverse complement strand
GTGAAAGTAGGTCATCGTCAGGCTATTATTAAAGCCAACCCCCATCAGTGAAAGCTGGTGGGGGTTTCGCTTTTGCGGCGCCAGAATCGACGCTTTCGATCCGTTTGAGTCTGAGCCATGTCTAGCGATCAATTTGAATTGCCTGGGTTCGGAGACTCGGTGTAACCCGGGTGCCTACGACGCCCCGGGCTGCAGGCCGGCCAGCGAGTACGAGTTGTTTCTGGCGCTGCGGCCTGACATTGACGGCGAGCATCAATTGCGCCGCGCTGCGGGCGAACTGCAGCAGCAGAAGCGGACATCCACTTCCAAATTGCCGAAGCCATCGGTGTGGCACGTCAGCGTACTGGATCTGGGTAAGCTCACCGCCAACTACTCTGGCGACGCCATGAAGGCCATCGAAGCCGCAAGCGAAACGGTGGCGCGCCCATCTCCTGAGGTGACCCATGAGGGCTTTGCGAGCAATCGGTCCAGTGCCGCATGCGTGCTAACTTGATCATCGAATACCCAGCAACTCGTCGCTCAACCGCGGCATGATTTGCGCATGATTTGCGGACGGCGCTGCGGGCGCGTGGCGTCAAATACAAGACGCCTTTCGCGGCCTCAATGACGCTGTTCTACGAGTGCGAGCACGCTGCGGTCGGCAGCACCCCCGGATGCGCCGCTCAATGAATGAGACAGCCGATGCTTTCAGTCTCGTTTGCAGCCATAGAGGACTGGGGTGCCACGAGGCTGTGTGCAGCTGGTGCTCCCAGCCCTGAGCGGCCGACAACAAAAAGGGCCAGAAACTGCCTAGCCGGTGGCTTAACGTGTTGATGCCGCCGCGCTGATTCGATGGAGTGCCCCCCCCCCGCAGGCCAGGCGGGTGCGCCAACTTCAGCGTGACGAGACGCCTCACTGCACCAAGCGACACCAGTGAGCTCCGCCCGCCCTTATTCTTGTCATCAATCTTGTCATAAACTTATCAGTGTGACAAGATTAGCCCTTCATCTTGTCTTCATGACGAAATTAAGCGCCAAATCTTCTCGGATGACGAGATTGACAAGATTCCCTTCCGAATGACCGCCCCGACCCTGCCTCCCCGTCACGAAGCGTTGCTGCGCCTAGTTCTGGCCGCAACGGCCCCAGTGCAGCCTGCTGCACTGGAGCAAGCCCTCCGGGCATCTCGGCCCACCATCAACCGGGCCTTGCGAGACCTCCTGGCTTCTGGCTTTCTGGAGAAGCTGGGTGACGGCCGGTCTACCCGTTACGTGGCCACAGTTGCGGCCAAGTCTGCCCTGAGCGTCTTGCCATCAGCCACGCCCACGCCGGTGGTTGGGCTGCTGCAGTGGTCGCCGGCTGCCCTACCTTTGGTGGAAGCGCTTCGCGCGCCTTTGGGAACTCGCACCCCCGTAGGCTACGAAAGCAGTTTTGTGGACGACTACATCCCGAACCAGTCCAACTTGCTGCCACCGCAGCTGGCCACAGACTTGTTCAATGCAGGCCGTAGCCGAGACCAGCAGCCGGCAGGAACCTATGCCCGGGAGGTCCTAGAACAGCTCCTCATCGACCTGTCTTGGTCGTCAGCTCGGCTGGAGGGCAATAACAAGAGCTTGCTCGACACCAAGGTCCTGTTCGAGCTCGGTGAGCAGTCAGGCCCCCTCGATGAAGACACCCTGATGCTGCTCAACCATAAGAACGCCATCGAGTTCATGGTCGACGCCGTGCCGACAGAGGGCATCACGATGCCAGTCATCGTCGACTTACAGGCGAAGCTGATGAAGGACCTCCTGAAGGACGCGCGGGACATTGGCAGCATCCGTCGGCGCGTGGTGAACATCGACGGCTCCGTCTATACCCCGAGCAACATCCCCACACTCCTGGAAGAATCGCTCAAGTCCATCATTGACAAGGTCCGGCGTATTCGAAACCCAGTGGAGGCGGCATTCTTCCTTTGGGTCAACGTGGCTTACCTGCAGCCCTTTGCGGATGGCAACAAGCGCACGAGTCGCCTGAGCGCCAACATGCCGCTCATGCTGTACAACTGCGCTCCCTTGTCCTTCTTGGACGTCGAGCGCACCGACTATGCGACAGCCATGCTCGGTGTCTACGAACAGCGCAACGTCGCCGCAGCAGTCGAGCTGTTTGAATTCATTTACCGTCGCTCGATTCAGAAGTACAGCGTGCTGCGAGCGTCCCTGGCCGTTCCCGACCCGCTTCGAGCCCGGTATCGACAGGGGCTGAATGAGCTGATGCAGCTCGTCGTCTATTACGGTCGAACACTGGATGACGCATTTTCGGAGGTGCCCGTCGACGCCGCTGACCTGGTGGCGTTGCGCTCCATTGCCAACACCGAACTGGACCACCTGGAGCAGTACAACTGTGCCCGCTATAACCTCGCGCGAGGGGTGACACAGAGATGGATTGCCGCCGGACGGCCCAGGTAACCTGCCAATTTGAGGCAGTCTGACGACCAAAGTCTCCGGGCGCGAGCCGTCGCCACGACCTAAAGCGCCAAAAGGAAAGGCCGTACCCAAGGGATGCGGCCTCCAATCAGGCGGTCTGAGGGGCCTCCGCGAGGCCCCTGGTCCATCGACACGTTAAGCCACCGGCTAGAGCAATTGCCGGTCTTTCCTTTGCGTGTCAGAGGCTCAGACGTTGAACAGGAAATGCAGCACATCGCCATCCTTGACGACGTATTCCTTGCCTTCTGCGCGCATCTTGCCTGCATCCTTGGCGCCCTGCTCACCACGGTACTGGATGAAGTCGTCGTAGGCGATGGTCTGGGCGCGGATGTAGCCGCGCTCGAAGTCGGTGTGAATGACCGCGGCGGCTTGCGGGCCGGTGTCGCCGATGTGAATGGTCCAGGCGCGCACTTCCTTCACGCCAGCGGTGAAGTAGGTTTGCAGGCCGAGCAACTTGAAGGCGGCGCGAATCAGGCGGTTCAATCCGGGTTCGTCCTGGCCCATCTCGGCCAGGAACATCGCGCGGTCCGCGTCTTCCATCTCGGACAGCTCGGATTCCGTCTTGGCGCAGATCGCCACCACGGGGCCATTCTGGGCCGCGGCGTATTCCTTCAGGCGCTCGAGGAAGGGGTTGTTCTCGAAGCCGTCTTCCGAGACGTTGCCGACGAACATGGCGGGCTTGGCCGTGATCAGGCACAGGGGCTTGAGAATGCCCAGTTCTTCCTTGCTGAAGTCGATGGTGCGCACCGGCTTCGCCTGGTCTAGCGCGGCTTGGCACTTCTCCAGCACCTTGACCAGAGCGATGGCTTCCTTGTCGCCGGCGCGGGCGACCTTGTTGTAGCGATGCAGGCTTTTCTCGACGGTGCCGAGGTCGGCCAGGCAAAGTTCGGTCTGTATCACCTCGATGTCGGAAATCGGGTCGACCTTGCCGTTGACGTGGATGACGTTGGGGTCCTCGAAGCAGCGCACCACGTTGACGATGGCGTCGGTCTCCCGAATGTGCGACAGGAACTGATTGCCCAGACCTTCACCCTTGCTTGCGCCGGCAACCAAGCCGGCGATGTCGACGAACTCGACGACGGCGGGCATGACGCGCTCGGGCTTGACGATCTCGGCCAGCGCCGCCAGGCGCGGATCCGGCAGTTCAACGATGCCGACGTTGGGCTCGATCGTGCAGAAGGGATAGTTCTCGGCGGCGATGCCGGCTTTGGTCAGGGCATTGAAAAGCGTGGACTTGCCGACGTTGGGCAGGCCCACGATGCCGCATTTGAGGCTCATGACGGGTCTTTCTGGTGGCGCAGCAGCCGGCGGAGAGCCGGTGCCGAAGCAGACGATTTTAATCGGCCTGCGCACCGCCAGCCCCAGCATCCAGTGCGGTCATACCCCCTGCCTACAATCGGCGGATGCAAAGCGTGGATGTATTGGTCAGGGGGCGGGGTGCCGTGGGCAGTAGCCTCGCGCTGAGCCTGGCGGCCCAGGGCCTCACCGTCGGGATGACCGGCGCGCCGCAAACGCCTCGTGCGGACGACGTGCGGACCTACGCCCTCAATGCCGCGTCGGTGGCTTTGCTGACCGAATTGAAGATCTGGGACAGCCTGCCGGCGGATGCGGTCAGCCCGGTGTTCGACATGGTCGTCAGCGGCGATGCAGCCGCCGATCAGGCCGCGGGGCGCTTGAGTTTTTCGGCCTGGCAGCAGGGTCTGCGCGAACTGGCGGTCATCGTCGATGCCGCGGCGCTTGATACTCAACTGGCGACCGCCCTGCGTTTCTCGCCGCATGTGCACAACGTCGCCGAAGGCACGCCTGCGGCTCTGACAGCTCTGTGCGAGGGTCGTGAGTCCGCTGCGCGCGCTGCCTTGGGTGTCGACTTCAAGCCCAGGCCCTACGGCCACCGCGCGCTCGCCGCGAGGATCAGCGCTGATCGGCCCCACCAAGGTATTGCCCGCCAATGGTTCCAATCCGGTGGTGAGGTGCTGGCCTTGCTGCCGTTCGAGAAGCCGACGCCGGGGGCGTCCTACGGCCTCGTCTGGTCCTGCGCCGAGGCGAGAGCCGAGCAATTGCAGGCTTTGCCGGCCGCCGACTTCGAACGCGAACTCAATGCGGCCACCTTGGGCGCTGCGGGCGAGCTGAGCCTGGGCAGCGAGCGCTCGAGCTGGCCGCTGGCCCTTGCCCGCGCGGATGCGGTCGGCGGTTCGGGCTGGGTGCTGCTCGGCGATGCGGCCCATATCGTCCATCCTCTTGCCGGCCAAGGCCTGAATCTGGGCCTGGGGGATGTCGCGGCGCTGACGCGCGTGCTGTCCGGGCGCGAGGCCTGGCGCCCGCTGGGCGACGAGCGGCTGCTGCGTCGCTATGCCCGCGAGCGCCTGGCGCCGACGCTGGCGATGGGCGAGCTGACCGATGTGCTGCAGCGCCTCTTCGCGAATTCCTCTCCCGCCGTCCAGGGGCTGCGCAACCGCGGGCTGGACGCACTCAACCAACTCACTCCCGTCAAGCGCTGGCTGACCCAGCGCGCACTCGGGCTCTGAAACTCAACCGGCTTCTCATCGTGCGCTCTCTTGCCTCCCGCCTACTGGCCCTCCTGCTCGTCGCCGTCAGCCTGCCCGCGCTGGCCAACGAAGCTGCTATCCGCAAGGCCTTTGCCGAGCGCATGCCCAACGCTCCCAAGATCGACGAGGTGCGCCCGTCGGCCATGCCTGGGTTGTGGGAGGTGCGCATCGGCGGCGAGATCCGCTACACGGATGCCGCGGCCAACTTCCTCATCGAAGGCGAGCTCATCGACCTGAAGGCCAAGAAGAACCTGACCGAGGAGCGCATCACCCAGCTCAATCGCGTCGACTTCGCCAGCCTGCCCTTCAAGGATGCGGTCATGTGGAAGAACGGGACCGGCAAGCGCCGCATCGCCGTCTTCGCGGACCCCAACTGTGGCTATTGCAAGCGCTTCGAGAAGGGCCTGCAGGAGCTCAAGGACGTCACCGTCTACACCTTCCTCATCCCCATCCTCGGCGGCGATTCGCCCGAGAAGACGCGTGCGATCTGGTGCTCCAAGGACAGTGCCAACGCCTGGCTGAGCTGGATGCTCAAGGGCGAGCAGCCGGGCAAGGCACCGGCTTCGTGCGACGACGCTGCCATCGAGCGCAACCTGGCGCTGTCGCGCAAGATCCATGTGAACGGCACGCCGGCCATCCTGCTGGAAGACGGCAACCGCATCCCCGGTGCCGTCGGCCCCGTGGAACTGGAAAAGCGCCTGCAAGCCCTGGCCGCGCCGGCCAGCAAGTCCTGACACCATGACGGCTGAACTGCGCCAGCTCGCGCATCGGCTGGGCTATGCCGGACTCGTGCCGCTGATGCTGGGCTGCGCGTTGATCTGGCTGATCGACCCGCGCGACGAGGATCCCTACCGCTTTGTACGGTTCGCCACGGCCACCTATGCCGCCCTCATCGCGTCCTTCCTCGGCGGCATCCATTGGGGCCTGTCCTTCATCCGCGGCCTGCCCGAGAGGCGGCCGCTGGTTTGGGGCGTCGGCGCAACGCTGCTGGGTTGGCTGGGCGTGCTGATGCCGCCGCATGCCGGCCTGGCCCTGCTGGGTGGCGTGCTGATCGCCTGCTACGTGATGGACAGGCGCGTCTACCCGCAGTTCGGCGCGGCTGACTGGCTGACCCTGCGCTTTCGGCTCACCGCCGTCGCGGCGTTGAGCTGTTTCCTCGCCGCCGCGGGTAGCTGATGCGCGGGCCGAGCTACCGCATCGAGCTGGCCGACATCGCGGCCCACCGCTACCGCGTCACGCTGACCCTCACCAGCCCTGCGGCCGAGCAGATCTTCAGCCTGCCGGTGTGGATCCCCGGCAGCTATCTGGTGCGCGAATTCGCCAAGCAGATGAGCGGGCTGGCGGCGCGCCAGGGCAGTCGCGAGTTGGCGGTCGAGCAGATCGACAAGGCCAGCTGGCGTGTGCGCTGCAGCGGTCGCGCAGCCCTGACGCTGAGCTACGAGGTCTATGCCTTCGATGCGTCGGTGCGCACGGCGTGGCTGGACAGCCAGCGCGCCTTCTTCAACGCCAGCAGTCTGTGCCTCCGCGCGCATGACCGCGAAGCTCAGGTGCATCGCATCGAGCTGGCGCGCCTGCCCAAGGAATGGCAGGTCGCGACCGAAATGCGTGAGGCCGATGGGGGCTGGGAGGCCGACGGCTACGACGAGCTGCTCGATCACCCCTTTGAAATCGGCGCGCATTGGCAGGGCGAGTTCGTCGCCGCCGGCGTGCCGCATCGCATCGTCGTCGCCGGCGCCTGGCCCAGCTTCGACGGCGAGCGCCTGCTGGCCGACGTCAAGCGCATCTGCGAGGCCCAGATCGAGTTCTGGGGCGAAGCGCCCTTCAAGCGCTACAGCTTCCTGCTGTGGGCCGTGGATGACGGCCATGGTGGCCTGGAACACCGCGCCAGCACGGCCCTGATCTGCGCGCGGCGCGAGCTGCCCACGGCCGCCGAAGCCGCGGCCCCGAGCGACAACTACGCACGCCTGCTGGGCCTGTTCAGCCACGAGTACTTCCACGCCTGGAACGTGAAGCGGCTGCGCCCGGCCGAGTTCGCGAGCTTCGACTACCAGCGCGAGAACTACACCGAGTTGCTGTGGTTCTTCGAGGGCTTCACCAGCTATTACGACGAGTTGATGCTCAGACGCGCGGGCCTCGTGGACGGGCCTCGCTATCTGAAGCTGCTGGCTGCCTCGCTCAATGGCGTTCTCGCCTCACCGGGACGGCGCGTGCAGCCACTCGCTTCGGCCAGCTTCGAGGCCTGGACCAAGTACTACCGGCCCGACGAGAACAGCGTCAACGCGGCCAGCAACTACTACGGCCAGGGCGCGCTGGTGGCCCTCTGCCTGGATCTGAGCCTGCGTGGACGCAAGTCCAGCCTGGATGCCCTGATGAAGCGGCTGTGGAAGCGCAGCGCCGGCGGGCCTGTCAGCGAGGCCGACATCCTGGCGGCCGTGACGACGCTTGGCGGCGAAGACATCGCGGCGCAGCTGCAGGCCTGGGTGCATGGCACCGACGAGCTGCCGCTGCGCGAGCTGCTGCAGGAGCATGGCATCGCCTGGCGTGACGAGGGGCGTGCCAGCGTGGCCCAGCGCCTGGGCCTGCGCGTGCGCGAGACGGCGCTCACCGGCGTCGGCGTGACGCATGTGCTGACCGGCGGCGCGGCCGAGGCTGGGGGCCTCAATGCACGCGACGAGATCATCGGCTGCAATGGCTGGCGCCTGCGTCGTCTCGACGACGTGCTGGGGCTGCTGGGCAGCGGACAGACGCGGCTGCGGCTGCTGGTCAGCCGCGATCAGCGCCTGGTCGAGCTCGATGTCGACCTGCGGCCGCCTCAATCCGCCTCCGTCGCCCTGACGCTGGCCGACGGCCCTCACGCAGCACGCCGCCGCTGGCTCGGCGCCTGAGCCGACGATGAGAACACCGCGGCCACCGGGCCTGCTGGTGCTGGCCGTGCTGATCCTGCACCTGCTGCTCGGCCAGGAGGTGCAGCGCATCCACGAAGGTTGGGTCAGCGAGGGACCACCGCCCATGCCGCCTCGCATGCAGGTGGCCCTGGTGCGCGAGATGCAACTGCAGCCGCCGCCGGCCCGGCATGTCCAGTCGCCAAGGCCCAGCCGGCCGATGCGACCCAGGGCCCCTGTCGTGGCGGCCGCTTCGCCGGCCAGTGCGGCCTCGGCACCCGAGCCTGAGTCCCGGCCAGCGCCACCGCCGGAGCCCCTTGTGCAGGCGGCCTCGCAGCCCGTTGAAGCGGCCTCGGTCGCCCAGGCTGCATCGGCCCCAGCCGACAACGAGCCCGGCCCCGAATGGCCGCTGTCCACCCGGCTCAGCTACGTGCTGACGGGCAACTACCGGGGCCCGGTCAGCGGCCAGGCCCAGGTCGAATGGCTGCGCCAGGGCCGGGACTACCAGGTTCATCTGGACGTCGGTGTCGGCCCCAGCTTCGCGCCGCTGATCACGCGGCGCATGAGCAGCCAGGGCCAGCTGACACCGGAGGGCATCGCGCCCCAGCGCTATGACGAGGAGACCAAAGTCATCCTCAGCGAGCGCCGTCGGGTCAGCGTCTTCTTCCTCGGCACCGAGGTGCAGCTGGCGACCGGCGCGCGCGAGCCGGTCATGCGCGGCGCCCAGGATTCGGCCAGCCAGTTCGTGCAGCTGACCTGGCTCTTCCTGACCGGCCGCGAGCCGCTGCAGGTCGGCCGCGTCCTGCAGTTCCCGCTGGTGCTGCCGCGCCGGCAATACGCCTGGCAGTACGAGGTCATCGGCGAGGAGACGCTGGACACCCCGATGGGGCCGATGGCGACCTGGCATCTGAAGCCCACCCGGCCGGCCGGTAGCGGCGATCTGACCGCCGAGGTCTGGCTCGCGCCTGCGCTGCAATACCTGCCCGTGCGCCTCGTGATCCGCCAGGACGCCGACACCCATATCGACCTCATGCTCAAGAGCGCGCCGCTGCAGGCCGCGCCAGAATCCAGCAACAACGACATTCCCAGGAGAACCAGCCCATGAGCTACGAATGCATCATCACCGCCGTCCACGGCGGCGGCCCGCGCAAGACCGCATTGATCACGCTGAACCGTCCCAAGGCGCTGAACGCGCTGAACGACCAACTGATGGACGAGATGGGCGAGGCCCTGCTGGCCTTCGATGCCGACGACAGCATCGGCTGCATCGTGCTGACCGGCTCCGAGCGCGCCTTCGCGGCCGGGGCCGACATCCCGACCATGCTGCCCCACACCTTCGCCTCCGCCTTCAAGAGCGGGCTGATCTCCAAGAACTGGGAGACCATCCTGCAGGTGCGCAAGCCCGTCATCGCCGCGGTGGCAGGTTTTGCCCTCGGTGGCGGCTGCGAGCTGGCCATGATGTGCGACTTCATCATCGCGGCCGACTCGGCCAAGTTCGGCCAGCCCGAGATCAAGCTGGGCATCGTGCCGGGCGCCGGCGGCACCCAGCGCCTGCCGCGTGCCGTGGGCAAGAGCAAGGCGATGGACATGCTGCTGACCGCCCGCATGATGGGCGCAGCCGAGGCCGAAAGCGCCGGCCTGGTGTCGCGCGTCGTGCCGGCCGACAAGCTGCTCGAGGAAGCCCTGGCGGCGGCCGAAACCATCAACGGCTTCAGCGGGCCCTCGGTCATGCTGATCAAGGAACTCGTCAACCTCGCCTACCAGGGCCCGCTGACCGATGGCGTGGCCGTGGAGCGCCGCTATTTCCATGCGCTGTTCGGCAGCCACGACCAGCGCGAGGGCATGGAAGCCTTTCTGGCCAAGCGTGCGCCGAACTTCGAGCACCGTTGATTGGATGTGGCGAAGCGATGACGATCTAGGGGTAACTGTTTGCGTTCAATAAATAGTCAGTTCATGTCGGCCTAGTATTTCTACCAAGACCGGCTGCCTACAGTTCAGGTCATGGACACCGCGGTCGCGATGTCCGAATGACCCGAAGCAGGACCATCCTGCCAGTACTGAGGAGCCCGTCATGAGCAAGCTGTCTACCGTCATCGCCGCCACCCTCCTGATCGCCGCGGGTGCCGCATCGGCCCAAACCGCCGCCCCGCTGACCCGCGAGCAAGTGATTGCCGACCTGGTCGCCGCCCGCAACAGCGGTGAACTGGCCGCCATCCAAGGCGAAAAGGGCGTCGAAGTGACGACCCCTGCCACCGCCAAGGCGGCCGCCGTCGCCACCGTCAAGCTGCCCCGTCAGGCCGTGCTGACCTCCAAGACGGCCGAGTACCGCGCCGACGAGAAGTCCGCCGCTGCGCTGGCCGCTGACCACGGCGAGAACGCCGCTCGCGAACTGGGCGATTTCCCGGCCCGCATCGTTCGTCCGGCCACCGGCGTGGCTTCGCGCTAAGCCAAGCGCTGAAACAAAGCGGTTTCAAACCGATGAAAGGCGACCCGAGAGGGTCGCTTTTTTCTTGCCTGCGTTCCTAGAATCCGCGGCCCGCACGACAAGGGCATTGGAGACAAGATGCGAATGCAGCAGATGTGGGCAGCGATGGCGCTGCTGACGACCTCGATGACAGCGTTGGCTGCCGGCCCCGTGGTCGGCGTGAGCTGGTCCAACTTCCAGGAAGAACGCTGGAAGACCGATGAGGCCGCGATCAAGGCCGAACTGGCCCGCCAGGGTGCCAGCTATGTGAGTGCCGATGCCGGTGGCTCACCCGAGAAGCAGATCGGCGACGTCGAGTCCCTGCTGGCCAAGGGCGCCAAGGTGCTCATCATCCTGGCCATGGACAAGGACGCCATCGTCCCGGCCCTGAACAAGGCCAAGGCGCGCAAGGTTCCGGTCGTGGCCTATGACCGCCTCATCGAGGCCCCCGAGGTCTTCTATCTGACCTTCGACAACCGCGAGGTCGGCCGCCTGCAGGCCAAGGCCGTGCTGGCCGCCAAGCCCCAGGGCCGCTACGTGATGATCAAGGGCTCGCCCAGTGACCCCAATGCCGACTTCCTGCGCGCCGGTCAGCAGGACGCGCTGGCCGATGCCGTCAAGAAGGGTGACGTCAAGATCGTCGCCGAGGAATACACCGACGGCTGGAAGCCCGAGGTGGCCCAGAAGAACATGGAGCAGATCCTGACCCGCCTGAAGGGCGGCGTCGACGCGGTCGTGGCCAGCAACGATGGCACGGCCGGCGGTGCCATCGCCGCACTCGCGGGCCGTGGCGTCAAGGGTGTGCCGGTCAGCGGCCAGGATGCCGACCATGCTGCCCTGAACCGCATTGCGCTGGGCACGCAGACGGTGTCGGTCTGGAAGGACTCGCGCGCCCTGGGCAAGGAGGCTGCCGCGGCCGCCGTGCAACTGGCGGCCGGCCAGAAGGTCGACGGTGCCGCGCCCTGGGCGGGCGGCGAGCGCAAGGTCAGCCTGCAGGCCAAGTTCCTGGCACCGATGGCGATCACGCAGGCCAACCTGGACCAGGTCATCAGCGCCGGCTGGGTCAGCAAGGCCGTCGTCTGCAAGGGCGTCGACGCCGCCAAGGCCCCCGCGGCCTGCAAATAGGAGAGGCGATGAGCGCCCAGACCCAGCGGCTTGCCGTCATGGCGGCCGTGCTGGTGGCCATCGCCATCGGCTTTCATCTGCTCACCGGCAGCTTCCTGACGGCAGAGAACCTCTACAACATCGCCCAGCAGACGGCCGTCGTCGGCATCGTCGCCAGCGGCATGGCCCTCATCATCGTGGCGCGCCAGATCGACCTCGCCGTGGGCTCATTGCTCGGCGCCGTCGGCGTGCTGATGGCCTGGTTGCAGTACACCCAGGGCTGGTCGGTCGTCGCCTCGCTGTTCGCGGGCCTGGGCCTGGCGCTGGTGGTCGGCCTGTTCCAGGGCTGGCTGTCCGCCGTCATCGGCATCCCGTCCTTTGTCGTGACCCTGGGCGGCCTGGTGTCGCTGCGCGGCGTGGCCTTCCTGGTGGCCGACGGCAAGACGCAGCCCGTCACCGAACCCTGGCTGCTGGCCCTGGGCGGCGGCCTGGACGGCTCGCTGGGCGAGCGCGGCAGCTGGTTGCTGGGCGTGGGTCTGGTGGCTTTGCTGTGGGGCTGGCAGGTCGTGCAACGCCGCGCGCAATTGCGCGCCGGCGGCGTGCCGGGCGACATCAAGCATGAGTTGATCAAGGGCGGGCTCGCCGCCGTCGCGGTGTTCGGCATCGTGGCCGTCTTCAACGCCTATCGCATCGAGGGCCAGGAGCAGGGCCAGGGCCTGCCGCTGCCCATGGTGATCTGGGTCGCCGTCGTGCTGCTGCTGGGCTTCATCGCCAAGCACACGCGCTTTGGCCGCTACGTCTATGCCATTGGCGGC
>CBHWBD010000154.1:0-12272 GCA_966111775.1 uncultured Comamonadaceae bacterium | reverse complement strand
ACCACCACGTCACCGAATTCATCACCGACTACCTGCGCATGATGGTGTCGGGCAATCTGAACGCCCACGAGATCGAGTCGCTGATGGACAGCGAGATCGAGACCCATCACCAGGAGGAGCACGCCGCCGTGGCCGCGCTGCAACGCCTGGCCGGTGGGCTGCCGGCTTTCGGCATCGTGGCCGCCGTGTTGGGTGTCGTGAACACCATGGGCTCGGTCGGCCAGCCGCCGGCCGTGCTGGGCGGCATGATCGGCTCCGCCCTGGTCGGTACCTTCCTGGGCATTCTGCTGGCCTACGGCTTCGCCGAACCTCTGGCCGGCCTGCTGGAGCAGAAGGTCGAAGACGCCGGCAAGGAATTCCAGTGCATCAAGACGACGCTGCTGGCCAGCATGCAGGGCTATGCGCCGGCGGTGGCCATCGAGTTCGGCCGCAAGGTGCTGTTCTCTGGCGACCGCCCGTCGTTCACGGAACTCGAAGGCCACGTCAAGAAGAAGTGATGGAGCCCTGAGATGGCCGGCGACGCCAAGAAACTACAGCCCATCATCATCAAGAAGGTGAAGAAGGGCGGCCACGCGGCCCATGGCGGCGCGTGGAAGATCGCCTATGCCGACTTCGTCACGGCCATGATGGCCTTCTTCCTGCTCATGTGGCTGCTCGGCTCGACGACCGAGGGCGACAAGAAGGGCATTGCCGACTTCTTCCAGTCACCGTTGAAGGTCGCCATGCTGGGCGGCTCGGGCTCGGGCGACTCCTCCAGCGTCATCCGCGGCGGCGGCAAGGACCTCACGCGCGAAACCGGCCAGGTCAAGGAAGGTGACAGCGCCGCCAAGAAGGCCAGCTACACCCTGCGCGCGCTGAAGGAAGAGCAGCGCAAGGCCGAGAAGTCGCGGCTGGAGCAGCTCAAGACCAAGGTCGAGGAGGTGCTGGCGGAGAACCCCAAGCTGGCGGCCCTGGGCGGCCAGATCCGGCTGGACATGACCAAGGAAGGCCTGCGCATCCAGATCGTCGACGAGGGCAATCGCCCGATGTTCGACAGCGGCAGCGCCATCGTGAAGCCCTATATGCGCGAACTGCTGCGCGAACTCGGCAGCGTGTTGACCGAGGTGCCCAACCGCCTGACGGTGGAAGGACACACCGACGCCCAGCCCTTCCCGGGCGGCGACAAGGGCTACAGCAACTGGGAGCTGTCGGCCGACCGCGCCAATGCTTCGCGTCGGGAACTGGTCGCGGGCGGCCTGTCGGAGGCGCGCATGCTGCGCGTGCAGGGCCTGGCGGCCAGCAAGCTGCTCGATGCCAAGGACCCCAACGGGGCGCTGAACCGGCGCATCAGCATCATCGTCATGAACCGCGATGCCGAGGACGCCGTGCTGAAGAATCTGCCGGACGAGCCCGAGGCCGAGGCCGCGGCGCCGGAGCCTGCAACGCAAGTGCCGCCAAGCGGTAAATTGCCGCAAACTCAGCCGCCGTCGCCCGCGCGCTAGAACTAGACTGCGGGCTGACCCCCGATATACCGCCAGCCCCGAGAGAGGATCGCCATGAGCGCTGACATGAAATTCCTGGTCGTCGACGACTTCTCCACCATGCGCCGCATCGTGCGCGGTCTGCTGAAGGAAATTGGCTACAACAACTGCGAAGAGGCCGAGGACGGCGTCGAGGCCCTGAACATGCTCAAGGGCGCCAAGTTCGACTTCGTCGTCAGCGACATCAACATGCCCAACATGACGGGCTTCGAGTTGCTGAAGGCCATCAAGGAAGATCCCAACCTCAAGCACCTGCCGGTGCTGATGGTCACCGCCGAGGCGCGCAAGGAAGACATCGTGCTGGCCGCCCAGTCGGGCGCCGCGGGTTACATCGTCAAGCCCTTCACCAAGGCGACGCTGGAAGAAAAAGTCCTGAAGATCATGCAGAAGCTGGCTGCGGCCGCCTGATAACAAAAGGGGACTGCCATGTCGATGGATCAACTGGAGCAATTGGGCAAGGCCCAGGAGCCGCTGCTCGTCTCGCCCGAGGTCTTCCAGCAGCTCGGCACGATCACGCGCACGCTGCACGACACCATGCAGCGCCTGGGCGTCATGCCCAAGCTGCAGGTGGCCACCGACGGCCTGCCCGATGCGCGCAGCCGCCTGAGCTATATCGCCGAGAAGACGGCCGCTGCGGCCGAGAAGGTGCTGAACTCCGTCGACCAGGCCAAGGCCGAGCACGCCGGCATCAGCAAGGCCACCCAGGAGCTGGCCGCCGCCATCGTGGCCGACCCGGTCCGCGCGGTCGCGAGCGGTGCCGTGATGAACTTCGTCAAGGATGTCGAGAACCGCACCGCGAGCATCGACAACCACCTGACCGACATCATGCTGGCCCAGGACTTCCATGACCTGACCGGCCAGGTCGTCGCCAAGGTCGTGAAGCTGGCCAACGACCTGGAAGACAGCCTCGTCAAGCTGCTGGTGCAGGTCGTGCCGCCCGAGCAGCGCGAAAAGGTCGACCCAACCATCCTGCAGGGCCCGGTCGTCAACGCCGAAGGCCGCACCGACGTCGTCACCAACCAGGGCGAGGTCGACGACCTGCTGGCCAGCCTGGGCTTCTGAAGCACGCCGCTTCAAGCTCGCCAAGCCCGTAGAGCCCGCCATCAGGCGGGCTTTTTCTTTGTCCCTGAATACGGCGATGCAGGCCGTTCGTGGGGTGGCGGTCATCTGCTAAAAACGCCGCCGTCGCCCACTGACGGCGGCGTTAACAACATCAGGGATATCCGATGATCAGATCCCAGCAGCTGGCCCTCACCATGGCCGCCAGTCTTGCCATCGTGGCGCCACAAGCCCAGGCCCAATCCAGCGCGACGGACTCGCGCATCGGCTGGTACGGCGACCTGGCCGTCGGCGGCACTCACTACGAGTCCGAGCCCGGCTTCATCACCTGCCGCTGCCGCAAGGCCAGCGCCACCGCTCTCGCAGCCGGCGTCGGCTATCGTTTCGGCGTCGCCGCCATCGAGGCCCGGTATCTGGACCTCGGCAAGGCCAATTTCGGTGCCGACTACTGGGGTCAGGCCACTTCGGCGCATTTCCGCGCCGCCGTGCTCGGTGGAGCCTTTTCTGCCCGCTGGGGGCAGCATGTCGAGGCGACCTGGCGCGTGGGTGCGGCCTTCGTCAATGCGTCCGCCAGCAGCGGCAGCCAGCATGATGTGCGCGCCACGGGAGGCTTCACCATCGGCTGGCGCACCACCGATACCGCGACGCTGGAACTGGGCTTCGACTATCTGAGCGCCCGCGACGCCAGCGGCGCCCGCACCGACGCCATGCCCATCCTGCTGGGCTTTCGCCAGCGGTTCTAGTCCGCCTGGGCTTCGGGCGCCATCTCGCGGATGGCCTGGTTGAGCTTGTCCAGGGTCTGCGTCGCGACCTGCATCGAGCAGGCCAGATAGCGCAGTTCGCCGCGCGGCATGTCGGCGAACTCGATGCGCACCAGCGGCAGCGGCGTGAATTCGGCGTCCTTGCGCAGCCAGTTCAGGTCTTCCTCGTCGATCAGCATGTAGTCGACCCGGCGGGCGCCCACCATGCGCGCCAGCTGCAGCGGCGCCAGCTGGGCGCGCAGCGGCGGCTTGGCGGCCGTGGCGAGGAACTGGTCCAGCTGCTGGCCGTAGGACACGCCGTCCATCAGGCCGGGCTGCAGCGAAGCGTCGGCAAACAGCTGGGCCACCCGCGGGATGGCGCGGATCTGCGTGGCGACGCTGGCATGGGCCAGCACCACATGGGGGCGGTCGCGATGGATGGGCAGGGTGAAGCGGGCAAAGGCCTCGCGCTCGGGGTTCTTGTACAGACCCGGCGAGCACAGCGCCGCCTGGTTGGATTGCAGATGCTGCAAGGTGCGGCGGATGGGCACCTCGGCATAGCGCGCCTCGATGCCGGCGCGCTTGAGCAGCTTGAGGGTGCGCTCCATCAGGAAGCCGGCCGGCTTGCCGTCCACGGTGTAGCTGTAGGGCGGCTTGTCGCGGTATTCGATGGTCAGTGACGGCTGCGCCAGGGCGGCACCGGTGCAGCAGGTGGCCATCACGGCGAGCAGTCGGAGGAGGCGGACCATGAACGCGAGATTAGCCCCAGCCGCGCCGCCCCAGCCCCCCAGGTAGCGGCAATCCTGCACATCCTGCCGACCGTTGCATCGCAGGGCGCGGAATAGCCGGACAAGCCCCCCGCTTTTCGGGCTCAAGTTTCGCGGGCCGCCCCGAACAATTGGGTGGAGAGCAGCATCGCCATGGCCGACCACGACGCACAGGATCGCAACCTACCCGCCTCGCCCAAGAAGATCGAGAGATCCCGGGCCGAGGGCCAATTGCCGCGCTCGCGCGACCTGCCGCATTTCGCCATGATGGTCACCGGTGGCGCCGCCCTGGCCGCCGGTGGGCCGCAGATCATCGAGAAGCTGCGCCAGACCCTGGTCGCCGGCCTGCACTTCGATGCCCGCATGCTGGCCAGGCCCGGCTTCATGGGCGAGCGCCTCATCGAGATGACGCTGGCCTTCGCCGTCGTCGCCGGCCCGATCGCCCTGTTGCTGATGGTCGTCGGCATCGCCAGCAACCTGGCCAGCGGCGGCTGGAACTGGACGATGAAGCCGCTGGCACCCAAGTTCACCCATCTCAACCCCATCGCCGGCATCGCCCGCCTGTTCAGCGGTCAGGGTTTCGGCGCGGCGCTGAAGGCCGTGCTGCTGGCCCTGGTGCTCGGCATCGTCGGCGCGTTGGTGCTGAAAAACCGCCTGGCGGCCTATGTCGGCATCATGTCCGTGCCCCTGCCTTCGGCTCTGGCCTATGCCGGCCAGCAGCTGATGGGCGGCCTGGGCTTGCTGGCCGTGGCCCTGGCGGTGTTCGCCGCCATCGACGTGCCGCTGCAGCGCCAGCTCTGGCTGCGCCGCATGCGCATGACCCGGGAAGAGGTCAAGCAGGAACTGAAGGAAGTCGAAGGCAACCTGGAGATCAAGGCCAAGGTGCGGGCCCGCATGCGTGAGATGGCCAAGCGCCGCATGCTGGCCGCCGTGCCCCAGGCCGACCTGGTGGTCATGAACCCGACCCACTATGCCGTGGCGCTGAAGTACGAGGAAGGCAAGATGGCCGCGCCCAAGGTCGTGGCCAAGGGCGCCGACCTGCTCGCCATGAAGATCCGCGACCTGGCCAAGGAGAGCAAGGTGCCGGTGCTGCAGCAGCCCGTCCTCGCCCGTGCCCTCTACGCCCACGCCAAGGTCGACCACGAGATTCCTGCCGCGCTGTTCGGCGCCGTGGCCCAGGTGCTGGCCTATGTCTACCAGCTGCGCGCCGCGCTGAAGGCGCGCAACCTGAACGCCCCCGACATGCCCAAGCCGCATGTGCCGCCGGAGCTGGACCCGCACAACAAGCCGGGCTGGGCGCCCGACCCCGAGGAAGACTTCACGGAGTGAGGGCCGCGCGGCGGCTCGGGCGAGAACAGCCCGGTTTTCACGCCCCTTCTCCGGCTCAAGTTTTGCGGGCCGCCACGAAGAATGCGGGTGAGACCCCATCCGCCGCATGAACCAGCTCACCGCCAAACTCCAAGCCCTGCTCGGCCCGCGTGCCGGCATCATCGCGGCCCTGGGCGCGCCCATCGCGATCCTGCTGGTGCTGTCGATGATGGTGCTGCCGCTGCCGCCCTTTGCGCTGGACCTGCTGTTCACCTTCAACATCGCCATGGCCGTCATGGTCATGATGGTGGCAGCGCACATGATCCGGCCGCTGGACTTCGCGGCGTTCCCGACCGTGCTGCTGCTCACCACCCTGATGCGCCTGTCGCTGAACGTCGCGTCCACGCGCGTGGTGCTGCTGCAGGGCCATACCGGCACCGGCGCGGCCGGCAAGGTCATCGAATCCTTCGGCCACTTCCTGATCGGCGGCAACTTCGCCGTCGGCCTGATCGTCTTCGCCATCCTGGTGGTCATCAACTTCATCGTCGTGACCAAGGGCGCGGAGCGCATCGCCGAGGTCGGTGCCCGCTTCACGCTGGATGCCATGCCCGGCAAGCAGATGGCGGTTGACGCCGACCTGAACGCCGGCCTCATCAACGAGGCCGAGGCCAAGCGCCGCCGTGCCGAGCTGTCCGACGAAGCCGACTTCTTCGGCTCCATGGACGGTGCCAGCAAGTTCGTGCGCGGCGACGCGGTCGCCGGCATGCTGATCCTGGCCATCAACATCGTCGGCGGCTTCATCATCGGCGTGGCCCAGCACGGCCTGTCGGCCGGCCAGGCCGCCGACAGCTACATCCTGCTGGCCGTCGGCGACGCCCTGGTGGCCCAGGTGCCGGCCCTGCTGATCTCGGTCGCGGCCGCCATGGTGGTGTCGCGCGTGGGCACCGACAAGGACATCGGCAGCCAGATCGGCCGCCAGGTGTTCGGCTCGGCCAAGTCGCTGGCCATCACGGCCGGCGTCATCGGCGCCCTGGGGCTGATCCCGGGCATGCCCCACGTCGTCTTCCTGCTGATCGCCTCGGGCCTGGGCTATCTGGCCTACTGGCTGCGCGCCAAGGAGCAGGCCGCCGAGGCCGCCAAGGCCGTCAAGCCCATCATGCCATCCAGCGAAGGTTCGGGCGAAGCCAGCTGGGAAGACCTGGTGCCCGTCGACACCCTGGGCCTGGAAGTCGGCTACCGCCTCATCACCCTGGTCGACAAGACCAAGGAAGGCGACCTGCTGTCCCGCATCAAGGGCGTGCGCCGCAAGTTCGCCCAGGAAGTCGGCTTCCTGCCGCCGCCGGTGCACATCCGCGACAACCTCGAGCTGCGCCCCAGCCAATACCGCATCTCGCTGCGCGGCGCCGTCGTCGGCGAGGCCGAGGCCTACCCGGGCATGTGGCTGGCCATCAACCCCGGCCACGCGACTCAGAAGCTCATCGGCACGCCGACCACCGACCCCGCCTTCGGCCTGCCGGCCACGTGGATCGAGGAACGCCAGAAGGAGATGGCCCAAATGAGCGGGTTTACGGTCGTTGATTGCTCGACCGTCGTGGCCACCCACCTTTCACACTTGATGCAAGTGCACGCGGCCAAGTTGTTGGGCCGCGTGGAGACGCAGGCCCTGGTGGAACACCTCACCAAGCAGGCGCCGCAATTGATCGAAGACGTGATTCCCAAGATGGTCAGCATCGCCACCCTGCAACGCGTTCTCCAGCTGCTGCTGGAGGAGGGCGTGCACGTCCGCGACATGCGCTCCATCGTCGAATGCCTGGCCGAGAACGCCGCCGCCGTCACCGACCCGGTCGAGCTGGCCCGCCGCATCCGCACCCATCTCGCGCCGGCCATCGTGCAGCAGATCTACGGCAGCACCAAGGAGCTGGACGTCATCGCGCTGGAGCCCGAACTCGAGCGCCTGGTCACCCAGGCCCTCAATTCACCGCATGGCGCGGCCCTGGACCCGGGTGTGGCCGACACCCTGGCGCGCAGCGCCGCCGAGAACGCCCAGAAGCAGGAAGACCGCGGCGTGCCCGCCACGCTGCTGGTGCCCGACCTGATCCGCGCGCCCATGGCCCGCCTGCTCAGGCGCGCCGCACCCCGGCTCAAGGTGCTCGGCCACAGCGAGATTCCTGAGACCCACACCATCCGCATCGGCTCCATCATCGGAGGCACAGCATGAACGTCCGTAAATTCACCGCCCGCACTTCTCGCGAGGCGTTGGCCCTCGTCAAGCAGGCCTTCGGTCCCGACGCGGTCGTGCTGTCGAACAAGAACGTGCCGGAAGGCGTGGAAGTGCTGGCCATGGCCCCGGAAGGCATGGGCCAGATCGAGCAGATGGCCCAGACCGCACCGCGCACCGCGGCCCGCCCGCAGATTGCCCCGCCGCCGACTGTGCCCCAGCAGCCCGCCGCGCGCGCCAGCTTTTCCGACCGCGCCTCGCGCCAGGAGCCCAGCTTCGGCGCGCCGGAGGTGAATGGCGACGTCGAGCAACTGGCCATGAGCACGCTGAGCTTCCAGGACTATGTGCGCGAGCGCGTGCTGCGCCGCCGCCAGGCCGAGATGACCGGCCAGCCCGACCCGGTCGCCGCCGCCGCTCCCCGCATCGCTCCGCCGCCGACCCAGCCGGCCGCGTCCTCGCTCGACGTTGCCCGCGCCCGCCGTGAGCAGCGTGCCGCCGAAGCCATGGCCGCCATGGCACCCAAGCGCGTCGCGCCGCCGCCGACGGTGCCCCAGGCCCGCCCGATGCCGCCGGTGCTGCGTGACGAGATCCGCATCCCGACGGCCACTGCGCAGCGCGTGGTGCCGCAGCTCAGCGACATCGCGGCCGCCGAACCCCGGCCCCTGCCGGGCCAGCCCAACGCCAGCCAACGCAGCCAGATGGACATGGCCTCCGAACTGCGCCAGATGCGCGGCCTCATCGAAGAGCGCTTCTCCTCCCTGGCCTTCATGGAAAAGCTGCAGCGCCAGCCCGTGCAGGCGCGCCTGACCCAGAAGCTGCTGGAGCTGGGCTTTTCGCCCGCCCTGGTGCGCAAGCTGGCCGAGAGCTGCCCGTCCGACTTCCGCGGCACCGAGGTCGCCGACGAGACCGCCTGGGCCGCCCATGTGCTGTCGCGCAATCTGCAGACCGACGAGGCCGCCCCGGCCATCGAGGATCGTGGCGGCGTGTTCGCGCTGATCGGCTCCACCGGCGTCGGCAAGACGACGACGACCGCCAAGCTGGCCGCCCACTTCGCCACCAAGTTCGGCGCCAGCCAGCTCGGCCTCATCACGCTGGACGCCTACCGCATCGGCGCCCACGAGCAGCTGCGTGCCTATGGCCGCATCCTCGGCGTGCCCGTGCACACGGCGCATGACCGCGCCTCGCTGGACGACCTGCTGGACCTGCTGTCCAGCAAGAAGCTGGTCCTCATCGACACCGCCGGCATGGCCCAGCGCGACAGCCGCACCCAGGAACTGCTGGAGATGCTGGCCCACCCCAGCATCAAGAAGCTGCTCGTCATCAATGCGGCCCAGCAGGGCGAGACCATCGAGGACGTCGTCACCGCCTGGAAGGGCGCCGCCTGCGAAGGCGTCGTCCTCAGCAAGATCGACGAAGCCGTCAAGCTGGCCCCGGCCCTGGACACCCTGATCCGCCACAAGCTCAAGGTGCTGGGCGTGGCCAACGGCCAGCGCGTGCCGGAAGACTGGCACCGCCTGCCTAGCGTCGCCCTGGTGCAGCGCGCGCTGAAGGGCGACGCCTCCGGCGCCTGGCGCATGGACAACACCGACGTCAACCTCATCTTCGCCGGCGCGCCGTTGACCGAAGGCATGAGGGCCGTCCACTGATGCCGCGCGACATGCCCCAGGATCAAGCCCACGGCCTGCGGCGGCTCTTCGCCGCCTCCAAGACCCGCTTCGTGCCGGTCGTCAGCAACCCGCGCGTCATGGGTGCCGGCGCGCTGCTGGAGGGCCTGTGCTCGGCCTTCTCCGAACTGAACCTGCACACCCTGGTCGTCGACGCTGGCGAGCATTCGCCCAAGCCGTCGGAACTGGCCAGCGTGGACCTGTCCAACTGCATCGAGCGGCTCTCGCCCAAGGTGTCCTATCTGGCCGCCCGCGGCCTGCCGCTGCGCCACATCAACGCACATGGCTCGGCCGCTTCCTTCCTGGAAGCTGTGGCCGACGCCGCACCGGACGCCGACGTCATCCTGCTGCATGCCCCGGCGGCCGAACTGGCCCGCGTGGTGGCCCTGCGCGAGGTGCGCCCGCTGCTGCTGGCCGACACCGAGCCGGCCAGCGTGACGGAAGCCTATGCCGGCATGAAATGGCTCACACAACGGGCCGGCCTGATGGTCTACAGTCTGCTGATGGCCTGCCACCCTCAGCTGCGCGTGGCCTCCCGCATCGCGCAACAGCTTCATTCCTGCGCCGACGGCTTCCTCGGCGCGGTGCTGCG
The DNA here is from genome assembly GCA_966111775.1 of uncultured Comamonadaceae bacterium. Classification (GTDB taxonomy): domain Bacteria; phylum Pseudomonadota; class Gammaproteobacteria; order Burkholderiales; family Burkholderiaceae_C; genus Pelomonas. The sequence continues at coordinate 2,404 of CBHWBD010000154.1, read as the reverse complement.
TGACTGGGCCTGCCTGGACCCGAGAGCTTCCCAGAACGCGCCGCTCACGCCCGAGCTGCGTCATCTCGCCCGCGAGCTGCTGCTCGCGGCGCCTCCCGGAGCGGCCGTTGACGCCGCCTCCGACGCGACCCCGCTGCGCCCGGCGCGCAAGGGTTCCTTCCCCCAAATCGCTGCACATTGAACTCGCCGGAGTCCGTCATGTACACGCCCAAAGGCCGCCTCGACAACAGCACGCTGATCAAGCAGTACAGCCCGCTGGTGCGACGCCTGGCGCACCAGATGATTGCCAAGCTGCCGGCCAATGTGGAGGTGGATGACCTGATCCAGGTCGGCCTGATCGGCCTGACCGATGCGCTGTCGCGCTTCGATGCCGAGCAGGGCGTGCAGTTCGAGACCTTCGCCACCCAGCGCATCCGCGGCGCCATGCTCGACGAGCTGCGCGGCGGCGACTGGATGAGCCGCGGCACGCGCCGCCAGCAGCGCGAGATCGAAGTCGCCGTGCACAAGGTCGAGCAGCGCCTGGGCCGCGCGCCGCGCGAGGACGAGATCGCCGCCGAGATGGGCCTGCCGCTGGCCGAATACCAGGAGCTGCTCGGCAAGGTGCGTGGCACTCAACTGGTCTACCTGGAAGACATGTCGGGCGACGACGGCGACCACGACTATCTCGACCGCCACGTGGCGGACGACAACGCCAATCCCGTGGCCATGCTGCAGGACCACCGCATGCGCGAGGCCCTGGTCGAGGCGATCAAGAACCTGCCCGAACGCGAGCAGTTCGTGATGAGCATGTACTACGAGCACGACATGAATCTCAAGGAGATCGCGGCCGTGCTCAAGGTCACGGAGTCGCGGGTCTGCCAGCTGCACAGTCAGTCCATTGCAAGGTTGCGCGTTAAGCTGCGTGACTGGTAATCCACGGGGCCACTTCTTGCCGAGCCCCGGCCTATAAGCGGGGACAAAGCGCATGTTCAAGTGGCCCAAGGCGGGAGGCTCCTCCTCCGCCATCACTCGCGACGAGCCCTTTCGGCGCGATGACAGCGCGGCGTTGAACGTCGTCAAGCGGCTGGCCCGCTCGATTTCCACGGTGGGCAAGGACGCCGCCGAAGTGCGCGGCGCCCTGGAAGACACCCAGCGCATCGTGCAGGCCCAGAGTCAGGCCATGCAGGCCCTGGCCCAGCAGCTCAACCAGATCGGCCAGGCCCAGGCGGCCATCGCTACCGCCACCGCCCAGAGCGCATCGGCTGTGCAGCGTGCCCGCGGGGCGCTCGGTGTCGTCGGCGGTGAGGTTGTCGGCATGGCGAGCACCCTGGCCCAGGTGTCCGATGCAGCCGCCGAGATCACCAAGATTTCCTTGCAGACCCGCCTCGTGGCCTTCAATGCCGCCGTCGAGGCCAAGCATGCGGGCGATGCCGGCCGCGGCTTTGCCGTCGTCGCCGAGGCCGTCAAGGCCCTGGCCGGCCAGGTCGAAGGGTCGTCCAAGGCCATCATCAGCGCCATTGCCAGCCTGCAGGAGCGCATCGACCGCTTCAGCGCCGAGCTGACCGAGAACCCGAGCAAGCCCAGCCAGATCCACGCCGCCTTCCACGAGGTCGAGCAGGACGTGCAGCGCATCTCGGTGTCGGCCGGCGAGAGCGGCCAGCAGATGAGCCTGCTCAACGAGCGCGCCCACGAGCTGGAGCGCGAAGTGTCGGAAGCCTCGCACGGCCTCAAGGTGGCCTTCGACGGCAGCGACCGCTTCCTGCGCATGTCCGAGGAGCTGGTCGAGCAGATCGCCGAGAGCGGCGTCGAGGTCGACGACATGCCCTTCATCCGCGCCGCGCAGGCGGCCGCCGACGAGATCGCCGGCCTGCTCGAGGACGCGCTGAAGAGCGGCCAGATCAGCGAGGCCGACCTTTTCGACCAGAACTACCGCCCCCTCGAGGGCACGCTGCCCCAGCAGCACACGGCGCGCTTCTGCCAGCTGACCGACAAGCTCTTCCCGGCCGTGCAGGAGAAGGGGCTGGGCTTCAGCGACAAGGTGGTGTTCTGCATCGCCGCCGACCGCAACGGCTATATCGCGACGCACAACCGCAAATACTGCCAGCCGCAACGTCCCGGCGACACGGTCTGGAACACGGCCAACAGCCGCTACCGCCGCATCTTCAACGACCGCACCGGCCTGGCCTCGGCGCGCAACACCCGGCCCTTCCTGCTGCAGACCTACCGCCGCGACATGGGCGGCGGCCGCTTCGTCGTGCTGAAGGAGGCGACGGCGCCCATCATGGTCAATGGCAAGCACTGGGGCGGCTTGCGTTTGGCGTTTAACTTTTGACCCCTCGTCCAGCCGCACACCGCTGAACGCGGTGCGTCTGGCCGGTCCCCCGAGCAACTGTGTTCGGTGTCAAGCCTCTGATGGAGACTGCAG
>CBHWBD010000153.1:0-12273 GCA_966111775.1 uncultured Comamonadaceae bacterium | reverse complement strand
GTCGCCAAGCTCTTCGACAAGGGCCTGGACGCCATCCTGAAGAAGGTCGGCGAGGAGGCCACCGAGACCGTCATGGCCGCCAAGGACGGCGACGCCCAGAAGGTGGTCTACGAGGTGGCCGATCTGTGGTTCCACAGCATGGTGGCGCTGGCCCACTTCGGCTTGCGGCCCGAGGATGTGCTGGCCGAACTGGCCCGGCGCGAGGGCCTGTCGGGCCTGACCGAATTCGCTCAACGAGGACAAGACAAGCCATGAGCACTGCCCAGCACAGCGACCCGAACTGCCTGTTCTGCAAGATCGTCGCCGGCCAGATCCCGAGCAAGAAGGCCTATGAGGACGAAGACATCCTCGCCTTCCACGACATCCATCCCTGGGCGCCCGTCCACGTCCTCATCATCCCCAAGCGCCACATCGCCTCCATGGCCGACGTGACCGAGGCCGAGGCAGCCCTGCTGGGCAAGATGACCGCCCTGGGCCCGAAGCTGATGAAGGAGCTGGGCGTCAGCAACGGTTTCCGGCATGTCATCAACACGGGGCCTGACGGCGGCCAGGAGGTCTATCACCTGCATCTGCATGTGATGGGCGGGCCGCGCCCCTGGTTGAAAGGCTGAATTCGGGCCTCACATCAGGCTTGCGGCCTCTGTGCAGCCGGCCGAAGTCACATCGCCGTGCAAGGATGCGGGATTTGCAACCAAACCCAAAGCCCGAGCACGATCGCACCGGAAGCCGCTTGGCCGCGAAATGACCCCTAAGGCTAGGGTCATCCCTCACCTAGAATTTGAGCCAGTCCACAAGGAGTCAACATCATGGGTTCATTCAGCATCTGGCACTGGCTGATCGTCCTCGTCGTCGTCATCGCCATCTTCGGCACCAAGAAGCTGCGCAATGTCGGTTCCGACCTCGGCGCCGCCGTCAAGGGTTTCAAGGACGGCATGAAGGACGGTTCGTCCGACACGCCGGGGGCCCCGCCTCAGCAGGTCACGGCCAACAAGGTCAATGACCCGAACACGGTCGACGTCGACGCCAAGACCAAGTCCTAAGTGCTCGACTTCGGCTTTGACAAGATCGCGCTGATCGGCGCGGTGGCGTTGATCGTCATCGGTCCCGAGAAACTGCCTCGCGTGGCGCGCACGGTGGGCACCTTGCTGGGCAAGGCGCAGCGCTATGTCGCGGACGTCAAGGCCGAGGTCAACCGCTCGATCGAGCTGGAAGAGCTTCAGAAGATGAAGACCCAGTTCGAGACGGCGGCGCGTGATGTCGAGCAGAGCGTGCGCCAGGAGGTCGATTCCGCGACCCAGGCCTTGAACCAGACCTGGAGCGACGTGACCAGCGACTCGTCCTACGAGGCGAGTTCGACCATCGCCCCACCGCCGCCCGAGTACCGCCATCCCAAGAAGAACTGGCGGCTCAAGCGCGGGGCCACGCCGATGTGGTTCAAGCAGAAGGCCGGCGTGCGTCGCCATACACAGTCAGGCGCGGCTCGCGTCGCGCGCTTCCGGCCTCCAGGCATCCGCTGATGAGCTCCTTCCAAAAGCCCGATCACGACGAACTGGCCGGCACCGAGCAGCCCTTCGTCAGCCACCTGATGGAGTTGCGCGACCGGCTGCTGCGCGCGGTCCTCGCCATCGCCATCTGCTTCGGCGTGCTGTGTTTCTATCCCGGCCCCAGCCAGCTCTACGACTGGCTGGCCGCGCCGCTGGTGGCCAATCTGCCCGAAGGCACCAAGATGATCGCGACCAACGTCATCGCGCCCTTCTTCGTGCCCATCAAGATCACGATGCTGGCCGGCTTCATGCTGGCCCTGCCCATCGTGCTCTACCAGGCCTGGGCCTTCATCGCGCCCGGCCTGTACTCGCACGAGAAGCGCCTGGTGATGCCGCTGGTCGTGTCCAGCACGCTGCTCTTCTTCGGCGGCGTGGCCTTCTGCTACTTCTTCGTATTCAAGAAGGTCTTCGCCTTCATCCAGAGCTTCGCGCCCAAGAGCATCACGGCGGCGCCCGACATCGAGGCCTATCTCGGCTTCGTGATGAATATGTTCATCGCCTTCGGTGCGGCCTTCGAGGTGCCCATCGTCGTCGTCGTGCTGGTGCGCATGGGCATCGTGTCGGTCGACAAGCTGCGCGAATGGCGCGGCTATTTCATCGTCGTCGCCTTCATCATCGCGGCCGTCATCACGCCGCCCGACATCGTCTCGCAGCTGGCCCTGGCCATCCCGATGTGCCTGCTCTACGAAGTGGGGCTGTTCGCGGCGACCTACTTCGTGCGCCACACCAAGGCGCCGGACGACGGCGAGGATCAGTCGTCTTCGGAAGTGCGCTGAGGCTGCTGGGGCCGCTGGCCCACGCCGAGTGAAAAGCTCATGGCCTTGCCGGCACGCTGCACGCCGACCTCGACCTGACTGCGGGGCTTGAGGGCCGCTACGCTGGCCAGCAGCTCGGCCGGTGTCGCGACGGCGCGGTTGCCAATGCGGGTCAGCACGTCGCCCGGCTTGATGCCCGCCTTGGCTGCCGGCGCATCGTTGACGACGCCACCGACCAGCACCCCCTTGGCATCACCGAGCTTCAAGGCTTCGGCCAGTTCGGGCGTCAGCTCGCGCGTCTGCACGCCTATCCAGCCACGCGCGACCATGCCGTCCTGCAGCAGCGCCGCTGCCACCTGGCGGGCCACGTCCACGGGGATGGCGAAGCCTATGCCCAGGGACCCGCCGCTGCGCGAGAAGATGGCCGTATTGATGCCCACCAGCCGGCCGTCGCCGTCCACCAGGGCGCCGCCCGAATTGCCCGGGTTGATGGCCGCATCGGTCTGGATGAAGTTCTCGAAGGTGTTGATGCCCAGCTGGCTGCGACCCAGCGCCGACACGATGCCCGAGGTGACCGTCTGGCCGACGTTGAAAGGGTTGCCGATGGCCAGCACCGCGTCGCCGACCTGCAGATTGGCGGCATCGCCCAGCGGGATGACGGGCAGGCCGGTCAGCTCGATCTTCAGCACCGCCAGGTCGGTCTCGGGATCGGTGCCGATCAGCCGGGCCTGGGCCTGGCGGCCGTCGCTGAGCTGTACCTCGATGTCGGAGGCGCCTTCGACGACATGGTTGTTGGTCAGCAGCACGCCGTCGGCCGAGATGATGACGCCCGAGCCCAGGCCGAGCTGGGGATGGCCGCGCGGCTGGCGCAGGCCGAAGGGCAGGCCGGGGAAGCCGAACAGCTGCTCGTGGCCGCGGCCGGCGCGGGGCGGTGCCTTGCTGGCCGTGATGCTGACGACGGCCGGCGCGGCGACGCGGGCGGCCTGGGCAAAGCCGGCTCGCACCACGGAAGCGGGCGGGGAGGGCGGCAGGGCGATCTGGCGGGCCGTCTGCGCGATGGGCGCCTCACGCCAGCGCGCCTGCTGCAGCCATTGCGGCTTCAGCGTGCCGACGACGAAGAGCAGGGCCAGGGCGATGGTGACCGCCTGCGCGAAAATCAGCCAGAGCCGTTTCAACACCCAAATCCTCTTCAAGCCATGACCGACCGCGCCGCGCTGGAACGCCGACTGAACGAACTGCTCGAGCCTGCGCGCTTCAAGGATTATGGGCCGAACGGTCTGCAGGTCGAGGGCCGGGACACCGTGGGGCATCTCGTCTGCGGCGTCACCGCCAGCCTGGCCCTGATCGAGGCGGCAGTAGCCGCCAAGGCCGATGCCATCCTGGTCCATCACGGACTGTTCTGGCGTGGCCAGGACGGTCGCGTGACGGGCTGGATGAAGCAGCGCCTGGCCCGGCTGATCCAGCACGACATCAACCTCTTCGCCTACCACCTGCCGCTGGACGCCCACCCGACATTGGGCAACAACGCCCAGCTCGGCGCGCAGTTCGGCTGGACGGCGGACCGGCGCTTCGGCGAGCAGGACCTGGGTTTCTGCGCCGCCATCGACGCGACCGATCTCAGCGCGTTGACGACGCAGCTGAGTGCCACACTGGGCCGCAGCGTGACCGCCGTGCCCGGTGACGGTCGACCGCTGCGCCGCGTGGCCTGGTGCACCGGCGGCGCGCAAGGCTATTTCGAGCCGGCCATCGCGGCGGGCGCCGACGTCTTCATCACCGGCGAGATCTCAGAACCCCAGGCTCACTATGCCCGCGAAACGGGCGTCGCCTTCGTCGCCGCCGGCCACCATGCGACGGAGCGCTATGGCGTGCAGGGCGTGGGTGCCCAGGTGGCCCAGGACCTGGGCCTGTCCTGGCAGTTCATCGACGTCGACAACCCGGCCTAGGCTTTCGTTCAGTGTTAGCTTTCGGGCATCGCATCAGGAAGAAACCATGTCCATCGCTGCCGTCCTCGCCTTCACCGCCCTGGCCTTGCTGATGTTCACCTGGCTGATCGGCCGGGCGACCGTCGCCCTGCGGGACCACAACGAGAAGCTGCTGCGGGCCCAGGCCGCTTTCAACGGTGGTGGCGAAGCCGCCGCGGCGGCCTCGGCGATGGCCTCATGCGACGGCGGCAGTGCCTGCCACTGAAGCCAGGGCGTAGCGAATGGCCGCCTGCACGGCCACAATCTGGGCCCGGTTGCACTGCTCGGGCGTGGCACGCGGGCTGTCCGGATAGACCTCGGTCGTCGTCGCGAAGCGCGCCCCCGTGATGGCGGCGCACAGGCCCCACTGGCTGACCGGGAAGTTGATGACACCGGCGGACTGCAGTGCCGACTCGTTGATCTGGCCGTTCGGGTCCGGCGGCGCGATGTGGGTGACCGTGGCCACGGCGTCGATGACGGAGCGCTGGAAGGCCGGCTGCGGGTTGGCGATGTCGTCGACAAGATAGAAGCCATCGGGAATCGTGCCGGGCGCGAAGTCCTTGCCGTCGCGCGCTGCCACGGCGGGGCGGAACTCCGACTCATCCGAGTCCGTCGTCTCGTGCAGGTCGATATGCAGCAGCACGCGGCCGCGCAGCGGCGCCAGCAGTGCGACCAGGGCCGCGGATTCGCCTGCCGGGCTGCCCGCGCGGAAATTGCGATTGGGGTCCAGCGCTTCGAAATTCCAGCGCTGCACGCGTTCGTAGGCCCAGGGGCTGACGCAGGGCACCACGAGCAGATTGGCGTGGCCGGCGACTTCCTGCCCATGCTCGCTCAGGTACTGCAGGGCGCCGTGCACGCCGCTGGTCTCATAGCCATGCACGCCGCCGGTGACGACGAGGACGGGCAGGTCGTCGCGCCAGCCGCGGCTGCGGATGGCCAGCAGCGGGAAGCGTTCGCCGTCGTATGTGACTGCGCCGTACTCGCTGACGTCGAAGTCCTGCTTCAGCGGCTCGATGGCCGCGAGAACGTCGTCCTTGTAGCTGCGCTGCTTGACGAGGTGTGCGCGCCAGGCCTGGACGTCCGCCGGGCCCCAGGGCTGGCCGGGGGTGCCGATGGGATAGAAGCGTTCGCCGCTCATGGGCGCGCCTTTTCGGCCTGGATCCAGGCATTGATGCGCTGCTCCAGCAGCGGCAGCGGCATGGCGCCCTGGTCGATGACGGCCATGTGGAAGCGGCGCTGGTCGAACTTGGCGCCCAGCACCTGTTCCGAGCGGGCGCGCAGCTCCTTGATCTTCAGCTCGCCCATCATGTAGCTCAGGGCCTGGCCGGGCTGGGACAGGTAGCGGTCGACCTCGGCCGTCATGAAGGTGGCGTCGTGGCCGGTCTGCTCGATCATGTAGGCGATGGCCTTGTCGCGGCTCCAGCCGAGCGCATGCAGGCCGGTGTCGGTGACGAGGCGGGCGGCGCGGAACATCTGTGCCTGCAGGTGGCCGAAGCGCGTGTAGGGATCGCGGTAGAGGCCCATCTGCGGCCCCAGGGTCTCGGCGTAGAGGGCCCAGCCTTCGCTGAAGACCGAGTACTGCGACTGGCGGCGGAAATTGGGCAGGTCGCCCAGCTCGACCTGGCGGGAGATCTGCAGGTGGTGGCCCGGCACGGTCTCGTGGGCCACGAGCGTCTCCATGGCCCACTTGGGCCGGCGCTTGAAGGCGATGGCGTTGGCGTTGAACCAGCCCGGCGTCGTGCCGTCCAGCGACGGGCCGTTGTAGTTGTCGGCCGCGCCTTCGCCGGTGTAGGGCGGCATGCCGCGGATGCCATAGGGCGAGCGCGGCAGCTGGGCGAAGAGCTTGGGCAGCTCGGGGTCGATGCGCTTGGCGATGGCGCGGTAGCCGTCCAGCAGTTCCTCGGCGCTGTGGTTGAAGAACTTGGGGTCGCTGTAGAGGAATTTCTTGAAGGCCGCCAGGTCGCCGTCGAAGCCGGCTTCGGCCTTGACCTTCTCCATCTCGGCGCGGATGCGCGCAGCCTCGCGAAGGCCGGTGGTGTGGATGTCGCCCGCCGCCAACGGCAGCGTCACATGGCGCAGGATCAGCGCCTCGTAGACCTTGTCGCCGCCCGGGTAGCTGGACAGCGAACCGCTGTCGGGAGCCTTCGGGCTGAGCTCGTCCTTCATGACGGCCAGCAGCTTGCGCTGGGCCGGATAGAAGATGTCGCGCATCGCCGCCTGGCCCTGGGCCTGGTAGTTGGCCTTGACGCCGGCGTCCACCGTCATGCGCTGGAAGGGCTCGTAGACCGGGCTCTTGGTGACGTCCTCCGGCAGTTGGCCCTCGACCTGGGCGATGGCGCGGGCCAGCACCGGCTTGGACGTGACCCAGCCGAGCGCCAGGCCGTGGCGCAGGATGGCGATCTCCTGGTCGACGCGCGCCGGGTAGGCGGCCAGGCGGGCCAGCCACTGCCTGACCTGGGCCTCGTTGTTGACCGGCACATTGCGCGCAAAGCCGGCCAGGGCCGACTGGGCGCCGTAGAGCGTGCCCAGGGTCAGCGTGCGCCAGCCGGCAAAGCCCTGCATGGCGACGTCCTGCTGGTAGCGGTTGATGAAGAGGGCCAGCGACACGCGGTCGGTGTCGTCGAGCTGGGCGGCGTCCACGGCGCGGGCGCGGGCCAGCATGTCGCGGGCGAAGGCGTCACGGGCCGCCAGGCCGGCTTCGGAGCGGTCGCTCAGCTTGTCGTTGAAACGCAGGTCGCCGCGCAGCGTGGCCCATTCGGGCGCGGCGCGGGCCTCGGATTCCCAGGCCTCGTCGAACAGGGCTTGAAGGGCCTGGTGGGCCTTGGTGGCGGCGTCGGTCGCGGTGGCGGCGGGCTTGGCGGGAGCTGTCTGGGCGAGGGCGAGGGCGGTCAGATGCAGGCCGGTCGAAACTGACAGGACCGCCGCTGCAACAAGGGCGAGGCGCAAGGGAATCTCCACATCGTGTATGGGCTGCGGGGCAGTCTGCCAGCCTGATCCCGGGCGTGATGAAAGAATGAGGCATGACTCCGGAAAACTCCCTAGGCGCGCCCCTCGTCATCAGCATGGGCGATGCCTGCGGCATCGGCCCAGAGATCATCGCCAGGCTGTGGCAACGGCAGGCGCCGCGCGATGCGCTGGTGGTGGGCGATGCGACCGTCATGCGGCGGGCCGTTGCTGCCATCGGCGGTGGCCTGGCCGTGGCCGAGTTGCATGGACCTGGAGAGTTAGACCTTGTGCCGCCGAACTGCCTGCCCGTGTGGCAGCCTGCGGGCCTGCCGGCCGACCTGGCGCAGGCGCCGATGGGCCAGGTCGACGCGCGCGCCGGCGCGGCCGCGGCCCTGTGCATCGAGGCCGCCGTCGCGTTGATCCAGTCGAGCCGGGCGCGGGCCCTGGTCACGGCACCCATCCACAAGGAGGCCCTGCACGCGGCCGGCTCGCCCTATCCGGGCCATACCGAGATGCTGCAGGCCCTGGCCGGCAAGGACGGGGCAACACCGCCGGTGCGCATGATGCTGGCCAACGAGGAGCTGCGCACGGTGCTGGTCACCATCCATTGCTCGCTGCGCGAGGCCATCGAACGTGTCACCCGGGACAGCGTGCTTGAGACATTGCGCATCACGGGTGAAGCCATGCGCCGCATGGGCTTTGCCGCGCCGCGCATCGCCGTCGCCGGGCTGAACCCGCATGCCGGCGAGGGCGGCCTGTTCGGCAAAGAGGAGATCCGGCACATTGCGCCTGCCATCGCCGACGCGCGTGCCGAGGGCTGGGATGCCAGCGGCCCCTATGCGCCCGACACCATCTTCATGCGCGCCCGTCGCGGCGAGTTCGACGTCGTCGTCGCCATGGTGCACGACCACGGCCTGATTCCGGTCAAGTACCTCGGCGTGGAGCAGGGCGTCAACGTGACCCTGGGCCTGCCCTTCGTGCGCACCAGCCCCGACCACGGCACGGCCTTCGACATCGCCGGGCGGGGCGTGGCCGATCCGGCCAGCCTGTGGGCTGCGCTGACGATGGCGCGGCGGCTAATATCCGCCGCCATATGAACCCCAGCCCAGGGAGGGCTGTATGCCGATCAAGATCCGTTGGGCCTGGATGGCCCTGGCTGCTGCGTCCAGCCTGGCTGTTGCCGCCGGCCGCGGCGAGTTGAAGGCTGATTCCGACAGCTATCGCGTCACCGCCGCGTTCGATGCGCTGTTCGACGTCGAGGGGCACGTGGTCGAGCTGCGCCCGCACGACGAGGCCGAACATCCCGCCGCGTTCTGGGACGGACTGAAGAAGAAGTTCGCCAACCTCAAGATCGCGCCGCCGCAGGACGCCTCGGGGCGGCCCGCCACGCTGCGCACAGGCCTGTACATCAACCTGGAGATCACACCAGGCGCACAAGGCGGGCAGGTCAAGATCGCCGGGATGGACGTGCAGCCGCTGGTGATCAAGCGAGAGTACGCTGGCTATCCCAAGGACATCGCGCAGTCTGCCGGCTGGACGGGCGATGTCGATGCGGAATGTGTCGTCGGCACGGACGGGCATTGCGGCGAGGTCAAGGTGAAGGCGTTGCCAGGCATGCCGCCCTCGGTGCTGCGCTGGGCCAGCGTGACGTTGGGGCTGTGGGAGTTCCGGCCGCCGCAGATCAACGGCGTGCCTTTTGCGGTGCCCATCCACCAGGGCTTCAAACTCAATACCACCGACGACGCGCCGGTGGAGTTTCGTCAACGCGGCAGCGGCAACGCGCCTTTTCGCTGGTAGGGGGCGGTCGCCCTAGCGTCCACCGCCCAGGGCTGCGAGCTGGGCACGGGCGCGGGCGGTGGCGCGCTCCAGCAGCAGGGCGGGCTCGAAGGCGCGCATGCGATCGGCCTCGCAGAGCTTGCGCAGCATGCGGGCCGTCATGGTCACCGTCTCCTGATGGCGGCTGCCATGCGTGAAGATGAAGAAGCTGCGGCCGGCGCTGACGTGGGCCAGGCGCACCTTCTGCCACTCGGTGCCGGTGTGCATCTGGTAGGCGAAGCCCAGCTGCATGTTGTCGATCAGCAGCGCACCGCTGGCGGGCTCGGCGGCGCTCTCGGCGGCGGGCAGGCCGTCGATGGAGATGTCCACGGCCTGCAGCGGTTCGGCGGCGGCCACGGCATCGTTGCCGGACAGGTCCAGGTCCAGTTCGCCGTTCCAGTCGACGCTGGCTTCTTCGACCAGGCCCAGGCTCTTGGCCTCGGCCGGCGTCAGGCGCTGGCTGGCATCGAGATCGCCGGGCGCGCTCTCGCCGGCGATGGGTCTGGCGAGATCGGCCTCGCCCGGCGGCGCGACGCCGAAGATCTGGTCGAGCTGCTTGATCAGCAGGTTGGTGTCCAGGGCGCTGGGGGCCTGGCCCTTCAGCGACTCGGCGTGGGCGGGCAGCAGCACGCCGAAGAAGTCCTTGCGCGGGCCGTCCGGCCAGCGGATCAGGTCCATGCCCTCGTTGAGGGTGCGCATCAGATTGGGCAGCTCGCGCAGGAAATCGGCGCGGGCGGCCGTGCCGCCCTTGGGCTGCACGCTCATGACCAGGGTGCGGCCGAGGGTGCGCAGGCGCAAGGCCCGCTCCGGCGCGCCTTCGCGCGAGGCCAGCACGATGGCCTGGCTCCAGACCTGGGCCAGGAAGCTGCGCAGGAAATCCTGCATCGGCACGCGGGCCAGTTGCTGCTGCAGCTGCAGGGCATAGCGCTGCTGCAGGCGCAGATCGGTCTCGCGCCGCTCGACGACCGCGGCGGCGTCGCCGGCGGCCTTCAGCGTGTTGCGGGTCTGCTCGGCGATGAAGGCTTCGAGGGCGTCCAGCTTGGCCGTGTAGACGTCCATGCGGTCGAAGTCGCCTTGGGCGACGTCCTGCACGAGGTCGCGGACATGGGACAGGAAGGAGCGGCCGGGATCGTCGCTGAAGTCGTCGAAGGCGCAGGCCAGCGACGCCATGCGGTTGACGAACACCCGCACCGGATGGCGGCGCGAGGAGAAGAAGGTTTCGTCACCCAGGGCCACGCGCAGCACGGGCAGCTGCAGGCGGGCCAGCAGGCGCGCCATCTGCGGCGGCACCTTGGGGTCGGACAGGATCTGGTCGAACAGGCTGCCGACGACGTCGATGACCATGTGGTCCAGCCGGCCGTTGGCGAGCTGGCGCAGCTCGTCGCGATGCTGGTGGATCAGGTTGGTCGGCAGGGGCAGCTGGCCCCAGGCGCTGGGGCTCTCGCCGCCGAGAGTGTCCAGGCCCACGCGGCCGGAATTGCCGTGGCTGTCGAAGGTGGCCTCGTAGGCCGCGGGCGTCTGCGCGAGGCGACGCATCAGGTCCATCATCTGCGGCTCGACCCGGCCGAAGCCGCCGCCGCCGCGTCCGCCGTAGCCTGCGCCGCTGCCGCCCAGGCCGCCGAAGCCGGTGTTGCGGCCGCCGCCGGGGTTCAGGCCGCCGTGGCTCGAGCCGCCGTAGCCGCCGCGCGTGGACATGCTGCCGTGGCTGGAGTCGAGATCACCGGGCTGGGTGGCGCCGCCCAGTCCGCCCAGGCGGGAGTTGCCGTCCGGCGTCGCGCGCACGCGCAGGTCCTGAGGGCGCAGGCCGCGCGAGCGCAGCAGCTCGGCGATGTCGGCATAGCAGGCGCGCATCTCCTGGGCCAGGGCCCGGGTCAGCTCGTCGGTCAGGGTCTGGCGGGTGACGGCATCGTCGGTGATGGCCTGGATGGCGTCGAGCAGGCCCTGGCCGATGAGCTCGGGTCGCAAGGGGTTGCGCTCGCCGACCTGGATGCCGGCCACATAGGACTCGACCTCGCGAAGCTCCCACTCGCAGTGGTGGCCGATGGCCAGGCCGATGCGGTCGGCCGCCACCAGGTTGTTGACCTGGTCGTCGTCCATCAGCGACAGCTCGCCCCAGTCCTTCTTCTTGGCGGTGGGCGCCGCGGCGGGCGACGTGTCGGATTGTTCTGCTGCCACCTGCTTGCGCAGGCTCTGCACGAATCGCTGGGAGAACACCCCCTGCTGCTGGCGGAACACGAACTGAGCCGCGAGCAGGGCATCGCGCTTCTTGACCTGGCCGGCCGACAGGGCCGACAGCCCCAGACCTTCCGCGCAGCGCTCGGCCGCCTGCTCTCCCGCCAGACGGATGCGGGTCAGCGAGGCTTCAAGGTGCGGATTCAGGCGTATTTCTGGCGCGTTCATCAACAAATTGGCAAGCGGCGTCGAAAGTATCGCGCCTGCAACAAGCCTGGGTTTTCAGCCGGTTGCCAAATCCGTGGCACAAAAAAGCCCGGTAACCATTGCTTACCGGGCGGCGGAGCGGGATGAGAGCTTAGCGCTTCAGCGAATCGCGGATCTCGCGCAGCAGCTGAATATCTTCCGGCGTGGCGGGCGGCTCGGCCGGCGCCGCGGCGGCTTCCGGCTCGCGCTTGAGGCGGTTGATCTGCTGGATCATCAGGAAAATGATGAGGGCCAGGATGATGAAGTTCAGCGAAACGGTCAGAAAGCTGCCGTAGGCCAGCACCGCGCCGGTCTTCTTGGCTTCGGCCAGCGTGGTGGCCGTCTGGCCGGCCAGCGGGATGAAGTAGTTGCTGAAGTCCAGGCCGCCGAAGATCTTGCTGACGACCGGCATGATGACGTCGCCGACCAGGGAGTCGACGATCTTGCCGAAGGCGCCGCCGATGATCACGCCGACCGCCAGGTCGATGACATTGCCTTTGACGGCGAACTCCTTGAACTCGGAGAAGAAACTCATGCGGGACTCCTGGTAGGGGGGTGGTGCGCATGTTGGCGCCAAGTCCGGCAGGCCAGAAGCCGGGTAAACCTCGGGTCGGCGCGTCGCGCCGAGCCCGGGAGGGGTTGCGAGCGTCCGCTAGAATCCTGAGTTGCCCCTGATCAGAAGTCTCTTTAGAGGACCCTCATGAGTGACCAGCAAGTGGACCAAGGCAAGCGGACCTGGTTGATTGCAACCGGTTGCGCCGGCGCCGCCGGCGGTATCGCGACTGCCGTGCCCTTCGTCAGCACTTTTGCGCCCAGCGAGCGCGCCAAGGCCGC
>CBHWBD010000152.1:0-12390 GCA_966111775.1 uncultured Comamonadaceae bacterium | reverse complement strand
CCGCGCGACTACCTCAGCACCTTCCTGAAGATCGGCACCATCATTGCGCTGGCCATCGGCATCGTCATCGTCGCGCCGCCGCTGAAGATGCCGGCGCTGACGCAGTTCGCCGTCGGCGGCGGCCCCGTCTGGGCGGGCAATCTCTTCCCCTTCCTCTTCATCACCATCGCCTGCGGCGCCGTGTCGGGCTTCCATGCGCTGATCTCGTCGGGCACGTCCCCGAAACTGCTGGAGAACGAGACGCATGCCCGCTACATCGGCTATGGCGGCATGCTGGCCGAGAGCTTCGTCGCCGTGATGGCGCTGGTGGCGGCCTCCTGCATCGAGCCGGGCGTCTACTTCGCCATGAACAGCCCGGCCGCCGTCGTCGGCAAGGACGCCGCCACGGTGGCGCAGACGCTGTCGACCTGGGGCTTCGTCATCACGCCCGACATGCTGACCCAGGCCGCGGCAGACGTCGGCGAAAAGACCATCCTGGCGCGTGCCGGCGGTGCGCCGACGCTGGCCGTGGGCATGGCCGAAATCCTGCACCAGGTGGTGGGCGGCAAGGCCCTGATGGCCTTCTGGTACCACTTCGCCATCCTGTTCGAGGCCCTGTTCATCCTGACGGCCGTGGATGCCGGTACCCGCGCCGGCCGCTTCATGTTGCAGGACCTGCTGGGCAGCTTCGTGCCATCGCTGAAGCGCACCGAGAGTTGGGTGGCCAACCTCGTCGCCACCGGCCTGTGCGTGGCGGCCTGGGGCTATTTCCTCTACCAGGGCGTGGTCGATCCGCTGGGCGGCATCAACACGCTGTGGCCGCTGTTCGGCATCGCCAACCAGATGCTGGCCGCCGTCGCGCTGCTGCTGGGCACCGTCGTCATCTTCAAGATGAAGAAGGACCGCCATGCCTGGGTCACGGCCTTGCCTGCGGCCTGGCTGCTGGTCTGCACGATGAGCGCCGGCTGGCTGAAGATCTTCGCCGCCGATCCCAAGCTCGGCTTCCTGGCTCACGCCGACAAATACGCCGCGGCGATTGCCGAAGGCAAGGTGCTGGCCCCGGCCAAGTCGCTGGAGGCGATGTCGCGCGTCGTGTTCAACGACAGGCTGGACGCCGCGCTGTGCGCCCTCTTCATGGGTGTGGTGCTGAGCGTGCTGGTCTACAGCATCAAGGCCATTCTCGAAGCGCGCCGTACCGGCAAGGCCACGGCCCAGGAAACCGCCTTCGTGCTGCTGCCGGCCGGCCAGCATGCTTGAGCTGCGCGAGCTCGCCCAGGCGGGCCGCTATCTGACGCAGAGCCTGCGCCTGATGGTGGGCGTGCCGGACTACGGCAGCTATCTGGCCCACCACCAGGCCACGCATCCGGAGCGGCCGGCGATGAGCTACGAGGAGTTCTTCAGGGAGAGGCAGGCGGCGCGCTACAGCGCGCGCGTCGGGAAGTGCTGCTGACCTGGCGGTATAAGGCCGGCCATGCCGGTTCTGAACGACGACGCCTTGCCTGAAGGCTTTCGCCTGATCCCTGGCCTGCTGTCGCGAGAGCGGCAGCAGGCGTTGATTGCCGAACTTGCGGCGCTGCCGGCCGGCTCGGCGGGCCAGCGCGACTTGCTGGAGCAGCCCTGGTGCCAGGCGCTGGCCCGCTGGCTGAGCGAGCAGCCTCAGTTGAGCAGTCTGCTGCCGCCGGTTGCCGTCCAGTGCACTCTGTTCGAGAAATCCCAGGATCGCAACTGGCTGGTCACACCTCATCAAGACCTCGCCATCCCCGTCGCCGAGCGGGTCGAGCATGCGGCCTTGAGCGGCTGGTCGATCAAGTCGGGCCGGCATTTCGTGCTGGCGCCTGCGGACGTGCTGGCGCAGATGCTGGCGCTGCGCCTGCATCTGGACGATGCGACTCAGGCCGAGGGCGGCTTGCGCTTCGTGCCCGGGTCGCATCTCGGCGGGGTTCTGGACGAGGAGGCCGTGCGGCAATGGCGAGCGCGCGCCGGCGAGGTCGCCGCGGATGCGCGGGCCGGCGATGCGCTGCTGATGCGTCCGCTGGTGCTGCATGCGTCCAGCAAGGCCTCATCGGTGACTGGCAGGCGCCGTGTGCTGCACTTCCTTTTCGGCCCGCGTGAGTTGCCTTTCGGGCTGCGCTGGGCTTGCGCTGTCTAAAGCGTCGTGCTGCGCTTCCTCGCCATCGGCGGGCTCTTGGCGAAGTATTTGGCGATGCCCGAGGCCAGCGCATCCACGAGCTGGTCCTGGTAATCCGGGTCGCGCAGCTTCTTCTCTTCCTCGGGGTTGGAGATGAAGGCCGTCTCGACCAGGATGCTGGGGATGTCCGGCGCCTTCAGCACGGCGAAGCCGGCCTGTTCGACGCGGGCCTTGTGCAGCTTGCCAACCTTGCCGATCTGGCCCAGCACCTCGCCACCGAGCTTGAGGCTGTCCTTGATCTGGGCCGTCGTGCTCATGTCCAGCAGGGCGCGCAGCACATTGGCATCCTTGGTGGCCGCGCCGACGTTGACGCCGCCCACCATGTCGGCGGCGTTCTCCTTGTCGGCCATCCAGCGCGCGGCAGCGCTGGTGGCCGCGCCGTCGCTGAGCACGAAGACCGAGGCACCGCGGGCCTGGGGCGTGATGAAGGCATCGGCGTGGATGGACACGAAGAGGTCGGCCTGCACGCGCCGGGCCTTGCGCACGCGCTCGTGCAGGGGCACGAAGAAGTCGGCGTCGCGCGTCATCAGCACGCGGATGTTGGGGTTGGTCGTCAGGCGCTCGCGCAACTTGTGGGCGACGGCCAGCACCACGTCCTTCTCGCGCAGGCCGGAGGGACCGACGGCGCCGGGGTCTTCGCCGCCATGGCCGGGGTCCAGCGCAATGATGATGAGGCGGTCGATCTTGGGCTCGGCGGCTGGCGCCGGCGCGGGGGAGGGCGCAGGCTTGGACGCCGCGGCCACGGGTGAGGGCGCCGGGGCCGAAGCCGCGGGAGCGGGGCGCTCGATCTTCTGGATCAGGTCACCCAGGGCGTCGTTGACGGCGCTGGCAGCCTGTTCAGCGCGCTGGGCCGGGGAGGGCGCTGGCGCAGTCGGCGCCTTGCCGCGTTCGTTGGCCAGGGCTACCAGCGGGTCGGCCGCGAACTTCGGGTACAGGTCGAAGACCAGGCGGTGCTTGTAGGCTGCCACCGGCGCCAGCGTGAAGATCTGCGGCGCCACCGGCTGGCGCAGGTCCAGCACGATGCGCACGACGGTCGGCGTGTTCTGGCCGACGCGCACGCCGCTGATGTAAGGGTCGTCGGGCTTGACCTTGCCGATCAGCTCGCGCAGCCCCGGGCTCAGCTCCAGGCCGTCGACGTCGATGACGAGGCGGTGCGGCGAGTCGACGAGGAAGTATTTGGTCGTCAGCGCCTTGTCGGACTCGAGGGTGACGCGGGTGTATTCCTGCGCCGGCCAGACGCGCACGGCGACGATGCTGGCATCGCTGCCGGCGGCGAGGGTGTCGGGCGCCTTCAGCAGCAGGGCCAGCAGGCCGAGGGAGTCGCGGCGCTTCATGTCAGGGCCTCGACGAGCGCGGGAGCACCCACGGCGCGCACCTGGCGGCTGTCGTCGGGCATCAGTTCGATGAAGAGTTGCAGATCGGGCGGCGGCAACTGGCCGGCGGCCTTCTCGGGCCATTCGCAGAGCTTGAGGCCGGGCGCGGCGAAGACGTCGCGAAAGCCGGCGTCTTCCCACTCGCGCGGATCGCCGAAGCGGTAGAAGTCGAAGTGGCTGGCCGTGCCGCCTCCCGAGGATTCAGGCAGTTCGTAGCTCTCCATGACGGCATAGCTCGGGCTCTTGATGCGGCCCTCGACGCCCAGGGCCCGCAGCAGCAGGCGCACGAAGGTCGTCTTGCCGGCACCGAGCGGCCCATGCAGCTCGATCAGGGCGTTCATGGTGCCCCCAGACCTGCCGCCCAGCGCCAGGCCCCCCGAGGGGGATTCAGAAACCTTGGAGCGGTCCGGCGCTTTCTGAAGGGAGGGGAGCAATGCCGCCGCGAGACTTTTGGCGGTGGCTTGGGCCGCGGCCTCGTCGGGCCACAGCAGTTGGGTTTCTAAAATCGCAGGCAAATGCAAGAGGTCCCGTCCACTGTCGATGCCGCCGCGCTGCTGGAGAAACTGCGCGGCTGGGCTCTTGGGCTGGGATTCTCACAGATCGCCGTGGCGGATGTGGACCTCAGCAGCGCCGAACCCGGCCTGCAGGCCTGGCTGGACGCCGGCCACCACGGCCGCATGCACTACATGGCCGCCCACGGCATGAAGCGGGCCCGGCCGGCCGAGCTGGTGCCGGGCACGCTGCGCGTCATCACGGCGCGCATGGACTATCTGCCGCAGGGGACGGAGCCGGGCTGGCAGGCGGTCGAATGGGCTGGCCTGGCCGAACCCGAACAGGCCCAGATTTCGATCTATGCCCGTGGCCGCGACTATCACAAGGTGCTGCGCCAGCGCCTGCAGAAGCTGGCCGACATGCTGGAAGCCGAGGTCGGGCCGCTGGGCTACCGCGTCTTCACCGACTCGGCGCCGGTGCTGGAGGTGGAACTGGCGGCGCGTTCGGGCCTGGGCTGGCGCGGCAAGCACACGCTGACCCTGCACCGCGAGGCGGGCTCGATGTTCTTCCTCGGCGAGCTCTTCATCGATCTCGCCCTTCCGTTGACGGAAGCCGTTACGGCCCATTGCGGTGAATGCCGGGCCTGCATCGATGTCTGCCCGACGGCTGCCATCACGGCGCCTTATCGCGTCGACGCGCGGCGCTGCATCTCCTACCTGACCATCGAGCACGACGGCCCCATTCCCGAGGAGCTGCGGCCGCTGCTGGGCAACCGCATCTATGGCTGCGATGACTGCCAGCTGGCCTGCCCCTGGAACAAGTTCGCCCAACCCGCCGTGCTGGCCGACTTCGACGTGCGCCCCGGCATGGCAGGCGCGCCGATTGCCACGCTGCTCGGATGGGACGAGAAGGAGTTCCTGCGCCGCACCGAGGGTTCGGCCATCCGGCGCATCGGTTTCGCCCGCTGGCAGCGCAATCTGGCGGTTTCTGCCGGCAATGCGCTGCGCCAGCGCGACGACCCGGCCCTGCGCGCCGCCCTGCAGCAGGCGGGGCAGGGGGCCGACGCCCTGGTGGCCGAACACATCGCCTGGGCCCTGTCCGCGCCGCAAGCCGCCGGCGCGTTATCGTCGCGCCCGCACCCGCTGGAGCTTTCTGAATGATGTCGTCCGTCCTTCGCCGCGCCGCAGTCCTCGCCCTGGCCGCAGCCGCGTCCCTGCCCGCTCACGCCGTGCGCTACGAGGGCCAGGATTTCCCCGACACCCTGCAACTCGGTGGTTCCGCGCTGCAGCTCAACGGCGTCGGCACCAAGATGTTCATCATGCGCTACTCGGCCTATCTGGCCGCGCTCTACGTGCCGCACAAGGCAGGCACGTCGGAGGCGATCTATGCACAGGCCGGCCCCAAGCGCGTCGAGTTGCGCATCACCATTCCCCTCGTGAAGGACGTGTCGACGCAGGAGTTCGTCAAGGCCATCAACAAGGGCGTGAGCCGCAATGCCACCGAGGCCGAAAAGGTCGCGGTGGCCGAGCGGGTGAAGCAGTTCAACGCAGCCATCGGCGAGATCGGGCGCGTGAAGAAGGGCGACCTGCTGCACATCGACTATCTGCCCGACCAGGGCGGCACCGTGCTCAGCGTCAACGGCAAGATCTGGGGCAAGGCCATCGAGGGCCAGGATTTCTACACGGCCTTCCTGAAGGTCTTCCTGGGCGACAACAGCGACGCCCGATTGCGGGCCGGCCTGCTGGGGCAGCCGTCCTGAACTAGCATCGGTCTCATCACACCCAGGAGACCGACCCCATGCAACGCCGTTCCGTCCTGCAAGCCGCCGCACTCACGAGCCTCGGCCCCTTGGGCAACCTCGCCTGGGCCCAGGGCTACCCGACCAAACCGGTGCGCCTGATCGTGCCGTTTGCACCTGGCGGCACGACGGACATCATTGCCCGCATCGTCTCCGAGCGCATGAACGCCATCCTGGGCCAGACCATGGTGGTCGACAACAAGGCCGGCGGTGGTGGCACGGTGGGCGCCACCGAGATCGCGCGCTCGGCGCCGGACGGCTACACGCTGGGCGTGGCGACGGTGTCGACGACAGCGTCCAACCCCGCCATCAATCCCAAGATCGCCTACAACCCGCTGACGGACTTCACGCCCATCACCAACATCGCGGCGACGCCCAACGTCATCGCCGTGCATCCCAGCTTCCCGGCGCGCGACTACAAGGGCTTCGTCGCCGAACTCAAGAAGAACCCGGCCAAGCACAGCTACGCGACCTCGGGCACGGGCGGCATCGGCCACATGCAGATGGAGCTGTACAAGACGCTGGCCGGTGTCTTCGTGCTGCACATCCCCTACCGCGGTGCCGGCCCGGCCCTGAACGACACGGTGGCCGGCCAGGTGCCGATGATCTTCGACAACCTGCCTTCGGCCTTGCCCTTCATCAAGGACGGCCGCCTGATTCCCATCGTCGTCGCGGCGCCGCAGCGCCTGGCTTCCCTGCCCAATGTGCCGACCTTCAAGGAAGTCGGCCTGGAGCCGGTCAATCGCATGGCCTACTACGGCATCCACGGCCCCAAGGGCCTGCCCAAGGACATCGTCGACAAGGTCCACAACGCCATCAAGAAGGCGGTCGAACTGCCGGACGTGAAGAAGCGCATCGAAGACACCGGCTCGCTGATCGTGGCCAACACGCCCGAGCAGTTCGCGGCCCAGATCGCCGCGGAATTCGACGTCTACAAGAAGGTCGTCGCCCAACAGAAATTGAAGCTTGATTGACTCCGGCATCGAAGCCTTCATCGAGGCGCTCTGGCTGGAAGACGGCCTGAGCGCCAACACCCAGGCGGCCTATCGACGCGACCTGGCGGCGCTGGCGGCCTGGCTGGCGCCGGTGTCGCTGGATGCCTGCAGCGAACTCAAGCTGTTCGAATACGCCGCCGCCAAGCCGGCCGGCAAGGCGACGAGTGCCAACCGGCGCCTGTCTGTCTTCAAGCGCTATTTCCGTTGGGCCCTGCGCGAAGGCCGCATCCAGGCCGACCCGACGCTGAAGCTGACGGCGGCCAAGCAGCCGCTGCGCGTGCCCAAGCTGCTCAGCGAAGCCCAGGTCTCGGCCCTGCTGGCGGCGCCGGACGTCAACACGGCCCTGGGCCTGCGCGACCGCGCCATGCTGGAGCTGATGTATGCCAGCGGCCTGCGTGTCAGCGAGCTGGTGACGCTGAAGAGCGCCCATGTCGCCTTCAAGGATGCCGTGCTGCACGTCACCGGCAAGGGCAGCAAGGCTCGCCTGGTGCCCTTCGGCGAGCACGCGCGCGACTGGATGGCCCGCTATCTGCGCGAGGCCCGGGCCGAGATCCTGGCCGGCCAGAGCAGCGACGACCTCTTCGTCACCGCCCGTGGCGCCGGCATGACGCGGCAGATGTTCTGGACCCTGATCAAGCGACACGCGCTGACGGCCGGCATCACGGCGCCCCTGTCGCCGCACACGTTGCGCCACGCCTTCGCCACCCATCTGCTCAACCATGGTGCGGATCTGCGCGCCGTGCAACTGCTTCTGGGGCATGCCGACCTGTCGACGACGCAGATCTACACCCATGTGGCGCGCGAGCGCCTCAAAGCGCTGCACGCCGAGCACCATCCGCGCGGCTAGGTGCGGCGCCTCCAGGTTTTCCCTCCCTCGGGTTGCACCTAGGCTTCGTTCGTTTCGTTGGTTTCAAACCTGTCGGCGGGCCACAACACCCGCCCTCTGGACCCCCATGGCGAGGGGCAAACTCCGCGGCCATCACATATCGCAATCACGGAGTTCACCCCATGCACGCCCCCCGCCTGCTGCCGACCGCGCTTGCCGCGCTCAGCCTCTTCGCCACCGTGTCGGCCTTTGCCCAGGACAACAGCCTGGAGCGCGTCACCGTCGTCGGTTCGCGCAAGACCCTGCCCGCCGCTTCCAGCACCGACACCCTGGTGCCGGTCGACATCTACTCGATGAGCAAGACGGCCGAGGGCGGGGGTCAATTCGACCTGGCCCAGACCCTGCAATACCTGTCGCCGTCCTTCAACTCGACGCGCCAGACCGGCGCCGACGGTGCCGACCTGATCGACTCCGCAGCCCTGCGCGGCCTCGGCTCCGACCAGACCCTGGTGCTGGTCAACGGCAAGCGCCGCCACACGGTGGCCCTGGTGAACCTGTTCGGCGCCCGCAACCGCGGCGCGACGGGCACGGACATGAACTCCCTGCCGCTGCTGGCCATCGACAACGTGCAGGTGCTGCGCGACGGCGCCGCGGCCCAGTACGGCTCCGACGCCATCGCCGGCGTCATCAACGTGCAGCTGAAGAAGAAGCAGGGCTGCGAGGCCGTGGCCGGCTACGGCCAGTACTCAGCCGGCGATGGCAAGAACTATCTCGCCTCGGCCTATTGCGGCGTCAAGATCGCCGACGGAACCTTGGGGATCACGGGCGAATGGCAGGACCGGGGCCGTTCCAACCGCAACGACCCCAACGACGAGAACGTCGGCCCCCGCACCATCGGCGACACCGCGGTCAAGAACAAGACGGTCTATCTGAACGGCGAGTTCCCGCTGGCGGGCGAAAACAAGCTCTACCTGACTGCCGGCGCGCAGAACCGTGATGCCTCGTCCGGCGCGTGGGCGCGTGGTGGCGTCGGCTCTGACGACATCCCCAGCCGCAACTCGGCCGCGATGTACCCCGACGGCTTCGTGCCCTATATCAACGGCAAGATCGAGGACCGCTACCTCATCGTCGGCTGGAAGTCGATCTTCGCCGGCTGGGACACCGACCTGTCCCAGACCTACGGCAGCAACAAGCTGCGCTACAACATCAGCCACACGCTGAACGCCTCCATCGCCAACAAGGACCTGCTGGCGGGCGGCAAGGGCATCAGCCCGACCAGCTTCGACGCCGGTGGCTTCGGCTTCAACCAGGCCACGACCAACTTCGACGTCAGCCGCTTCTTCCCCGATCTGCTGGGAGGCAGCAACATCGCCTTCGGTGCCGAGTACCGCAAGGAGAAGTACGACATCGTCGCCGGCGAGCTCGGCTCCTATGTCGACGCCGACGGCGTGGGCTTCGGTGGCAATGCCGGCAGCCAGGGCTTCCCGGGCTTCCAGCCTTCCGACGCCACCAACAAGAGCCGCAACAGCCAGGCCCTCTACCTCGACTGGGAAGCCAACCTGACCTCGCAGCTGACCGTGGACGCCGCGGTGCGCGCCGAGCACTACAGCGACTTCGGCTCGTCGACGACGGCCAAGCTGGCCGGCAGCTTCAAGGCCAGCAAGGAAGTGCTGCTGCGCGGTGCCGCCAGCACGGGCTTCCGCGCGCCCAGCCTGCAGCAGCTCTACTTCTCGTCCACCTTCACCGACTTCATCAGCGGCAAGCCCCTGGATGTGGTGCTGGCCCCCAACGGCAGCAAGATCACGGCCGCCGCCGGCGTGCCGGCCCTCAAGCAGGAGAAGTCCAAGAACTTCACGCTGGGCGTCACGGTCAAGCCCAGCACCGACACCTCCTTCACGGTCGACCTTTACCAGATCAACATCCGGGACCGCATCGTGCTGTCGGGCCGCTTCGACGCCGACAACTACCCGGCCCTGGGCGCCATCCTGCAAGGCCTGGGCGTCGGTCAGGCGCAGTTCTTCGTCAACTCCGTCAACACCCGCACCCGCGGCCTGGACCTGACAGCGTCCAACCGCGCCAAGTTCGGCGCCGGCCAGCTCAATACCTTCCTGGCGTTGAACGTGAGCAACACGAAGGTGACGGGCATCAACGCGCCGGCATCGCTGAAGGGCTTCGAGGACGTGCTGCTGTCGGAGCGCGAGCGCCTCTTCATGGAGCAGGGCGGTCCGCGTTCCAAGGCGACGCTGGGCTTCGAGTACAGCCAGGGCGCCTGGACGGGCGAGGCCAAGCTCATCCACTTCGGCAGCCAGACCCAGGGTGGCTTCTCCGACGGCGTCTATCTGCACTACAAGCCCAAGTCCTCGATGGATCTGGGCATGAGCTGGCAGGCCACGCCGGCGCTGAAGCTGAGCGTGGGTGGCAACAACGTCTTCAACGTCAAGCCGACCCGCCAGGATCCGTTCGAAACCGACAACGGCTTCTACTACGACAGCGTGCAATTCGGCTTGAACGGCGCGTCCTACTACGCGCGCGCCTACTACCGCTTCTGAGATGGAGCCCCTCGCCCGGGCCCGCCCTGCTGAACGCAGGCGGGTCCTGTCGGTCCCCCGGGGGGACGGCGATGCTCGCCGGCGCGACCGGCGAGCACATCGCCCCTGGCGGGCCGGCTAGGGAGCGGCCCGGCGCTCGGCCCGCTGACGCGCGAGCGCCACTGACCTTTGTGAATCGGGCAGGGACAATCGGCGGATGGACCACAGCTTCCTCTCCGCCCTGATCCTGCTGCTGCTGGTGCTCGACCCGCTCGGCAGCCTGCCCGTCTTCATCCCCATCATGCGTGCGGTGCCGAAAGAGCGCCGCACGCGTGTGGCCCTGCGCGAGGTGGGCATCGCCTTCTGCGTGCTGTTCGCCTTCATGTTTTTGGGCGACAGCTTCCTGGAGGTCATGCACCTGTCGGAGCGCTCGCTGGAAGTGGCCGGCGGCGTCATCCTGATGATCATCTCCATCCGCATGATCTTCGGCAGCTCAGGCGAGTCGGCCTACGGCCTGGAGCCGGGCAAGGAGCCGTTGATCTTTCCGCTGGCCGTGCCACTGCTGGCCGGGCCCTCGGCGATGGCGACCGTGCTGCTGCTGGCATCCCGCCAGCCCGACCGCATCTATGCCTGGATTGGTGCACTCAGCGTCGCCCTGCTGGTGTCGGGCCTGGTGCTGGTGCTGGCCGATCGCATCCGCAAGCTGCTGGGCGATTCGGTCGTGTCGGCCATCGAGAAGCTGATGGGCCTGGTGCTGACGGCGATCGCCGTCGAGATGGTGCTGGCCGGCCTGAAGCGCTATTTCATCGGCGGCATCTAGTCCGCAGCCGGCCAGCGAAGGGCTTACTTGCCCTTCAGCTTGGCTTCCTTGCCCTTGGGCATGACGGCCGTCATCGGCGCCACCGGGCGATCCGAGCCCGCTGCCTTGCCGGGACCGGCGTCCTTCTTCGGTTTCTTCGTCATCTTGTTGCCGCGTTGTTCGGTATTGGCCATGATTCCTCCATGCAAAGGGGTTGAAGTAGGTCGAACTATGCCTCAGCGTCGTACTTCGCTTTTGCAGGGCTTTCGAGCCATTGCGCGGCAGTCACGTCGTAGCGCTTGCAGTCCATGTCATACCAGCGGCCCATGCCGGTGTAGCTCATGCCCAGCCTCTCCATGACGGTGGAGGAGGGCGTGTTCTCAGGCTGGCAGACGGCGCAGATCAGTTCCGGCTTCAAGGTCTTGAAGGCCCAGCCCACCATGTGGCGGGCCGCTTCGCTGGCATAGCCCTGGCCGTGGACGTCACGGCGCAGCCGCCAGCCGGTCTCCAGCGGGCCCGAGGGGTCGCGGTTCAGGTGCTGGATGCAACCGCAGCCGATGAGCAGGCCGTCTGCCTGGCGGATGAAGCCCCACCAGGAATAGCCGAGCTCGGCCCAGCGCGCCTTCACGCGATCGATCATGGCCTGCGTGTCCTCGCGGGTGTCGGGCCGGCCGGTGATGTAGCGCATGACGGCCGGATCGCTGTTGAGTGCATACAGGCCGTCGAAATGCCGGTCCTCCAGCGGTTCCAGGCGCAGCCGGGGCGTGATCAGCAGGGTCATGGTGTCTTTGGGGTGGTTGCCGGACCATTCTGAAGGCCTCGTTCTCACGATTCGAAAGTCACTTTTCATATCGTAAAAAGGCGCCCATGCTGCGCTGCCGCATGATTTCTCATTATGAAGAATTGCCTTTCGTGATTTGAAAATAAGAACGCAAGTCTTTGTTTGTTATGGGAAAAGTTTTTTGTCTTATATAAGACTCGGGCCTTCACAAGGCGGGGTCCAAGCCCTAGTCTTGAGCCATCGGTTTTCGATGTTTCAAAGGAGTACTGCATGACCCGCCTCACCCGTGAACAACAGATCGCTGCCCTCGAAAAAGACTGGGCCGAGAACCCCCGTTGGAAGGGCATCACCCGCGGCTACACCGCCGCCGACGTCGTGCGCCTGCGCGGTTCCATCGAGATCGAGCACAGCCTGGCCAAGCGCGGTGCCGAGAAGCTGTGGGGCCTGGTGAACACCGAGCCCTTCGTCAACGCCCTGGGCGCGCTGACGGGCAACCAGGCCATGCAGCAGGTCAAGGCCGGTCTGAAGGCCATCTACCTGTCCGGCTGGCAGGTCGCCGGTGATGCCAACAGCAACGGCGAGATGTACCCCGACCAGTCCCTGTACTCGGTGGACTCGGTGCCCAAGGTCG
>CBHWBD010000151.1:0-12544 GCA_966111775.1 uncultured Comamonadaceae bacterium | reverse complement strand
CCTCCACGATGGCCCACACCTTCTCCAGCCCGGCGATGCGGAACAGCGTCATGCCGGGCGACACCTGCGCGCCGTCGCGGACGCCGAGTTCCGCGACGACGCCACTGACCGGCGCCGTCAGCGTGAAGCGTGCCTGGGCGGTCCCGCTCTCCTCGCTCTGGCGGATGAGGCCGTCGGGGATGCTCATGGCGCGCATGCGGTCACGCGCCGCGGCCACGATGTCGGCCGACACGCCCGCTCGCTTGAGCGCCAGCCACTCGTTCTGCGGCGCGAGCCATTCCGGTGCGAAGACGGCGGCCAGGGCCTGGCCCTTGCGCACCTGCTCCATGGGCGCGCGCACGGCCAGGCGTTCGACGTAGCCGGCCACGCGGGACTGGACCGCCGCGCCAAGCCGCTCGTCGAACTGCACCGTGCCCACGGCATCGAAGGAGGTGCTGGCGTCCACGCGCTTGACCGTTGCGGTGCGGATGCCCAGGTTCTGCTGCACGGCGGGGCTGATCTTGACGCCGCCGTCGGCGGCCTCGTCGGCATAGACCGGCACGAGCTGCATGTCCATGAAGGGCGACTTGCCGGGCTTGTCGAATCGCGGCCCGGGCGTCATGGGGTCGTGCCAGTAGAGCGGCCGGCGCTCGCTGGCAGAGGCGGCGGCAGCCGACGCCGCAGCGCCGACTTCGCCAGGGCCGGCTGAGCGGCCCAGCCAGAAGCCGCCAGCCGCGAGCAGGAGGCCTGCGGCAGCCAGCGAAGCGATGAGTGCGGTGCGGTTCATTGGGCGCCTCCGAGGGCGAGCGGCCTGAAGCTCAGTTGGGCCTGGGCCCGGGCCAGGTCCCGCTGGAGCGCGAGCAGCTTGCGTTGGACTTCCACCTCGGCATGGCGCGCCTCGAACAGCGCCGGCAGCGGCAATTGGTTGGCGCGGTAGGCCGCCAGGGCCGCCGCCGTGCGCTGCCGGGCGGGCGCCATGACGGAGACGGCGTAGCGGGCGATGCGTTGCTGAAGCCGCGTGGCGTCGCTGCTGAGGGCCTGGTACTCGCCGCTGGCGGCACGGGTCGCCTCCGCGAGCTCGGCCTCCGCCTTGTCCACGAGCGCCAGCTTGGCCGCGGTCTCGCGGTCCTGACGCTGTCCGGGTGCAATCTGCAGCGGGATGCTGACGCCCACCGAGACCAGGTCCGGGTAGCCGGTGCGCTGGCCGTAGGCCACCTCCCAGGTCCAGTTCGGTCGACGCTCCTTCGCCGCGACGATTGCGTTCTGACGCGCGGCCTCGACCTCTCGCTGCAAGGTCAGGATCGCCGGGTTCGCCGCCAGGTAGTCCTGCTCGGTGGGCACGTGCAAGGCCGGTGGCGTGGTCAGGCCGTCGGGCAGGAAGCCCACCCAGCGCCTCACGCCGGCCAGCGCCGTCGACTGCTGCTGGCGGACCTCGTCGCTGTCGTCCTCTGCGACGCCGCTTGCGGCGCTGAGCTGCAGGACTTCGGTGCTGCTGCCGGTCGCGGCAGCCAGGCGCGCCTTGGCGGCGGCCACTTCCGCCTTCAGATGGTGTTCGGTCCGGGTGGTGATCTGCAGCGCTTCGGCGGCATACCAGGCATCCACATAGGCCAGCGCCACCTGCAGCCGGGCCTCCGACTCCGCGGCGCCGGCCTGGATGGCGTCACGTTCGGCCATCGCCCGGGCAGCGCGCTCGCGGGCGGCGCGCTTGTCGGCCGAGAGCCACTCCTGGCTGACGCCGATGCGCTTCATCGTCATCGACTCGCGGGTCGTGCTGAAGCGATCGGCGCCGGTGACCGGCAGGTTGTCAATGCCGGCCCGCAGCATCGGGTCGGGAAGCTGGCCGGCGGCCCGGGCGGACTCGTTGGCACTGGCGGCGGCTGCGCGGCCCGCGCGGGCGGCTTCGGATCGTTGAGCGGCCAGGCTCAGCGCCTGGTCGAAGGACAGGGCCTGTGCCGCGACCACCAGCGGCAGGAGGGCGGCAGCCAGTGTGGCCGCACGCGGGAACATCGTGGACATGGGAACTCCGAGGACGAGCGGGAACGCTGCTGGCGAGCGGGCAGGCCGCACCAGCGCCGGTCAGTCGACGGCAGGGGTCAGACGCGGAGCCTGAGCGTGGAAAGGAATAGCGGTTCCGGAGGCGGAAAGACCTCGGGTGATGCGGCAGGCAACGAGGCCTGGACGGCCTTGGCGTCCAGCACCAGAGGCAGCTCCAGCACCTGGATGACCGCAGGGAGAGATGCCGCCGGCAGCTTGACGGCCTCGAAGGTCTTGCCCGGGTCAGCCGCATGCTGGTGGCACAGCGCCGGCTGCTGCGGGTCCATGCCCTTGCAGGGCACGCCAGCTTCCATCATGGCCGCCATCGCGGCCGGGTCCGCCTGTTGCGGGCAGACGTAGCTCGCCAATGCCAGCTGCGAGAACAGCAGCGAGAGCACCACGAAGAACGCGGTGGTCAGGCGAGGGATGCGACGGCGCAGCATGGGCGGGTCGAGTGTATCGGTGGCGCTGGCGGGATCGAGCTCGTCCGACGGCGGACTTGCCGGGGCTTGACTTGCATCAAGCGGCCTCGAAGAGGGCTTGACCTTCCCACGGGGGGAAGGTCCACAGTCGTTCGGCACGATTGCAAAAGGAGCACACGATGCAAGTCTTCCGAGTCGACGACATGAGCTGCGGCCACTGCGCCGGCAGCATCACGAAGGCAGTCCGCGCGGTTGATGCCGAAGCCCGCGTGGACGTGGATCTGGCGCAGCGGCTGGTCCGCATAGAGCCGGCCCGCGCCGGCGCCGCCGAGCTGGCCGAAGCCATCACCGAGGCCGGCTACACCCCGGTGCCGGTGGCAGTCCCCGCGGCCTCACGGCAGCTGGCCGAGCAGCGGCCGACCTGCTGCGGGTGCTGCGGCTGATGGCCCGCCGTGCCGTGGCGTCTCAGTTGATTCGCATCAAGCCTGGTCCGGCCCGCCGGTGCAACGCTCTAGCCAACCCCCACAGGAGGTCTGCATGCGCACTGTTTTCACCCTGATGACCGTCGCCGCTCTGGCGGCTTGCGCTTCCTTGGCCGTGGCCCAGTCGGACAAGGATCACGCGGCCCATCACCCCGGCGGCGCCTCCACGCCTCTCCCTGCGGCAAAGAAATCCGACGCACCAACCCCGCCGCCTGCGTCTGCGGCATCCGGCCCGAAGGCAATGGGCATGGGTGGCGCAGGCATGAAGGCGATGCACGACGACATGCACAAGCCGGGCGGCATGCATGAACAGAAGCACGGCAAGGACGGCGGGATGATGGGTGCCATGGCTGCCGCATCAGCGGCCAGCAAGTAAGGGCAGCCCATGGACGAGCACATCACCCCGCCCTCGCGTTGGCGCTCTCCGCTGGGCATCTTCATGCTCACCGCCGGTGGCGTCGGCGTGTATTACCTCCTGACCGAACACCTGGCCCATGTGAGCCAGGCACTACCCTATCTCTTCCTGCTGGCCTGCCCTCTCATGCATCTGTTCCACGGCCATGGGCATCATGGGCACGGTCACGAGCGCCCGGAAGGCGGCGCCCGGCCGGAGGATGGACCGGGGCGCGGGTGAGATGACACCACCTTCACACCTCCCGTCGGACGGTTCGCCCATGGCCGTTGACCGCCCCCATGGCGCTGCCGGACGGGGCCCCGAGGCCGGCGACCCTGTGATGCCCGACGGCACGGTGATGAAGGGCGAGCCCTGCGGTCACGCCGCGCATGCGCACCACGGCCATGGCCATCAGGCGCAGGCGTCTGCCGCGGCCACGCCTGCTCCGAAGGGCGGCCCGGGCCAGCTCGAATACACCTGCCCGATGCACCCCCAGGTGCGGCAGATGGGCCCGGGCCACTGCCCCATCTGCGGCATGGCGCTGGAGCCCGTGGTCGCGTCGGTCGAACAGGGCGAGAGCCCCGAGCTGCGGGACATGAGGCGGCGCCTCCGGATCGGGACGGCGCTGGCGGCGCCGGTGTTCGTCCTCGAGATGGGCGGGCACCTGTTCAACATCCACCACATCGTCGCGCAGCACACCTCGAACTGGATCCAGCTGCTGCTGGGCACGCCGGTCGTGCTGTGGGCCGGCTGGCCGTTCTTCACGCGCGCCGTTGCGTCGGTGAAGAACCGCAGCCTGAACATGTTCTCGTTGATTGCGCTTGGCACCGGAGCCGCGTGGCTCTACAGCATCGTGGCGACGTTGATGCCGGCGTTGTTCCCGCAGAGCCTTCGCGGTCAAGATGGTGCTGTAGCGGTGTACTTCGAGGCGGCCGCGGTCATCACGGTGCTGGTGCTGCTGGGTCAGGTGCTGGAGCTGCGGGCACGCGAGAAGACCTCCGGCGCCATCAAGGCTCTGCTTGGCCTGGCACCCAAGACGGCCGTGAAGGTCAAGGCCGATGGCGCCGACGAGACCGTGCAGGTGGACGCCATCCAGGTCGGCGACCTGCTGCGCGTGCGGCCCGGCGAGAAGGTGCCCGTCGACGGCGAACTCACCGAAGGCAAGGGCAATGTCGACGAGGCCATGGTGACGGGCGAGCCCATGCCCGTTGCGAAGGCTGTCGGTTCCAAGGTCACCGCGGGCACGCTGAATCAGACCGGTGGCTTCGTCATGCGGGCCGAGAAGGTGGGTGCGGACACCCTGCTCTCGCAGATCGTTCACATGGTGGCGGCGGCCCAGCGCAGCCGCGCGCCGATCCAGCGCATGGCCGACCAGGTCGCTGGCTGGTTCGTGCCGGCGGTCATCCTCGTGGCGGCGCTGACCTTCGTCGCCTGGCTCGCCTGGGGGCCGGCGCCGGCCTTCAGCTACGCGCTCGTCGCCGCGGTGTCCGTCCTCATCATCGCCTGCCCCTGTGCCCTGGGCCTGGCAACGCCGATGTCCATCATGGTGGGCGTCGGCAAGGGCGCCCAGCATGGCGTGCTCATCCGCGATGCCGAAGCCCTGGAAAAGATGGAGAAGGTCGACACGCTGGTGGTCGACAAGACCGGCACCCTGACCGAAGGGCGCCCGAAGGTGGCCCACATCGAGGCGATGGGAGGCTTCTCGGCGGAGGACGTCCTGCAGAAGCTTGCCAGCGTCGAGAGAGCCAGCGAGCACCCTTTGGCCATGGCCATCGTCATGGATGCCCAGGGGCGCAAGCTGGCCCTGTCCCAGGTCGCCGACTTCGATTCCCCCGTCGGCAAGGGGGTGGTCGGGACCGTCGATGGACTGGTCGTCGCGTCGGGCAGCGCCAAGTTCCTGGCCGAGCAGGGCATCGCCACCGGCAGCCTTGCAGCCCTTGCCGAGCAGCAGCGCGAGAAGGCTGCCACGGTCATCTTCGTCGCCATCGGCGGTGCGCTGGCCGGGTTCGTGGCCATCGCCGACCCCATCAAGCCGACGACCCGGCAGGCTCTGCAGGCCCTGCAGGCGGCTGGCGTGCGCGTCGTGATGTTGACCGGCGACGGCAAGACCACGGCCGAAGCGGTAGGGCGTGAGCTGGGCATCGACGAGGTCGTGGCGGAGGTCTTTCCCGAGGACAAGGCGGCCGTCGTGAAGCGCCTGCAGTCCGAAGGGCGCGTCGTGGCCATGGCCGGCGACGGCGTCAACGACGCGCCGGCCCTGGCGCAGGCCACGGTCGGCATCGCGATGGGAACTGGCACGGATGTGGCCATGGAGAGTGCGGGCATCACGCTGCTCAAGGGCGACCTGATGGGGATCGTGCGGGCTCGGACCCTGTCGCGCGCGACGATGCGCAACATCCGCCAGAACCTCTTCCTCAGCTTCGCCTACAACGTCGCCGGGGTGCCGCTCGCGGCGGGCCTGCTGTACCCGTTCTCCGGCGTGCTGCTGTCACCCGTGGTGGCCGCTGCGGCGATGGCGCTGTCGTCGGTCAGCGTCATCGGCAACGCGCTGCGCTTGCGCGCCGTCAAGGTGGAGTGACGCGGCGCTGGGGCGCCGTCGTCTCGCGATGGCAATATGGGTTTTCGGCTTGGGCCTGGGTCAGATGCCGAATCCGGCGCCTGCGCCCAGCAGCGTCGCCACACCCAGCACGGCGAAGATCGCGGCAGCGATGGCGTGAACCAGCCGCATCGGAATCTTGTTGGCCAGCTTGTCACCCACGAACACCGCAGGCACATCCGCCAAGAGCATTCCCAGCGTGGTCCCGATGACGACCCACAATGGATTGGCGTAGTGGGCAGCCATGGCCACCGTGGCGATCTGCGTCTTGTCCCCCATCTCGGCGAGGAAAAAGGTCAGCAGCGTCGCGCCGAAGACGCCGAAGCGCTTCGCGACCTGGGTTTCCTCCTCCTCGATCTTGTCGGGGATCAGCGTCCAAATGGCCATGCCGATGAACGATGCGCCCAGCACCCAGCGAAGTACGCCAGGGCTCACGGCGGACGTGATCCAGGCACCCAAGGCGCCAGCGAGGCCGTGGTTGACGATGGTCGCGCACAAGATGCCGGCAATGATCGGCCAGGGTTTCTTGAACCGTGCTGCGAGGATGAAGGCGAGGAGTTGCGTCTTGTCGCCGATCTCGGCGAGGGCGACAACGCCCGTTGAGACGAAGAGAGCTTCCATGAAATATTCCCTGGCCGGTTCAAAGACGAATGACCACGTCGCGTCCCCGGCCACAGCGGAGGCGACATGGTCAAAGGTCTTGCCAAGCCAAGAAACCGCTTACGCCATGGCCTGCGGGCCAAGTATGTTGACGTAAGCCTCTTCGGGCGAAGAGCGGCTACTCCCCAGTGACGACGGCGAGTTTAACCGACCACCCCTGATTGGCTGCCGAAGCGGCCAATCCGCAGAGCAAGCTTGCCAGGGGCTATCTGAAGGTTCTTGCGCGCGAGGTTCGCGTCGGACCAACCGGGGGCTGGTTGGCAGCACCGCCGACATGACAGCGGCGGGATCCATCTGGCGCGCCCGGTTGGGATCGAACCAACAACCCCTGCCTTCGGAGGGCAGTACTCTATCCATTGAGCTACGGGCGCGAAGCCATGGATTCTAGCAGCGGGGTATCTGCTGCCCCGGGAGGGGTGGAGAGGCTGCCTATAATTCGCAGGTTTTTCGTGTCGCGCGCCGAGCCGGCATGAACAAGAAGAGCAGACCGACAAGGATCGACAAGAGGAATCCATGAGCGCCAGCCACGATCACGACCACGACGACGCCCACACCGGCCCGATCAAGACCCCCAAGCAGCTCGCCTGGGCCGTGCTGTTCGCCTTCGTGGTGCCCATCGTGGTCATCATCATGCTGGCCAACTACGTCAGCACCGCGACCAAGCCGGCCGCCGGTACGGGCGCCCTCGAGAACCAGGCCGTCGCCGCGCGCATCGCGCCGGTCGGCCATGTCGAGGTCAAGGACGCCAACGACGCCGCCACGATGAAGACCGGCGAACAGGTCTTCCAGGCCCAGTGCTCGGCCTGCCACGCCACTGGCGCCGCCGGCGCTCCCAAGTTCGGCGATGCCGCCGCCTGGGGCCCGCGCATCAAGAGCGGTTTCGACGCGCTGGTGCACTCGGCGCTGAAGGGCAAGGGCAATATGGGCCCGCAGGGTGGCGGCGATTTCAGCGACTTCGAAATCTCGCGCGCCGTGGTCTACATGGCCAACAACGGTGGCGCCAAGTTCGACGAGCCCAAGATGGCCGCTCCGGCCGCCTCGGCCGCGCAGTAAGCGTCCAACACCTGATCCAAAGGCTGCTTCGGCAGCCTTTGTCGTTTCTGCCTCAGGAGTGAGGTTGGCGCACGAAGCCGAAGCGCTGCGGCAGTTCGCCGGCGCGCAATTCCCCGGGCGTCCAGCGCCCCTGCTCGACGGCATCGGCCGCCAGGCTCATGTCGGCCGTGTGCACCAGGCCCATGCCGAGGTCGGTGAGCAGGTAGAGCCGCCCATCCTCGTCCAGCCAGCTTGATTGCACGACCGCTTCGGCGCCCGTATGGCCCAGCACGCGGCCGTCGGGCTGCAGGCGCCAGATCCAGGGCGTCGACTCCAACTCCACATAGACGCGCTGCGGCCCGTTCTGGAAGAACCAGCAGCCAGCCTCGTCGGCCGCGTAGTTGCGCTCGATGAAGGCGCGCAGCTTGTCGTGGGTGATGCGGCTGCCCTTGACTTGGGGGAAGGGCCCGGCGTGCTGGATGCGCTCGTCGCGCATATACCAGTCGCCGCGCGCGTCCAGGGCCAGCCAGCCGTAGCAGTGCGGGACGTTGGGCCACTTCTTGAGTGCGGCGCGGACGATGTCATCCATGACGTCACAAGCCGGCCGCCGGGCCGCTCCCTAGGCCGGCTTGGCCCCCGCGGGGGGCGGCCGTGTACCCACGGCCGGGGGTGCCATATAACCAGTCGCAGACCTGCTCCGGCATGGTCAGCAGATGGCCCGGCAGGCGACCAGCCGGAAAGCCGACGTGGCCGCCATGGCCGGGCTGCCAGAGCGTCACGTGCGGGCCGACCTCGGCGGCATGGGGCAGGCTGTCCCCGGGCACGAAGGGGTCGTTGCGCGCGTTCAGCACCAGGGCCGGGATGCGGATGCGGTGCAGATGCGGCTTGGCCGCCGCGCGGGTCCAGTAGTCCTCGGTGTTCCTGAAGCCGTGCAGCGGCGCGGTGAAGAGGTTGTCGAATTCGTAGATGGTCGACGCGCGCTTGAGCCGCTCGCCGTCGAACAGCCCCGGGTGCTGCTGCAGCTTGCGCAGGGCCTTGGGGATCATGGTGCGCAGGAAGCGGCGCGCGTAGACCTGCCTGTTGAAGCCGCGGTCGATGGCGGCGCCGGCAGCGGCGAGGTCGATGGGCGAGCAGATGGAGCAGACGGCATGGGCGACCTGGGCAGCCTGCGTGCCCGCCTCCTCGGCCCAGCGCATCAGCGCATTGCCGCCGAGCGACACGCCGGCGACGAGCAGCTTGCTGCCATGGCGTTCGCGCAGTCGCTGCAGGATCCAGCCCACCTCCTCGTAGTCGCCCGAGTGGTAGGCGCGCGGGCCGCGGTTCAGCTCGCCGGAGCAGCCGCGGAAGTGAGGCAGGGCCATCTGCCAGCCACGCGCTCGCGCCACGCTGGCGAAGGCGACGCTGGAATGGCTGGTGCGGTCGCCCTCCAGGCCGTGGAACAAGACGAACAAAGGCGCATCGGCCGGCGTATCGGCCAGAAAGTCGACGTCGATGAAGTCGCCGTCCGGCGTTTCCCAGCGCTCACGCGTCCAGGCGGGCAGGGGGCCGTCGTGCTGGCGGCTGAAAAGGGCCGGCCAGATGGTCTGGGCATGGCCGCCGGGCAGCCAGCGGGGGGCGCGGTACTGCATGACGCCTTGGGTCCTAATGACGCGTGCCAGCGTCGGCGACGAGCTCCTGGACGTCGCCGGCGCTGCCGGGGCTGGCGTGGTGCAGCACCAGGCGCCAGCCGAGGGCCGTCTTCAGATAGACATTGGTCGCGATGACCCAGGATTGCTGGGCCTCGCCGTGCAGCTGCACGCGCTCCAGCACATGGTGGATGGCGCAGTCGCCGCTGTGCAGGCGGCGCACGCGCTCCGGGTGGACGCCGACGGCGCCGCGCTGGAAGACGGCTTCGAAGGCGGCGCGGATGGCCGGCAGGCCGACGATGCGCGGGCCGCCCGGGTGGACACAGGCGACTTCCTCGTCATCGGCCCACAGGGCCATCAGGTGGTCGAGGTCGGCATGCTGCAGGGCCTCGTAGAACTGGGCCTCGGTGTCGTCGGGCGAGGCCAGCAGTGCGGCGGTCTGGGCGGTGGAGCGGGGCATGGCGCGATTGTAGGAAGTCGGCCGACCGCTACATTGCGTCCGTCATCACGCTGCTCACCTCCCACCGATGTTCCTGCTGAAAAACGCTGCGCCCCTGTTGCTTTGCCTGTTGATGACGGCCTGCGGCGGGGGCGGCGGCGACGCCACGCCGGCACCCGGCCCCGTCACCGTGCCGCCCCTGGGCACGCAATGCCTGAGTGGCTCGGTCGCCCGCCTGGCCCTGCCGACGGCCGCCGCCGCGGGGCGCAACCAGGAGCTGGCCGTGCTCGCCTGCCCGGGGTCGCGGCTGGACACGCTGCAATGGCGCCAGACCGACGGCAGCACCCTGGCCCTGAGCTCGGCGCGTTCGCAGTCGCTCAGCGTCGCGCCGGCCGCGGCGGGCCGCTATGCCTTCAGCGTGGACTTCACCGACGCCAAGGGCGCGAGCTACAGCGGCCAGGCCGAGATCAATGCCAGCGCCCCGGAGGCGTCCACCCTGCTGATCCGCGGCGAGCCCTCGGTCTGGGCCGGCGGCCAGACCTCGCTGCGCGCCTGGGTCGATGGCCTGGCCGCGGCCGACTATCCGCTGGCGCGCGTGCGCTGGAGCCGTGTCGACGGCCCCGAGGTCAACCTCGGCGACAGCAACCAATGGCGCGTCATCTTCACGGCGCCCACGGTGACCGAGGACAGCCTGCTGCGCCTGCGTGCCGAGGTCACGCTGGCCGACGGCCGCAGCCTCAGCCAGGACTTCAGCCTGCTGGTCCAAGCCTCGCCCACGGCGGCGGCTTCGCCGCTGTTCGGCAGCGGCAACCTGTCTTCGCGCGTCTATCCCTATCTGGCCGGCGGCGCGCGTGCGGCGGACCTGCGCGACTGCATCTACTCGCCGGCCCTCAGCAACAACAATCTGTGCACCCTCGGCCGCCTGCCCATCCTGGGCGCTGAAACGCGCGGCGAGCTGCCGACCGTGGAGCAGGTGATGGCCCGGGTGCTGGTGTCCAACGACTGGATGGGCCAGCGCTTCGAGGCCTTTTTGCGCGAGCAGGACGTCAATGGCGACTTCCGCCGCCTGCTCAATGCCACCACGGCCATCGTCATCGGCGGCCGGGTGAGGCCGGCCTTCTACTGGAGCGCCACCGGCGCCATCTATCTGGACGCCGACTACCTCTGGCAAACGGCCGCCGAGCGCGATACGGTCAGCGAGGCGCCGGATCCGCGCAGCGACTACGGCAACGACCTGGCCTACACCATGCTGTGGCGCTATGTGCAGGGCAACAAGTCGGCCGGCGGGCGGCCTGGCGTGCTGGAGCGCGCCTCACGCGACAGCGCCGCCCTGATCCCCAACCTGGGCCGGCTGCTGTATCACGAGCTGACCCATGCCAACGACTTCCTGCCGCCGCGCGTCCATCTGCTGCTGAACTCCAGCCTGCGCGTCTACGAGGCCGTGCCGACCAACACGGCGTCCGAGCAGTTGCGCGCGCAGCTGCCCTTCTATTCGCAGGAGATGGTCGACCTGGGCCGGGTGCAGTTCTTCGGCACGGCGTCGACGGCAGTGCAGCGCGCCTACCAGCCGGCCGACATCGTGCGCTTCTTCAGCAGCGACCGCGTCACCGACGACTACAGCTATTCCTGGCCGACCGGCCAGAGCGTGCCGCGCGAGGACACGGCCATGCTGGCCGAGGAGGCGCTGATGCAGCTGCGCCATGGCGTGCTGCGCGACGTCGCCGTGACGCCGCAGTTCCTGACGGGTTCGAGTGCCGACCAGACCGTCAGCTGGGGCCAGCGCGGCCGCATCGGCGATGCGGCCATCAAGCCGCGCGTGGCCCTGGTGCTGGCCCAGACCATGCCGTGGCTGCCGGCCGGCTTCACCAACGGCCTGGCCGCGCCCATCCAGATGCGCGCCGGCCTGACCTGGGGTCAGAACCTCGACCAGGGCGCGCTGGCGAGTGGGGTGGTGAAGCCGCTGTCGGCGGCTGAAAGGGCGCTGGAGGCCGATCTGGACAGCCAGCGCCGCGGCAGCCGCAGGGCCGCCGCTCTGGCGCGTTAGTGCCCGCCGGACAGGACTTCGCCGGCCTTCAGCTTGTAGGCCGTGCCGCAATACGGGCACTGGCCCTGGCCGCCGTGGGTCAGGTCGATGAAGACCTTGGGATGGTTGCTCCACAGCGCCATCTTGGGGTTGGGGCAGAAGACGGTGCCGTTGTCGTTGCAGTCCTTGGCCGTGACTTCGACGGTGGCGGCGGGTGTGGTGGTGGTGCTCATGGTTCTTGCTCTTCTTAAACAGCGGTCAGCCACTCGGCGTACTTGGGGTTGCGGCCGTTGACGATGTCAAAGAAGGCCGACTGGATCTTCTCGGTGATGGGGCCGCGCGAGCCCGAGCCGATCTCGACGCGGTCCAGCTCGCGGATGGGCGTCACTTCGGCGGCCGTGCCGGTGAAGAAGGCCTCGTCGCAGATATAGACCTCGTCGCGGGTGATGCGCTTCTCCACGAGCTTCAGGCCCAGGTCCTGGCAGATCGAGAAGATGGTGTTGCGGGTGATGCCGTTCAGCGCGCCGGCCGACAGGTCGGGCGTGTAGACGACGCCGCCCTTGATGACGAAGAGGTTCTCGCCCGCGCCTTCCGACACGAAGCCCGAGGCGTCCAGCAGCAGGGCCTCGTCATAGCCTTCGTCGGTCGCTTCCATGTTGGCCAGGATGGAGTTGGTGTAGTTGGACACCGTCTTGGCCTGGGTCATCGTGATGTTGACGTGGTGGCGGGTGTAGGAGCTGGTCTTGACGCGGATGCCGCGCTTCATGCCGTCCTCGCCCAGGTAGGCGCCCCAGCTCCAGGCGGCCACCATCAGGTGCACCTGGTTGCCCTTGGGGCTGACGCCCAGCTTCTCGGAGC
>CBHWBD010000150.1:0-12578 GCA_966111775.1 uncultured Comamonadaceae bacterium | reverse complement strand
GGAATTCCTCGGTGCCCTTGGGCTTGGGGATGTGGAAGGCGTCTTCCTCCATCGGGCAGCCGGGATACCAGACGTGAAAGCGCAGCGTGCCGTGCTCCTTGTCGACCACCGGCAGACCGATGCGCCTCTCGGGGTGGTCTTCGCTCCAGCGATAGAGGGCCGGCAGCGGATCGAACTCGCCCTTGATGGGCCAGTAGGCGCCGATGGTGGTTTCCGGGCGGCGCAACAGCCAGACGCGCAGCACCTCCTGCAGGTCGGCAGCCAGGCCCAGGCGGTTGGGCAGGGCCAGGCGTTGTTCGATCAGCTTGTGCCGGATGGCGGCGCGGTCGTTGGCGTCCAAGGGTGAGAACTTCCTGGCTGACCTGGGAATCTGGCCATTGTGGGCCATGGGCCGGCATCACTACAGTCGCGCCACGCAATCGCCATCAGGGACAACAACAGATGCTGGACAAGCTCAATCAACTCAGTGAATCGAGCGGGGCGCTCAAGCCGGGCCGCGGCATGGTCAGCGGCGTCATCGCGCTGATGCTGGCCATCCTGTGCTTTCTCGGCGTGCTGGCCTTCCATTTCCCCGAATACCTGACGACACCGCAGTTGCGCCAAGCCTACGACGTGGAAGTCATCCGGCGCCTGCTGTACTGGAGCCTGGTGGTGGCGGGCGGCCTGGCGTTGTTCAACATCGTCTTCAGCCGCCAGCGCTGGCTGGCCCTGTGGACCTTCGTGCTGCTGGGCCTGGCCCTGGGCCTGGGCGGCCACAAGGTCGAGGTGGATCCCAACTTCCCCGACCACACGCCCTATGTCGGCCTGGACTGGTTCATCCTCGACCTGCTGGGCTCGACGCTGATCTTCGTCTTCATCGAGAAGCTGTTCGCGCTGCGCCGCGACCAGCCGGTGTTCCGCCCCGAATGGCAGACCGACTTCCAGCACTTCATCGTCAACCACCTGGCCGTCGGCTTCGTGATGCTGGCCACCAATCTGCTGGTGCACAAATTCTTCGGCTGGGCGGCCAAGGACGGCATCCAGGGCTGGGTGCAGAACCTGCCCTTCCCCATCGCCCTCTTCCTCATCATCCTGGTCGCCGACCTGATGCAGTACTGGACGCACCGGGCCTATCACGAGGTGCCCGCGCTGTGGCGGCTGCATGCGGTGCATCACAGCGTGAAGAGCATGGACTGGCTGGCCGGTTCGCGCCAGCACATCCTGGAGCTCATCCTGACCCGCACCCTGGTGCTGGCGCCCATCTTCGTGCTGGGCTTCAGCAAGGAGGTCATCGACGCCTACATCGTCGTCGTCGGCTTCCAGGCCGTGTTCAACCATGCCAACGTCAGCGTGCGCCTGGGGCCGCTGCGCTATGTCATCGTGACGCCCAACTTCCACCATTGGCACCACTCCCAGGACCAGGAGGCCCTGGACAAGAACTACGCGGCCCACTTCGCCTTCCTGGACCACCTGTTCGGCACGGCCGTGCAGTCGGAGCGCAAGTGGCCGGAGCGTTATGGCGTGCTGGGCGACTATGTGCCGGACGGCTTCCTGCGCCAGTTGCACTTCCCGTTCACCTGGAAAGGCTGAACGTGGCAAAGCCCCCAGACGCCTTCACCGAGCTCTGCATCGAGATGCTGTCGCCGCTGGGGCCCGTGCGCCCGCTGCGCATGTTCGGCGGCCAAGGGCTTTATGTGGACGGCCTCTTCATGGCGCTGATCATCCAGAACCAGCTCTACCTGAAGACCGACGACACCACGCGGGAACGCTTCGTCGCCGCCGGCTGCGAGCCCTTCACCTACGAGACCAAGACCGGCGAGGTCCAGGTGCTGAGCTACTACCGGCCGCCCGAGGAGACGCTGGAGTCGCCGCCGCTGATGCTGCCCTGGGCCCGGCTGGCCATGGAGGCGGCCCTGCGCGCGGCGAACGCCAAGAAGCCCAAGAAACCCGCCGCCAGCAAGACGCCGGCGGCCAAGAAAACTTCAGCGGCTAAAAAGAAGACGCCCGCCAAGAAAACCGCGGCGCGCGGCTGAGGTCGGCGGCACCAGCAACTCGAAGTCAGCAGCCGGCCAGCCCTCCAGCACGGCCGTCTGGCCCGGGGCGAGGGCCACGGCCTCACCAGCTTCCAGCCACTGGTCTTCAGCCGGCTCGTCGGCCGTGCCGGACAGGGTCAGCCAGACGCGACCACGGGCCACCGCCAGGCGGCGTGCCTCGGCGGCACCGGCCAGGGTCAGGGCCCGGCCACCGTCCAAATGCCATGTAGATTGCGCATCACTCATGATGACTCTCCTGGGTTGATGTCAGGGATTCTGCTGATTTCACCCAGGGCGGTCCAATGACTCCGCCGCGCGGATTGATACCATCTGCGCATGAATCAGCCGATGCGCCAGCGCCCCTTGTCGATTGGCCCCCTGCGCGCCTTCGAGGCCGTGGCCCGGCTGCTGTCCTTCCGCGCCGCGGCGGACGAGCTGAGCCTGACGCAGTCGGCCATCAGCCGGCAGATCCAGTCCCTGGAGGAGGAGATCGGCTGCACCCTCTTCCTGCGCGGCACGCGCAAGGTCGAGCTGTCCAGCGACGGCGCCCAGCTGCTGCCGACGGCCGTGGCCGTGCTGTCCAAGCTGGACCAGACCGTGCGCCAGATCCGCCGCGCGCGCGGCCGGCGCATCGTCAACGTCAGCACCTTCGCCTCCTTCGCCTCGCTGTGGCTGATCCCGCGCATGGAAGCCTTCCAGCGCGAACACGAGGACATCGACATCCGCGTGTCGGCCTATGACCGCAAGGTCGACCTGGAAGAAGGCGAGAGCGACCTCGCCCTGCGCTACGACGACCGCCCGTCGGTGCCGGCGGACGCCGAGCAGCTGTTCGAGGAAATGCTGTCGCCCTGCGTCAGCCCCTGGTATCTGCAGAAGCCGCCGGCGCCGCTGAAGAAGCCCGCCGACCTCCAGGGCCACGCCCTGGCCGAGGAGGACGATCCCCGCCCCAGCGCCGAATACCTGAGCTGGCGGCGCTGGTTGACGGAGATGGGCGAACACGACCTGCAGCCGCGTCGCTGGCTGTATCTGAACTTCACCTACCAGCAGGTGCAGGCCGCCCTGACGGGCCAGGGCGTGGCCCTGGCCCGCCTGCCCCTGGTGCACGAGCATGTGCAACGCGGCGAACTCGTCGAGCCCTTCGGCAAGCAGGGCCGGCTGGGCAGCCCCTTCAGCTACTGGCTCATCATGGGCACGGGCGCGGCCCGCCGGCCCGAGGTGCAGCAGTTTGCGGAATGGGTGAAGCAGCAGGCGGCGCTCACCCGCGACGCATTGGCCGGCGTCTAGCCCGATGTGGAAGCGCATCGCCCTCTACGGCCTGGCCCTGGCGGCCGGCACGGGGCTGCTGCAATGGCTGGACTACCGCCACCTCGCCCGGGCCCAGTCCGAGACCTTCTATATCGCCGTCATCGCCCTGGCCTTCCTGGCCCTGGGTGCCTGGGCCGGCATCCGGCTGCTCGGCCATCGCGCGCCGCCGCCTCCGCCCTTCGACGGCAACCCGCAGGCCCAGGCCAGCCTGGGCATCAGCCCGCGCGAACGCGAGGTGCTGGAGCTGCTGGCGGCCGGCCTGAGCAACAAGCAGATCGCCGACAAGCTGAATGTGTCGCCCCACACGGTCAAGACGCATGTGGCCCGGCTGTTCGAGAAGCTCGACGCGCGGCGCCGCACCGAGGCCATCCTGAAGGCGAGAGAGCTCGGTTTGTTGCGCTGAAGGGCTGATTTCAGCGAAATCACCCATTTGTCCGATGGCCTTGGCGGCCCGAACATCGTTCCATGGCGGCTCTTCAACCCGCCATGAGGCTTCCATGCTGAAAACCATCCTGACCTTCGGCGGCGCTGCCGGCCTGGCTGCCGGTGTGCCGCTGTTCGCCCTGCTGATCCTGAACCGGGGCGCGCCGCCGGCCCATGGCATGCTCATCGGCTACACGCTGATGCTGATCGCGCTGAGCCTGGTCTTCGTCGCCACCAAGCGGCGCCGCGACGACGAACTCGGCGGCGTCATCCGTTTCTGGCCGGCCTTCGCCCTCGGCCTGGCCATCAGCCTGGTGGCCAGCGTCATCTACGCCGCGGCCTGGGAGGTGACACTGGCCGTCAGCAAGATGGACTTCGGCACCGAGTGGGCCAAGATGTATCTGGCCCAGAGCAAGGCCAAGGGCCTGCCCGAGGCGGAGCTCGCCAAGCTCGCCGCCGAGATGGAGGACTTCAAGCGCAACTACGCCAACCCCCTCTACCGCTTCCCGATGACCATGTGCGAGATCCTGCCGGTCGGCCTGCTGGTGTCGCTGGTGTCGGCGGCCTTGCTGCGCAATCCGCGCTTCATGGCGAGGCAGCGAACCTAGACTGCATC
Organism: uncultured Comamonadaceae bacterium; assembly: GCA_966111775.1. Taxonomy (GTDB): domain Bacteria; phylum Pseudomonadota; class Gammaproteobacteria; order Burkholderiales; family Burkholderiaceae_C; genus Pelomonas. The sequence goes on along the minus strand of CBHWBD010000150.1, from coordinate 8,222 downwards.
GATGCTGCGTCGCGACTGGCCCGACTACTCCGTCACCGAATATGTGCTGTGCGGCCTCTTCCTCAGCGGCGCCATCGTCTGCTTCATCGTCGCCGGCCACGCATGGTCTGGCGACGAGGGCTTCACGGCGCTGGAGGTCGCTGGCGGCGCCCTGCTGCTGCTGGGCGGCTGCGTCGATCCGGTGCGCTACGTCGTGGATACGCTGACCTTCCCCTGGCATTTCAGCGAGCCGGCCGGGCGCGACACCTGGGTCACGCGCATCGCCGCCGGCCTCGGACTGGCGATGTGGCTGGCCGGTGCGGCCGGCAATTGGTGGACGGCCTGATCAGGCCGCCACGACCTTGGCCAGTGCCTGAGCCATGGCCTGCTGCGACCGCAGCACCTCGTTGACGCCGGCTTCGCCCAGCCACTGCGCCTCTTCGGGCGTGTGCGCAACGACGGCGCAGCGCAGCTCGGGGTTGAGCTGTCGGGCCGTAGCCAGCATGGCGGGCACGCCGCGCACATCGGTCACGGCGACGACCAGCCAGGCGGCCTGGGCGATATGGGCCTGCACCAGGGTCATGGCCTCCGCGGCCTCGCCCAGCACGGCGGCATGGCCGGCGGCGCGCAGCTTCTCGACGACCTCGCGGTCATGGTCGATGACGACCAGCGGGCGACTGCCCAGCTCGTCATGCAGGGCCGTGCCCAGCGAGCCGTGGCCCACGAGCACGACCTGGCCGGCCAGCGCGCTCTCGGGCGTGTCGGCCGGCAACTCGGCCAGCGGGTCGTCGCGCGCCTCCAGCTTGCGCGCCCAGGCCGAGCGCTTCAGCACCCAGTGGCGCAGCGGCTCCACGCCCGCGAACAGCAGCGGGTTCAGCGCAATGGACACGATGGCACCGGCGACAACCAGGCTGGTCGCCTCGGCCGGCACCAGACCCAGGCTCTGGCCCAGGCCGAGCAGGATGAAGCTGAACTCGCCGATCTGCGCCAGGCTGACCGCCACCGTCAACGCCGTGGACAGCGGGTAGCGCAGCAGCAGCACCAGCACGCCCGCGGCCAGCGTCTTGCCGATCAGGATGACGGCCACGGTGGCCAGCACGGCCAGCGGCTGCTCGATGAGGACGCGCGGGTCGAACAGCATGCCGACGGCGACGAAGAAGAGCACGGCGAAGGCGTCGCGCAGCGGCAGGCTCTCGTGGGCCGCGCGCTCGCTGAACGCCGATTCGCGCAGCACCAGGCCGGCGAAGAAGGCCCCCAGGGCCACGCTGACGCCGAACAGCGCCGCCGCACCCACCGCCAGGCCCACGGCCGCGGCCACGGTGGCCAGCGTGAACAGCTCGCGCGAGCCGGTGCGGTTGACCTGCCACAGCATCCACGGCAGCAGGCGCCGCCCGGCCACCAGCATCACCGCGACGAACACGCCGACGGCCAGCAGCGTCTTGCCAATGGTCAGCCACAGCGCGCTGCCGCTGGCACCGCCCTCGCCGCCCAGCACCGGGATCAGCACCAGGGCCAGCACCATGGCCAGGTCCTCGACGACCAGCCAGCCGACGGCGATGCGGCCATTGCCGGTATGCAGCAGCTCGCGCGACTCCAGCGCCCGCAGCAGCACCACCGTGCTCGCCACCGAAAGCGCCAGGCCAAAGATCAGCGACGCCGGGAGCGCCCAGCCCCACCACCCATGCGCCATCGCCGCGCCCATGCCGGTGGCGGCTGCCATCTGCACCAACGCACCGGGCAGCGCAATGCCCTTGACCGACATCAGATCGCCGACCGAGAAGTGCAGGCCGACGCCGAACATCAGCAGCATGACGCCGACCTCCGACAGCTGCTGGGCCAGATGCACGTCACCGACAAAGCCCGGTGTATGCGGCCCGATCAGTACGCCGGCGAGCAGATAGCCCACCAGGGCCGGCAGCCGCGCCCATTGGGCGAGCAGGCCCAGCACCAGGGCCAGGCCAAAGGCGGCGGCCAGCGTCGAGATCAGGGTCATGCCGTCATGCATCGTGAGAGGGTTCCTGTCAGTCGGGAGCGATGAGTTCGCGTTCGGTGAGGACGAGCGTCAACGCGCGGTCATGCGCCTCGACGGGGAAATGGGTCTCGGCACCCGACCAGGCGAGGCCGATGGTCGTCACGCCGGGATGCAAGGCCAGCCAGCGGTCGAAGTAGCCGCCGCCATAGCCGAGGCGAAAGCCCGCGCGCGTGAAGCCCACGCAGGGCACCAGCACCACGTCGGGCACGGCCACGGCACCGGTGGACGTCGCGATGCCGCATTCGTCCTGGGCCGTCGTCGGGCCGCCGTCCCAGCGGCGGAACACCATCTCGGCCGGATCGCGCCGTGCGAACGGCAGCGCGCGCGGGAAGGGCAAGGCGCCGGGATCGAACTCGCCCGGCAGCGGCCAGTAGACGCCGAGCAGCTCAGGCTCCAGCTGAGCCAGCAGTTCGCGCAGCGGCCCGTCGAGGGCGGCCCGCGCGGTCTGGAAGGCCGGGCCGGACGCGAACTCGCGGCGCGCGGCCAGCAGCTCGCGGCGCAGGGTGGGACGGTCGGGGTGGGCAGCGCTCATCGTTGGGCGGTGGTGACGGGGCGGGGAGCGGTCTATTAAAACCCATCACGTATTTCAGTCCTCAGCCCTGGGGACGAGCGGCGGCAAGGGGATGGCCGCGAACGCCCGCGCAGGGCTATGGTCGCCGTCGTCTTCACCCGCCGGAAGCCGCAATGCCCACGCCCGACGCCCCCTTCCATCCCATCATCTATGTGCGCGGCTACGCCATGTCGCGCGGCGAGATCGACGAGACCACGGCCGACCCTTTTTGCGGCTTCAACCTGGGCTCGACCATGTACCGCGCCGTGCCGAACAAGGACGAGAGACCGCGCAAATACGTCTTCGAGTCGCCCGTCGTGCGCCTGGCCTCGGAGTACGGCTACCAGGACGTCTACGAGGACGGCTACGACATCGTCGACCCCGAGTGGGAGGCCGACTCGCTGGGCAAGCCGACCGACAACAAGCTCGGCAGCCGCTGCATCGTCATCTACCGCTATTACGACGCCGCCTCCTCCTACCTGGGCAACAGCAAGACGCCGGAGATCGAGGATTTCGCCAAGGGCCTGTCCAAGCTGGTCGCCCGCGTGCGCGACCTGGTCAGCAAAAACCCCGACAACAAGATCGCGCCCGAGGACTTCCGCTGCTACCTCGTCGCCCACTCCATGGGCGGCCTGGTCTGCCGCGCCTTCCTGCAGAACGTCGCGCTGGACACCGAGAAGGTCGCGAAGCATGTCGACAAGTTCTTCACCTATGCCACGCCGCACAACGGCATCGACGTGCTGGGCCAGAACATCCCGTCCTGGCTGAGCGTCAACGACATCTCCAATTTCGACCGCGACAAGCGCATGCCGGCCTATCTGGACCTGGCGGCCGCGGCCAAGAAGTACAAGCGCGTGGACCTGCTGCCCGAGGCGCGCTTCCCGTCGCGGCGCGTGTTCACGCTGGTGGGCAGCAACCGCCTCGACTACGAAGCCGCGGCGGGCATGTCGCGCAGCTTCGTCGGCCATGGCAGCGACGGCCTCGTCAAGATCGAGAACGCGACGCTGTGCGGGCTGGACGCCAAGGGCAACATCACCGAGCAATGCGCCAAGGCCTTCGTCTACCGCGCCCACTCGGGCTACTTCGGCATCGTCAACAGCGAAGAGGGCTTCCAGAACCTGTCGCGTTTCCTGTTCGGTGACGTGCGCGTGGACCTGTGGCTGGAGATCGACGACATCCGCCTGCCCGACGCGGTGCAGAAGGAGGCCGACGCCGGCCGCGCCGTCAACGCCCTCTACCAGATCGAGGTGCTGGCCTCGCCACGCGGCAAGCTCTGGTTCCTGAGCCGGCGCACGTCGGAGGAAGACTCGGTGGCCTGCGTGGCCCAGGCCAACTGGAAGAAGGATTCCAGCCAATACCTCAGCACCGTCTTCCTCGCCAACCGCGCCAAGGTCAACCCGCGCCGCAAGTCGCTGGCCTATGGCATGACGTTGGGTGTGCGCGTGCCCGACTACGAGATCGAGAAGCGGCTCTGGCTCAACGAGCACTTCGAGGGCGGCTATCTGTTCCGCAATGCGCTGATCCTGGAGATGGTGCCGCCGACCAGCGAGGGCGAAGTCTGGAAGGTCAAGTACGCCTGGCAGGACGCCGGCGTGTCCATGGCCGACACCGAGATCGCGCCCAAGCAGCTGAAGTCAGGGCGCATCGAGGTCAGCGTGCCTTTCGACAGCAGCGCCGTGGCGGCCAACGGCAAGATGAAGCCGACCAACCCGGGCATCCGCGGCCGGCTGCGCTTCGAGATCGAGGGCTGGAACCTGGACGCGGCGGACTGAGGCCGAGCGTCAGGCCCGCGCGCGGCGACGCCAGGCCAGCAGGGCCATGCCGCCCAGCAGCAGGGCCGCACTCTGCGGCTCGGGCACGGCGGTGATCTGGTAGACGAAGCTGTGATCGCGGTAGTTGAAGTCGCCGCCGCTGGGCAGATCCTCGAAGGCGAGGTTGGTGCCGGCCGGCACCTGCGCGTCGCCGGCAAAGGCCTTGGCCCAGACATGGTTGACGCCGTCGCTGTTCAGGCTCACGTCGCTGTAATAGCGCGCCGCCCCGCTGTTGGCATCGATGAAGAACACCAGGCTGTCGCCGGCCGACACCTGGCCCAGCACGAAAGTCTGGCCATAGGCGCTGCCATGGTTGGACAGTCCGGGCGTGCCGTCGACGCCATTGATGCGCACGCCGACGAGGTTGGTGAAGCCGCCGGCCTCGCCGGTGTAGTAGGCCACCAGCAGACCGCTGGCGCCCGCCGTGAAGCTGCTGGCCGGCGCCTGGGTGCCGGGCGTCGGGTAGACGTCGGGGTTGGCCTGTGCGGCCAGGCTCAGCAGCAGGGCCGAGGCCAGGAGGACATGTTGTGCGGCGGTCTTCATCCACAGTCTCCTTGTCGATCGGCGGCATGATCAGCGAGATTGGTAGCGCTATCCAGCCCCTAACTCTTGGGCCGCCCCAGCCGAGGGCGCCAGCCTGCGTAAAAGGCGAAGCCGCGGGTTTGCCTGGGTTAAATTCAGGCAGGAGGCGCGGCGCTCGGCCAGCTGGCCGGGCGCACGCAGTGTTGGGCAGTCACGGGCGTCAAGCGCATGAGTCAGATCGGTGGTCGAGTTTTCCAATGCATGGGCCGCGGCGCGCTGGCCCTGCTGTTGTCGGTGGCACTGAGCGCCGATGCCGCGCCGTCGGCGCCACCCGAGTCCGACCTCGCCGTGCAGGCCCGTGATGCCTGGGTCAAGCGCGACCGCAAGCGCCTCACCGCCCTGGTCGACGCGGCCCGCGCGCAGAACCATCCGCTGGCCGGCTGGGTCGAGTATTTCGACCTCAATGTCCGCCTGGCCGAGGTGCGCCAGCCGGAGATGGACGGTTTCTATGCCCGCTACCCCGGCAGCTATGTCGAGGACCGGCTGCGCAACGACTGGCTGCTGGAGCTGGGCCGCCGCCGCGACTGGGCCAACTTCAAGCGCGACCATGCGAACTACCAGATGCGCGACGACCGCGAGGTGGCTTGCTATGCCATGCTGGCCGACCATGTCGCCGGCACCAAGGCCGACACCGAGGCCGCCCGAGCAGAGTTTGTGAACGCCGCACGAGCGGCGTGGATGGCCCAGAAGGACGGCGACGACGGCTGCCTGCAGCTCGCCAGTGTCCTGGTCGACGCCGGCCAGTTCAAGCCCGACACCCTGTGGGCCAAGGCGAGGCTGGCCACCGAACTGAGCCGCCCCCGCGCCGCGCGCCAGGCCGTGTCCTTGCTCAACAGCAAGCCCCTGGACCAGAAGCTCGCCGAGCTGCAGGACAACGCCGGCCGCTATCTGACACGCAAGGCCCGCACCGCGCCGAGGCCCGAGGCCGAACTGACGGCCCTGGCCCTGGCCCGCGTCGCCGCCAACGACCCCGGCCAGGCCGGCGACCTGCTGCAGGACAAATGGAAGTCGCTGTCGCCCGAGCTGCAGGCCTGGGTCTGGGTGCAGGTGGGCCGCCAGTTCGCCTTGCGCCTGCAGGACGGCGCCCTGACCGCCTTTGCCCGCGCCGAGAAGCTGGCGCCCGACCTGGCCTGGACCGACGACACGCTGGCTTGGGCAGCCCGCGCCGCCCTGCGCGTGCGCCAGCCCGCCACGGCCCTGCGCGCCATCGAGCGCATGACGTCGGCCGAACAGCGCGATCCGACCTGGGCCTACTGGAAGGCCCGCGCGACGCGCCAGAACGGCGACCAGCCTGCCGCGCGTGCCCAGCTCGCCTCGCTGGCGGCCACGCCGCTGAACTACTTCGGCCGCCTGGCCGCCGAGGACCTCGGCCTGCCCACGCCGCTGCCGCCCGCGCCCGCGCCGCTGACGGCGGAGGAGCGGCGGGTCGCGCGCCAGCATGCGGGCCTGGCGCGCGCGCTGCGCCTCATCGACCTGGGCCTGCGCAGCGAAGGCGTGCGCGAGTGGAACTTCTCGCTGCGCGGCATGAACGACCGCGCCCTGCTGGCCGCGGCCCAGGAGGCCTGCGACCGCGAGGTCTGGGACCGCTGCATCAACACCAGCGAGCGCACCAAGGCCGAGATCGACATCAGCCAGCGCTACCCCACGCCGCACCGCGCCGAGCTGCAGCGCGAGGCCCAGGCCAGCGGCATCGACCCGGCCTATGTCTACGGACTGATCCGCCAGGAATCGCGCTTCGTGCTGGACGCCCGCTCCCATGTCGGCGCCGCCGGCCTGATGCAGGTCATGCCCGCCACCGCCAAGTGGACGGCCAAGAAGGCCGGCCTCAACTACAGCGCCGAGCTGATGCACGACCGCGACTTCAACCTGCGCATCGGCACCCAATACCTCAAGCTGGTGCTGGACCGCTTCGACGGCGCCCAGGCCCTGGCCGCCGCGGCCTACAACGCCGGCCCCGGCCGCCCGGCGCGCTGGCGCGACGGCCCCGTCATGGACGCGGCCATCTGGGCCGAGAACATTCCCTTCAACGAGACGCGCGACTATGTGCGCAAGGTGCTGCTCGGCGGCGCCATCTACGCCCAGGTGATGGGTCTGCCGGCCACCTCGCTGCGCGAGCGTCTGGGCGTCAGCATCGGCCCGGCGGGCGCGCGCGAGGCCGACGTCAGCGATGTGCCGCCGGCGGCGGTGGGGGACAAATCATGAGTCTTTCCGTCCTTGTTCTCGGCGGCAGCGGCTTTGTCGGCCGCGCGCTGTGCGAGCAGTTGCTGAGGCGCTGTGGCGCCGATGTGCGCATCACCGTGCCGACGCGCCGTCTGCCGCATGCGCAAAGCGTGCAGAGCCTGCCCGGTGTCACGGTCGTGCAGGCCGATGTCTTCAAGGACCTGCCCCGCCTCATGCCCGGGCACGACGTCGTCGTCAACCTCGTCGCCATCCTGCAAGGCAGCATGGCCGCCTTCGAGCATGTGCATGTGGAGCTGCCCAAGCGCATCGCCGCGGCGGGCGCGCGGCGCCTGGTCCACGTCAGTGCCCTCGGCGTGGCCGAGCATGCGCCGTCGCGCTATCTGCGCAGCAAGGCGGCCGGCGAAGCCGCCCTGCAGGTCGCGGCCCAGACCCATCCGCTGGAGCTGACGCTGGTGCGACCGTCCCTGGTGTTCGGCGACGGCGACGAGAGCGTCAATTTCTTCGCTTGGCTGCAGGGCCTGTTCCCGCTGATCCCCCTTGGTGGCGCCGGGGCACGCCTGCAGCCGGTGTGGGTGCAGGATCTGGCCCGTGCCCTCGTCGAAGTGCTGCTGCGCCGCGAGTCCGTCGGCCAGACCTACGAGATCGCCGGCCCGCGCGAGCTGACGCTGGCCGAGCTGGTGAAGCTGGCGGGCCGCGTCTCGGGCCGCGAACGGCCCGTGCTGGCCCTGCCCCACGCGTTGGCCACGCTGCAGGCCCTCGTCATGGAATGCCTGCCCGGCGTGCCCAAGCTGTCGCGCGACAACCTGGCCTCGCTGAGCGTGCCCAATGTGCCCAGCGGCCAGCTGCCCGGCCTGGCCGAACTCGGCATCCGCGCCAGCTCGCTGGAGGCCGTGCTGCCGACCTATCTGTCGGGCAAAGGCGGTGTCGCGCGCCTGGATGCCTGGCGCGCCAGGCATTAATCCCTTGCGGATTGCTCAACCCTGACGCGGCCCGCGGCCCCTAAGCTCGGTCGCCTGTTCAACGCGGTCCCGTCATGAAGCTCTACATCGGCAACAAGAACTACTCGTCCTGGTCCATGCGCAGCGGC
>CBHWBD010000149.1:0-12599 GCA_966111775.1 uncultured Comamonadaceae bacterium | reverse complement strand
TCGGCAAGACCTTCCATGTGACGGGCTGGAAGGTCGGCTTCGTCGCCGCGCCGCCCGCCCTGAGCGCGGCCTTCCGCCGTCTGCACCAGTACACGGTGTTCACGGTGCACACGCCGACCCAGCATGCGATTGCCACCTACCTCGCGGACCCGACGCCCTGGCAGGATCTGAGCGATTTCTACCAGGCCAAGCGCGACAGCTTCCGTGCGGCCCTGGCCGCCACGCCGCTGAAGCTGCTGCCCTGCGAGGGCACCTATTTCCAGACGGTGGACTACAGCGCGGTGTCCGATCTGCCGGAACTGGACTTCGCGCGCTGGCTGACGACCGAAATCGGCGTCGCGGCCATTCCGCTGTCGGTTTTCTATCAGCAGCCGCAGGAGCGGCGGCATGTGAGGTTCTGCTTTGCGAAGCGGGATGAGACCTTGGCGTTGGCTTGCAATCGGCTGGCCGCGCTCGCCAAGGGACCCACTGCCGAATGAGGAATGCTGTCATGTCTCCGTACGAAAACCTGCCCCAGCGAAGCTATTGGAAGACCGGCGTGTCGCAGTCGCACGCCCTGGAGATCCGGGATCTCTACGCCAGGAAGTTCGACATCGCCGCCGAAACCCGCATCGCCACGGCGGGCAGCTGCTTCGCCCAGCACATCCAGAAGCGCATGACTCAACAGGGCTTCAAGGTGCTGGACATGGAGCCGCCGCCGCTGGGGCTGAAGCGGGAGCGCTACACCGCCTATGGGTTTGGCCAGTTCTCCGCCCGCTACGGCAACATCTACACGGCGCGGCAGCTGTTGCAGCTGGCCCAGGAGTCGCTGGGCCTGCTCAGCCCCGTCAACGGCGTGTGGAAGCGGGGCGAGATTTATGTCGACGGCTTGCGCCCGGCGATCGAGCCCAACGGATTCGCGACGCCGGAGCAGGTCCTGATCCACCGGCGCAGCCACCTGGCCAAGGTGAAGGCCATGCTGCAGCAGATGGACCTGCTGGTCTTCACGCTAGGCCTGACCGAAGCCTGGGTGGACCCGGTCGACGGCGTGGTCTACCCCACGGCGGCCGGCACCGTGGCGCAGCCCCCGGGCGAGGCCGAACTCGAGTTCCGCAACTTCACCGCCTCGCAGACGCTGGCCGACTTCCTGGCGTTTCGCGCACTGGTGCAGGCCTTCAACCCCGGCTGCCGCTTTCTGCTCACGGTATCGCCCGTGCCGCTGACGGCCACGGCCAGTTCCCAGCATGTGCTGGTCGCCACCAGCTATTCCAAGTCCGTCTTGCGGGCGGCAGCCGGCGAGCTGGCGAGCACGCTGGACGATGTCGACTATTTCCCGTCCTACGAGCTGATTTCCTCGCCTGTGTTCAAGGGCTACTTCTTCGACCCCAACCTCAGGACCGTCGCCGCCGCCGGTGTCGATTTCGTCATGAAGACCTTCTTCCAAGCCCACCTCCCCCCCATGGGACAGGCTGCCGCGCCGGCAGCCGCGGTACCGGCAGTCCAGTTCGATCCGGCCTGCGAAGACGCCCTGCTTGAGGCATTCGCCAAATGACGAAGCTCTGTTGCATCGGAACCTCCCACATCGGGGCGCTGAAGAGCGGCTGGGAAGCCATGGCCGCGCAATGGCCGGGTGTCCAGCTGGCCTTCTTCGGTGCTCCCAACCTGAATGCCAACGAGGAAAGCATCAAGCACCTGGCGCTGCAGGGCCGCAGCATCGTGCCGACCAGCCGGGATGTCAGCTACTACTACCGCCTGACCTCCGGCGGCCAGACCCACATCGACATCGACGCTTATGACGGCTTCATCGTCCAGGGCGGCATCAGCATCACCCAAGCCATCAATCTCTACACGCTGTTCCGCACCGACGAGCAGGTCCATGACGACGAGAATGTGCTCATCAGCGTGGACTGCCTGGTCGAGTCGCTGACGGAACTGTTCCGTACCAGCTATGCCTACCGGCTGACCACGGCCTTGTACCAGCTGACTCGCAAGCCGGTGTTCCTGGTGGCCGACCCGCGGCCCAGCGCGGGCCTGCTCGCGTCCGAAGGCAGCGACTCGGAGGCCTGGGAGTTCTATATCCGGCTGATCCAGCGCATGCATGCCGGTGGCGACCATGTGCCGGCAGCGCGCTACTACCTGACCGCCGTGCAGGCTGTGCGCCAGCAGGGGGTCTCGATCGTCGACGGCCCGGCGCCGCTGATCGTCGATGAACTGTTCACGCCCCCGGAGTTCTGCAAGGACTCGGTCTGGTTGCAGAACGAGAAGTTCGAGGTGTCGCCGCGCGACGACTTCTTCCACATGAACCACCATTACGGCGCTGCCGTGCTGCGCGAAATCTTCGCGCGGGGCGGCATGCGCCCCCCGGCCGCTTAACGCCGCTCAGGCCGCAGCGGGCAACTCGCACCAGCCTCGGGCGTGTCTGCCAACCGGGTCGCCAATTCGGTACGCAGCCCCTGCAAGGCTGCAATGCGCTCGTCGATGTCCGCCAGCTTGCTGGCCAGCGCCGCCCGCAATGCCGGGCCGGCTTCCTCGCCCTGGGCCAGCAGCGGCATGTCGGCCGCGATCTCTGCGAGCGTGAATCCCAACTGCTGGGCCGTGCGCACATAGCCCAGCCATTGCACGGCTTCCTCGGGGTAGTCGCGGTAGCCGTTCTCGCTGCGGCGCGCCTGCAGCAGGCCGCGCTTCTCGTAGAAGCGCAGGCTGTCGCGGCTCAGGCCGGTCCGCTCGGAAAGGGTGCCGATCTGCATCGTGGGGAGAGGAAAAAGGGCTTGACCTTGGAGCGTACTCGAGGGTTGAGCATGGCGGCTCCATTGCTGTTTCGCGAGCCTTCATGCCTGTCTTCAACGCCCCATGCTTTCGCCGCCTCGTCTGGTTCAGCGCCCTCTATGACCTGATCGTCACGGCGCCTTTTGCCACGCCCTGGAGCTTCGAGTTCAACCGCGCCCAGCTCAGCGCGATCAACCTCGGCCTGGGCGGCCAGGCCTTGCCGGCCTTCGATGCCGTGCAGACCCTGTTCGCGCTGCTGATGGGCAGCATCGTGCTGGTCTGGGCGGTGCTGAGGTTGCGCGGGCCGACGGTGCAGTTCGGCCGCTACGACGCGGCGGGACGGATCCTGTTCGGTACCTGGATGGCCTGGGCCTGGATGCAGACCGGCGCGCCGGTGCTGCTGCTGTTCATCGTGCCCGAGCTGAGCTGGGCGGTGGTGCAGGCCTGGTGCGTCAGGCGCGAGGGCTGAGTTCAGCGCGCCAGCGGGATGACCTCATCCCGCAGCAGGCGGTACTGCGCATCCAGCAGCGGCCCGTTCGGGTCGTGGCCGGCCCGGGGCACCGTCACCAGCTTCTTGCGCGGTGCCTGGAGGCTGTCGAACCAGGCCCGTGTCACCGCCGGCGGCGTCAGCAGGTCTTCCTCGCCCTGGATGAGGAAGACCGGCAGCCGCAGCCGCGTGCGCTGTTCCTGCAGCGCCAGCTGCCACAGCATGCCGTCACCCTTGAAGCCGACGAACTTCAGGAAGGAGAAATCCTCGCCGGCCTCGTAGGCGGTCTGGTCTTGCGCGCCGGCGTAGCCCGCCGCGGGGCGCCAGTCGGGGCCGGGATCGGTGCGCAGGGCTTCGTAGCGGCGCACGATGCGGCGCAGCTGGCCGAAGTTGCGGGGGTTCTGCCAAGGCGGCGTGCCGAGGGATCGCAGCGTTTCGATGGCGGCCTGATCGCCGAGTTCCCTGGCGCGTTGCAGCGCAAGCGCGTGGCTGGCCGTCAGGTCCGGCGGTCCGACCAGCTGCGACACGCCGACATAGGCATGGAAGAGCTCGGGCCTGAGATGGGCCATCTCCACGGCCAGGGCCGAGCCCCAGGAGCTGCCGGTCAGGATGAGCTTGCGCTGGCCGAGGCGCTGCTCCAGGTATTCGGCCACGGCGATGCCATCAGCCGCCATCAGGGACAGCGTCAGCGGCGTGTTCTCGAACTCGCGCGGCTCGAGCTCGCGCACCGGCAGGTTGCGGCCATAGGTGCGGCCGGCGCCGCGCTGGTCCCACTGCACCAGGGTGAAGTCCTGGGCCCAGGCGCCATAGAGGGCATCGGCAAACGGGCTGATCGGATTGCCTGGGCCGCCGTGGATGAAGAGCAGCACCGGCTTGCGGCAGTCCCGGCCGGTGATGGTCAGCCATTGCGGGATGCCGTTGATGGCAACTAACCCTTGTTCGCGGATGGCGCGGTCGGTGGCCTTGGCTTCGCAGGGCGGCGCCAGCGGCTCGGCGGCGTGGCCAGTGAGCGGCGTAAGCAGCAGGGTGGCAACAACGGTCAGCAGACGTCGGATCAAGCGGCCTCCTGGGCGAGGCGCCGATGGGCAGGCGCCTTGGCGGCGCACTATAGGACCAGCTTTTGTCGCCGCTCAGCCCGCCCGCTCAAGCATCGCCTGCAGCAGCACATTGCACCCCGCCTCGATGTGCTCGGGCTTGGCGGCCTCGATCTCGTTGTGGCTGATGCCGTCCTTGCAGGGAATGAAGATCATGCCGGCGGGGGCCAGGCGGGCCATGTAGACGGCGTCGTGGCCGGCGCCGGAGACGGCGCGCATATTGCTGTAGCCCAGCGTGTCGGCGGCCTTCTGCACGGCGGCGATGCAATCAGCGTGGAAGGGCTGGGCCGGGTAGGCGCTGACGGGCGTGATCTCGATGGGCAGGCCGCTGTCGGCGCTGAGCTTGGCGGCCACGGCGCGGATGTCGGCGTCCATGGCTTCGCACAGCGCATCGGTCGCGTTGCGCAGGTCGATGCTGAACTTGACCCGACCCGGGATGACGTTGCGGCTGTTGGGGTGCACCTGCACCATGCCGACCGTGCCGCGGCCATGCGGCGGGTGGCGATGGGCGCAGGCGACGACCTCCTGCATCAGCTTCGTTGCGACTTGCAGTGCGTCCTTGCGCAGGGCCATGGGCGTGGGGCCGGCGTGGGCTTCCATGCCGGTGATGACGCAGTCATACCAGCGGATGCCGAGCACGCCGGTGACGACGCCGATGGTCTTGTCGTGATCCTCCAGCACCGGGCCCTGCTCGATGTGGGTTTCGAAATAGGCGCCGATGGGGTGGTCGCCCGGCACCTGGCTGCCGATGTAGCCGATGCGCTCGAGCTCGGCCTTGACCGTCTTGCCTTCGGTGTCCGTTGCGGCGTAGGCATGCTCCAGCGTGAAGGCCTGGGCGAACACGCCCGAGCCCATCATGACGGGCACGAAGCGCGAACCTTCCTCATTGGTCCAGAAAGCGACCTCGATGGGGGCCTCGGTCTCGATGCCATGGTCGTTCAGCGTGCGCACGACCTCGATGCCGGCCAGTACGCCGTAGTTGCCATCGAACTTGCCGCCGGTGGGCTGGGTGTCGATGTGGCTGCCGGTCATGATGGGCGGCAGGCTGTTGTTGCGGCCGGGCCGGCGCATGAAGCCGTTGCCGATCTGGTCGATGGTGACCGTCATGCCGGCCTCGCGCGCCCAGCGCGTGACGAGGTCGCGGCCCTGCTTGTCGAGATCGGTCAGCGTCAGGCGGCAGACGCCGCCCTTTTCGGTGGCGCCGATCTTGGCGAGCTCCATCAGCGAGTCCCAGAGGCGCTGGCCGTTGATGCGGAGCTTCGTGGTGTCGGGCTTGGTGACGGCGGTGTCCATGATGAGGTCCTCAATTCAAAACAAAGCCACAGAGGCACAGAGACACAGAGAGGCTCGGATGGCGCGAGCGATGGCGCTTTCTCTGTGTCTCTGTGTCTCTGTGGCTGTGTTGTTGGGTTTAACGCGCGACAGCGGTGGGCTGCAGGTCGGCAGCGCGCTTGGCAGCCGCATCAAACTGGGGTCCGAAGGGTGGGCGCTTCAGGTAGCGGCCCTTGCCCTGCTCGGCGCGCAGCTCGCCCCGCGCGAACACGACACGGCCTTGCGCGATGGTGTGACTGGGGATGCCGCGCACGGTGCGGCCCTCGAAGATGTTGAAGTCGTTCTTGGAGAACTGGGTCTTGGCGCTCAGGGTCTTGATGCCGGCGGGGTCCCACAGCACCAGGTCAGCGTCTGCGCCTTCAGCGATCACGCCCTTGCGCGGGTACATATTGAAGAGCTTGGCCGCATTGGCCGAGGTGATGGCGACGAACTCGCTGGGCGTGAGCCGGCCGGAGTTGACGCCGGCATCCCACAGCACCGCCATGCGCTCCTCGACACCGCCGCAGCCGTTGGGAATCTTGGCGAAGTTGTCGAGGCCCGCGGCCTTCTGCGAGGCACAGAAGGTGCAGTGGTCGGTGGCCGTCGTGTGCAGCTGGCCGCTCTGCAGGCCGCGCCACAGGAACTCCTGGTGGATCTTGGGGCGGAAGGGCGGGCTCATCACATAGGCCGCGGCCTTGGCGAAATCGGGGTCGCGGTAGACGCTGTCGTCGATCAGCAGATGGCCGGCCAGCACCTCGCCGTAGACCCGCTGGCCGCGGGCGCGGGCACGGGCGATGGCCTCGGCGCTCTCGATGCAGCTGACGTGCACGATGTAGATGGGCACGCCCAGCACGTCGGCGATGGCGATGGCGCGGTTGGCGGCTTCGCCTTCCACCATGGGCGGGCGGCTCATCGGGTGGCCCTCGGGGCCGGTGATGCCCATCTTGGCGACCTCGGCCTGCAGCAGATAGACCAGCTCGCCGTTCTCGGCGTGCACGGTCGGCATGGCGCCGAGTTCGAGCGCACGCTTGAAGCTGTTCACCAGCGTCTCGTCGTCGCACATGATGGCGTTCTTGTAGGCCATGAAGTGCTTGAAGCTGTTCACGCCTTCCTCGCGCACCAGCGTGCCCATGTCGGCATGCACCTGCTCGCTCCACCAGGTCACGGCGACGTGGAAAGCGTAGTCGGCCGCGCTCTTCTCGGCCCAGCCGCGCCACTGCTGGTAGGCGTCCATCAGCGGCTGCTGCGGGTTGGGGATGACGAAGTCGATGATGCTCGTCGTGCCGCCGGCCAGAGCCGCCGCGGTGCCGGTGAAGAAGTCGTCCTGCGTCACCGTGCCCATGAAGGGCAGCTGCATATGCGTGTGCGGGTCGATGCCGCCGGGCAGCAGGTACTGGCCGGTGCCGTCCAGCGTCGTGGTGCCGCTCGGCGCTTCCTTTGCGGCGCGGTCGCCGAGGGCGGCGATGCGGCCGTCGATGCACAGCACATCGGTGCGGGACTCGGCATCGGCGTTGACGACGACGGCGCCGCGGATCAGGAGGGGAGAGGAGGTCATGTCGCGCTCCGGGTGAGCGGTTGGGATTGGGTCTTGCCGGCCATCATCAAGCCGTAGACGATGGCCGCGAGGGCCAGGCCGGCGAACCAGGCGTAGGTGTAGATGGCCTTGAAGGCGGCGCCGACCTCGGGGAAAGCGGCCGGGAAGGCGGCGTTCAGGAAGCCGGGCACATTGGGCGCCACGCCGGCGACGAAGGCGACGACGGCGGCGATATTCCAACCGCCGCGATAGCTGTAGCGGCCACCCTCGCGATAGAGCTCATCGACGGCCAGCTCGGTTTTGCGCAGCACGTAGTAGTCGACGATGAGGATGCCCGCCACCGGCCCCAGCAGGGCCGAATAACCGATCAGCCACGTGAAGATATAGCCCTCGGTGGAGGCCAGGATCTTCCACGGCATCATGACGATGGCCAGGCCCGCGGTGATCATGCCGCCGAGCTTGTAGCTGACCTTGCCCGGCGCCAGCGCCGAGAAGTCGTAGGCCGGGCCGACGAGGTTGGCGGCGAGGTTGACGCTGACGGTGTCGATCAGCAGCACGATCAGCGCGATCAGCACGGCCGCGCCCGTCATGCGGCTGGCCAGGTCCACCGGGTCCCACAGCGCCTTGCCGTAGATGACGACAGTGGCCGAGGTGACGAAGACGGCGAGCGCCGCCAGCAGGCCCATGGGCGCGGGCAGGCCGATGGCCTGGCCGATGAGCTGGTCGCGCTGCGTCTTGGCGAAGCGGGTGAAGTCGGGGATGTTCAGCGCCAGCGTGGCCCAGAAACCCACCATGGCGGTGAGGGACGGCCAGAACACGGCCGAGAACTGGCCGGCCTTCTTGCCGCCGTCCACAAACGCCGAGGGCTGATCCAGGATGGGGCCGAAGCCGCCCGCCTTGTCCCAGGCCCACCACAGCAGCACGAAGCAGATGACGATCTTGATGGGCGCCGTGTAGGTTTCGAGCTTGCGGATGGCCTCGATGCCATGCACGACGAAATAGAACTGCAGGGCCCAGAACAGCAGGAAGCAGCCCAGCTGGGCCGGGTTGATGCCCAGGCCCGGCAGCGGGTCGCCCGTGAGTGGTTGGCCGACCAGCACGCCGGCCAGGGTGTAGATCATCTGGCCGCCGAACCAGGTCTGGATGCCGTACCAGCCGCAGGCGACCAGGGCCCGCAGCAGCGCCGGCAACCGCGCGCCTTGGGTGCCAAACGACGCGCGGGCCAGCACCGCATACGGGATGCCGTATTTGGCGCCGGCATGGCCGATCAGCAGCATGGGCACCAGCACGATGAGGTTGCCGAGGAAGACCGTGCCGACGGCCTGGTTCCAGCTCATGCCCGACTCGATCAGGCTGGCCGCCAGCGTGTAGGCCGGGATGCACATGACCATGCCGACCCACAACGCGGCAAAGTGATACCAGCGCCACGTTCGCTGCGCAGCTGTCGTCGGTACGAGATCAGGGTTGCTCAGCGTCGGGTCTGTCATGGGCAGTTTCCGTGGGGTTTACGTGTTCTGCGGGAAAGCAAATTGCGGGCCCTTGGGCAGCGAATCAGGCCAGCGCTGCATGACGGCCTTGTGCTTGGTATAGAAGCGCACGCCTTCCGGGCCGTAGGCGTGGTGGTCGCCGAACAGGCTGCGCTTCCAGCCGCCGAAGCTGTTGAAGGCCATGGGCACCGGCAGGGGCACGTTGACGCCCACCATGCCGACCTGGATGTGGTGCACGAACTCGCGCGCCACATGGCCGTCACGGGTGAAGATGGCCACGCCGTTCGCATATTCGTTGGCTTCGATCAGCGCCAGGGCCGCAGCCAGGTCGGGAACGCGCACCACGCACAGCACCGGGCCGAAGATTTCTTCCTTGTAGCAAGTCATGTCGGCGCTGACGCCATCGAGCAGCGTGCCGCCGACGAAGAAGCCGTCCTCATGGCCGGCCACGCGATAGCCGCGGCCATCGACGACGGCCTTGGCACCGGCGGTCACGCCTTCACCGATCAGCTTCTCGACGCGCTGCTGCGAGGCCCGCGTGATCAGCGGGCCCATCTCGATGCCCTTGCCATGGCCTTCGCCGATCTTCAGCGCGGCGACCTTGGGGGCCAGCGCCGCCACCAGCGCATCGGCCGCGTCGCCCACCGCCACGGCGACCGAGATCGCCATGCAGCGCTCGCCGGCCGAGCCATAGGCCGCACCCATCAGCGCGTCGACGGCCTGCTCCAGGTCGGCGTCGGGCATGACGACCATGTGGTTCTTGGCGCCGCCCAGGGCCTGCACGCGCTTGCCGTGGGCCGAGCCGATCTTGTAGATGTGCTCGGCCACGGGTGTGGAGCCGACGAAGCTGACCGCCGCGATGCCGGGGTGGGCCAGGATGGCGTCGACGATGTCCTTGTCGCCCTGGATGACGCTGAAGACGCCGTCGGGCAGGCCGGCGTCCTTCAGCCATTGCGCCATCAACAGCGACGCGCTGGGGTCGCGCTCGCTGGGCTTCAGGATGAAGGCATTGCCGCAGCCGATGGCCAGCGGATACATCCACATGGGCACCATGGCCGGGAAGTTGAACGGCGTGATGCCGGCGACGACGCCCAGCGACTGGCGCACGCTCCAGGCGTCCAGGCCGCGGGCGATCTGCTCGGTGTACTCGCCCTTCAAGAGCTGCGGCATGGCGGTCGCGAACTCGATGTTCTCGATGCCACGGGCCACTTCGCCGAGCGCGTCGGGCATGGTCTTGCCATGCTCGCGCACCAGGGCGGCGGCCAGTTCTTCGCGCTGGTCCTGCACGATGGACAGGAACTTGAACAGCACGCGCGAGCGCGCCAGCGCCGGCGTCTGGGCCCAGGCCTTGGCGGCCTTGGTGGCGCTGGCGACGGCGGCATCCAGGTCGGCCACGCTGCCCAGCAGCAACTGGCCCTGCACCGCGCCGGTGGCGGGGTTGTAGATGTCCTGCTGGCCCTTGGGCTGGCCGCGCGTGACGGCCCCGTTGATCCAGTGGGCGACTTCGTAGTGACTCATGGCGTGTCCTTCAAGCGCAGCCCGATCGCATGGGATTGTTGGGATGCGTGGTCCAGTTCGCGTAGCTGCCGTCGATGACCCGGCCCGTGCGGGCATCCGTCTCGCCGGCCTGCAGCTTGCGCATCGAGATGGTGCCAGGGACGGGGCAGATCGACACGCAGAGATTGCAACCGACGCATTCGGCGTCGTTGACCTCGAAGTGGCGCTGGCCGTTCTTGGTCGCGAAGATGGCCTGGTGGGAGGTGTCCTCGCAGACGACATGGCAGCGACCGCACTGGATGCAGCTGTCCTGGTCGATGACCGCCTTCTCGACGTAGTTCAGGTTGAGCTGGTTCCAGTTCTTCACGGTCGGCACGGCGCGGCCCTGGAAGTCGGCCAGCGTCTTGTAGCCCTTCTCGTCCATGAAGTTGGACAGGCCCGAGCACATGTCCTGCACGATCTTGAAGCCGTAGACCATGGCGGCGGTGCAGACCTGCACCGTGCCGCAGCCCATGGCGATGAACTCGGCCGCGTCGCGCCAGGTGGTGATGCCGCCGATGCCACTGATGGGCAGGCCGGCCGTGGTCGCGTCACGCGCGATCTCGGCCACCATGTTCAGCGCGATGGGCTTGACGGCCTGGCCGCAGTAGCCGCCGTGGGAGCCCAGGCCGTCGGTGGACGGGCTCATGATCATGGTGTCCAGGTCCACGCCCATCACCGAGTTGATGGTGTTGATGAGGCTGACCGCATCGGCGCCGCCGTTCTTGGCTGCGCGGGCCGGGAAGCGCACGTCGGTGATGTTGGGCGTCAGCTTCACGATGACCGGCATCTTGGTGTGCTTCTTGCACCATTCGGTGACCTGCTGGATGTACTCCGGCACCTGGCCGACGGCCGAGCCCATGCCGCGCTCGCTCATGCCGTGCGGGCAGCCGAAGTTCAGCTCCACGGCATCGGCGCCAGTGTCGGCCACGCGCTCCAGGATGGCCTTCCAGCTCGGCTCGTTGACCGGCACCATCAGGCTCACCACCATGGCCCGGTCCGGGAAATCGCGCTTCACGCGCTTGATCTCGTCCAGGTTGGTCTGCAGCGGCCGGTCGGAGATCAGCTCGATGTTGTTGAAGCCGATGACGCGGCGGTCCTGGCTCCACAGCGTGGCGTAGCGCGGGCCGTTGACGTTGACGACCGGCGGGTCCTCGCCCAGGGTCTTCCACACCACGCCGCCCCAGCCGGCCTCGAAGGCGCGGCGCACATTGACCTCCTTGTCGGTCGGCGGGGCCGACGCGAGCCAGAAGGGGTTGGGGCTCTTGATGCCCAGGAAGTTGGTGCTCAGGTCAGCCATGGCTGGCCTCCTTGTCGAGATGGCGGACGGTGCTCAGGCCCAGGGCGCGGTCGATGCCGACGGCGGCGCGTTTGCCGTGCTCCACGGCTTCGACGGTCAGGTCGCGGCCGCCATAGCGGCAGTCGCCGCCGGCCCAGACGCGGGCCAGGCTGGTCTGGCCGTCGGCATCGGTCTTGATGCGTCCACCCTGCAGCTCGATGGCCGCGCCGGCCGGTGCGGCTTCATAGGTCTGGCCGATGGCGCGCAGCACCATGTCGGCCTCGAGGAAGAACTGCTCGCCGGTGTCGACCAGCTTGCCGCCTTCGAGCTTGGTCGCCGCGAAGCGCATGCCGCGCAGCACGCCGCCTGCCGCTTCGACGGACAGGGGCCGTGCCCAGCAGCGCAGCGTCACGCCATGGGTCTGGGCCCAGTGCTGTTCGTACTCGGAAGCCGACAGGCCCTCGGGGCCGCGGCGGTAGACCATGGTCACCTGCTCGGCACCCAGCAGCCTGCTCTGCACGGCGGCGTCCACGGCCGTCATGCCGCCGCCGATGACGACAACCTTGCGGCCCACGGCCACCTGGGCCGGGTCGCTCTGGCGCAACTCGGCGATGAAGTCCACCGCATCGCGCAGGCCGTCGACTTCGGGCTCGGACAGCCCCAAGGCATTGACGCCGGCCAGGCCCAGGCCGAGGAAGACGGCGTCGTATTCGGCGAGCAGGCCGTCGAGGGTGATGTCGCGGCCGAGTCGACAGTTCAGCTTCGGCGTGATGCCGCCGATGCTGAGCAGCCAGTCGATTTCCTTCTGGGCGAAGCCGCCGGCGACCTTGTAGGTGGCCAGGCCGTATTCGTTCAGGCCGCCCAGCTTGGGCGCAGCGTCGAACAGCACGACGTCATGGCCGCGCCAGGCCAGGCCGTGGGCCGCGGCCAGGCCGGCCGGGCCGGCGCCGACCACGGCGACGCGTTTGCCCGTCGGCATGCCGCGCTCGAACAGCGGCTTGGCTCCGGGATTGGCGAAGTGACCCTCCACCGCGAAGCGCTGCAGCAGGCCGATCTCGACCGGCTTGCTCTCGTTGGTGTTGCGCACGCAGGCCTGCTCGCACAGCACCTCGGTCGGGCAGACGCG
>CBHWBD010000148.1:0-12628 GCA_966111775.1 uncultured Comamonadaceae bacterium | reverse complement strand
GGGGCGGGGGCCGGGGGGGCTCGGGCTAACGGGGGGGGGGCGGCGGCGGGGAGAACTTCGGCGGCGGCGCGGGATCGTGGGGTGGGTAGACGACCGGAATCAGCATGGCCCGCACTCTAGCCGGGGGCTGTTGTGCGTCCAAGACGGGCAGGGGGCCGCCGCATCTCGTGAAAAACCCTCGCCGGGCAGACATTGCGGGGCGGGGGGCATACAGTCTTGCCGGACAACGGTGTCGAGGGAGAAAAATATGGACAACGCTCAATTGCTGCCCCTGCTGGGTGGCTTCGCGCTGGGGGCAGTGCTTGCAGGTGTCGCCGTCTATCTCTGGGCGGCCAAGAAGGTCAAGCGTGAGCATGAGCGCGTGACGCACGTCGAGCAATCGCGCCAGCAAGGCGCCCAGCAGCTCACCCAGGCCCGCAAGCAGGTCGAACAGCTGCAGCGCGAGAACCACGAGCTGCGCCTGGCCGTGCGCCCCGCGCCGCGCCCGGCACCCGCGCCGGAAGTGCCGGCAGTGGACCCCGCCGAGGCCGCGCGCCTCTATGCCGAATCCAAGCTGAATCCGGCAGCGCCCGAGGAAAAGCCCAAGACCTTCAAGGACACGGTGGTGATGCCCCGTTCCCAGTACTAACTAGGGGGCTTTTCGGTCTTGTCACTGCCGGGACAAGACTGCGGCGAGAGCGCTGCCTAGAATCGAACGGTCGTTCTATTCTGGGCCGTCCTGCTGGAGACGCGGCATGGCCCATCAACCGAGGTCGTGCCCATGACAGCCCATTACGAAGTTCGCGGCAGCGTTGCCGTGATCACGCTCGACAACCCGCCGGTCAACGGTCTGGGTTTCGCCACCCGTTCGGCCTGCGCTGCCGGCATTGAGCGCGCCGAAGCCGATCCGGCCGTCACGTCCGTCGTCATCACCGGGGCGGGCAAGGCCTTCTCGGGCGGTGCCGACATCAAGGAGTTCGGTTCGCCCAAGGCCCTGGCCGAGCCCAATCTGCTCAGCCTGATCGCCGTCGTCGAGAACTGCAGCAAGCCGGTCGTTGCCGCCATCCACAGCGTTTGCATGGGCGGTGGCCTGGAACTCTCCCTGGGCTGCCACTACCGCGTCGCGCAGACCGGCACCAAGGTCGCCCTGCCGGAAGTGAAGCTGGGGCTGCTGCCCGGCGCCGGCGGCACGCAACGCCTGCCCCGCGCGCTGGGCGTGGAACCCGCACTGAACATGATCGTCAGCGGCGAGCCGGTTGAGGCCCAGATGCTGGCCATGGTCCCCGGCCAGAAGCTGTTCGACAAGATCGTCGATGCCGATGTGGTGGACGCGGCCGTCAAGTTCGCTGAAGAAGTCTCCGAGAAGCGCCCGCTGCCGAAGGTCCGCGACCTGAAGGCCCGTCACCCCAACGCCGACGCCTACTTCCAGTTCGCCCGCAACATGGTGGGGGGCATGAGCAAGAACTTCCCGGCGCCGCTGCGCTGCCTGGAAGCCGTGGCCGGTGCGGTCAAGCTGAAGTTCGACGACGGCATGCGCGCCGAGCGCGAGGGCTTCGCGGCGTTGATGCTGACGCCCGAGTCCAAGGCCCTGCGCCACCTCTTTTTCGCCGAGCGCGTCGCCAGCAAGATCGGCGATGTGCCCGAAGACACGCCGCTGCGCAGCATCGCCAAGGTCGGCGTCATCGGCGCCGGCACCATGGGTGGCGGCATCTCCATGAACTTCCTGAATGCCGGCCTGCCCGTCACCATCCTGGAGACCAAGCAGGAAGCCCTGGACCGCGGCGTCGCGACCATCAAGAAGAACTACGAGGCCCAGGTCAAGAAGGGCAAGCTCAAGGAAGACAAGTACGCCCAGCGCATGGCCCTGCTGAGCACCACGCTGAGCTATGACGACCTGAAGGACTGCGACCTCATCATCGAGGCCGTGTTCGAGGAGATCGGCGTCAAGGAAGCCGTCTTCAAGCAGTTGGACGCCGTCGCCAAGCCCGGCGCCATCCTGGCCTCCAACACCTCGACGCTGGACGTCGACAAGATTGCGGCCTTCACCAAGCGCCCGCAGGACGTGGTGGGCATGCACTTCTTCAGCCCGGCCAATGTGATGAAGCTGCTGGAAGTCGTGCGCGGCAAGGAAACCGCCAAGGACGTGCTGGCCACGGTCATGGCCATCGGCAAGAAGATCAAGAAGACGGCCGTCGTGTCGGGCGTCTGCGACGGCTTCATCGGCAACCGCATGATCGAGCAGTACAGCCGCCAGGCCGGCTTCTTGCTGGATGAAGGCTGCAGCCCGCAGCAGGTGGACAAGGCGGTCGAGAAGTTCGGCTTCGCGATGGGCCCCTTCCGCATGGGCGACCTGGCCGGCAACGACATCGGCTGGGCCATCCGCAAACGCCGCGCTGTCGAACGCGCCAACATGAAGTACTCGGCCAGCGCCGACCGCCTGTGCGAGCTGGGCCGCTTCGGCCAGAAGACCGGTGCCGGCTGGTACGACTACCTGCCCGGCAAGCGCGACGCGATTCCGTCGGCTGTCGTCGAGGAGATGCTGGCCAAGCACCGCGAAACCATCGGCGCCAAGAAGCGCGACATTAGCGACGAGGAGATCGTGCACCGCCTGGTGTTCGCCCTGGTCAACGAGGCCGCCCATCTGCTGGAAGAAGGCATCGCCCAGCGCGCTTCGGACGTGGACATGGTCTACCTGACCGGCTACGGCTTCCCAATCTTCCGCGGTGGCCCGATGTGCTACGCCGACACGGTGGGCCTCTTCAACGTCGTGCAGGCAATGAAGCGCTTTGCCAAGAACCCGATGGACGACGGTGCGTTCTGGACGCCGGCGCCGCTGTTGGCCCGATTGGTCGCTGAAGGCAAGTCCTTCACCTGATCGCCACAGCCACACGAACAAGGATCAAGACATGAGCAACGCACTGATCGTCTCCACCGCCCGCACCCCGCTGACCAAGAGCTGGAAGGGCGCGTTCAACATGACCCATGGCGCCACTTTGGGCGGCTGGGCCGTCCAGGCCGCCGTCGAGCGCGCCGGCATCGAAGCTGGCGCCATCGAGGACGTGCTGATGGGCTGCGCCAACCCCGAAGGCGCCACCGGCGCCAACATCGCTCGCCAGATCGCCCTGAAGGCCGGGCTGCCGGTCACGGTGAGCGGCGTCACCATCAACCGCTTCTGCTCCAGCGGCCTGCAGACCATCGCCATGGCGGCCCAGCGCATCATCGCGGGCGAGGGCGACGTCTACATCGCCGGCGGCGTGGAAAGCATCTCCTGCGTGCAACAGGAAATGAACAAGCACATGCTGGCCGACCCGGCCCTGCTGAAGATCAAGCCCGAGATCTACTGGAACATGCTGCAGACCGCCGAGAACGTGGCCAAGCGCTACAACATCTCGCGCGAGCGCATGGACCACTACGGCGCCGGCAGCCAGCAGAAGGCCTGCGCCGCGCAAGCCGCCGGCAAGTTCAACGACGAGATCGTCTCGGTCACCGCGACCATGGGCGTGGCCGACAAGGTCATGGGCCTGATGAGCAAGGAAGTGACCGTCAGCGCCGACGAAGGCCTGCGCGAGGGCACGACCTACGAAGGCATCAAGGACCTGCGCTCGGCCGTCCCCGGCGGCCTCGTGACGGCCGGCAATGCCAGCCAGTTCAGCGACGGCGCCGGCGCCTGCGCCCTGGTCAGCGAGCAATACGCTTCCGCGCACAACCTCAAGCCCCTGGGCCGCTTCCTCGGCTTCGCCGTGGCCGGCTGCGAGCCCGACGAGATGGGCATCGGTCCCGTCTTCGCGGTCCCGAAGGTGCTTAAGAAGCTGGGCCTGACGGTCGCCGACATCGACCTGTGGGAGCTCAACGAGGCCTTTGCCGTGCAGGTGCTGTACTGCGCCGACACCCTGGGCATCCCGATGGACAAGCTCAACGTCAACGGCGGCGCCATCGCCGTCGGCCACCCCTATGGCGTGTCGGGCCAGCGCCTGACGGGCCATGCCCTCATCGAAGGCAAGCGCCGTGGCGCCAAGCGCGTCTGCGTGACCATGTGCATCGGCGGCGGCATGGGCGCGGCGGGCGTGTTCGAGGTCCTGTGACCCCACAGGAGTTCGTCAAGCGCGGCGCGGAGATCCTCGCCGCGCAGCCCTTCAGCCGCCTGCTCGGCGTGGAGATCGGCGCCGTGGCGCCGGGCCGCGTCGAGCTGAGGCTGGCGATGAAGCCTGAGTTGCTGCAGCAGCACGGCTTCGCGCATGGCGGCGTGCTCAGCTATCTGGCCGACAACGCGCTGACCTTTGCGGGCGGCACGGCGCTGGCTTCCGACGCACTGACGAGCGAATACAAGATCAACTATCTGCGCCCCGCCGTCGGCGAACTGCTGATCGCTCGCGCCGAAGCGGTGAACGCCGGCCGCACCCAGGCCGTCTGCCGCTGCGATGTGTTCGCAGTGAAGGACGGCGCCGAGAAGCTCTGCGCGGTGGCCCAGGGCACCATCGTCAAGCTGGCCCAGGACGCCTGAACATGCAGGTCGATCTCGACACGCTGCGCGGCTTCTTCCGTTCGGCGCCCTTCATGGCCGACCTGGGCGTGGAGCCCACAGCCGTGGAGTCGGGGCGCGTGAGTACGCAGCTCGTCATCGCCCAACGCCATTGCCAGCACACGGGCGTGGTGCATGCCGGTGTCATCGCGGCGCTGGCTGATCACACGATGGGCGCGTCGGCCCAGACCATGGCCGCGGACGGCCACTGGGTGCTGACAGCTGAATTCAAGACCAGCCTGCTGCGCGGTGCCAGCGGCGAGCGGCTGGAATGCGAGGCCTGGGTCGTCAAGCCCGGCCGACAAGTCTCCTTCACCGAGGCCGAGGTGTACGCGGTGCAGGGCGGCGAGCGCAGGCTCGTAGCCAAGGCCAGCGGCACCATGGCCGTCACGAAACAGGAATAGCAGCAATGCGTGAGACCCTGGACTTCCTGCTCTACGACTGGCTGCATGCCGCCGACCTGACGGCGCGTGAACGCTTTGCCGACCACTCCCGCGAGACCTTCGGCGCGGTGCTCGATACCTGCGAGCGCATCGCCCGCGAGAAGTTCGCACCCCATTACCGGTTGATGGACACCGAGGAGCCGCGCTTCGATGGCGAGCGAGTGCACCTGCCGGCGGCCACGCGGGAGGCGGTGGATGCGCTGGTCGAGTCCGGCATGCTGGCCGCGACGCACGACTACGACGTCGGCGGCATGCAGCTGCCCTGCCTCGTTGAGACGGCCGCCAACACCTTCGTCAGCATGGCCAATGTGCATATCGGCTCCTACGGTGTGCTGACGACCTGCAATGCCAATCTGCTGATGGAGCATGGCAGCGAGCGCCAGCGTGAGGTCTTCGCCAAGACCCTGCTGTCCGGCGAATGGTTCGGCACCATGTGCCTGTCCGAGCCGCAGGCGGGTTCATCCTTGTCCGACGTCGTCACGCGCGCCGAGCTGGAAGACGCGGGCGACCCTCTCGGCGCCCGCTACCGACTGCGCGGCAACAAGATGTGGATCTCGGGCGGCGAGCATGAGCTGCGCGGCAACATCGTGCATCTGGTGCTGGCCAAGATCCCCGGCCCCGACGGCAAGCTGATTCCCGGCACCAAGGGCATCTCCCTCTTCATCTGCCCGAAGCAGATGGTGGGCGAAGACGGCCAGCTGACCGGCGAGCGCAACGACATCGCGCTGGCCGGCCTGAACCACAAGCTCGGCCATCGCGGCACCACCAACTGCCTGCTGAACTTCGGCGAGGGCAAGTTCCAACCCAGCGGCAAGGCCGGTGCCGTCGGCTATCTCGTCGGCAAGCCCGGCGAGGGCCTGCGCTGCATGTTCTTCATGATGAACGAGATGCGCATCGGCGTTGGCCTGGGTGCGACGATGCTCGGCTATGCCGGCTATGAGGCCAGCCTCGAGTACGCCAAGCAGCGCCCGCAGGGGCGAGCCATGACGGCGGCCGGCAAGGACGCCGCCAGCCCGCAGCGGCCCATCATCGAACACGCCGACGTGCGCCGCATGCTGCTGGCGCAGAAGAGCTATGTCGAAGGCGGCCTGGCCTTCGAGCTGTACTGCGCCCGTCTCGTCGACGAGCTCAACACCGGCGACGCCAAGGCCGAAGCGCAGGCCCTGCTGGACGTGCTGATTCCCATCGCCAAGAGCTGGCCCAGCGAGTGGTGCCTGGAAGCCAACTCCCTGGCCATCCAGGTGCTGGGCGGCTATGGCTACACGCGTGACTTCCCGGTCGAGCAGCTCTGGCGCGACAACCGCCTGAACATGATCCATGAGGGCACGCACGGCATTCAGGCCCTGGACCTGCTGGGCCGCAAGGTCGTGCAGCAAGGCGGGGCGTCACTGGCTGCGCTGGCCGCCCGCGTGCAGCAGACCATTGAGCGCGCCATGCAGACCGAATGGGCGCCGCAGGCCAATCAACTGGCTGCCGCACTTGCGCAGGTTGGCGGTGCCACCAAAAAGGCCTGGAGTACCGGCGAGCCCGAAGAGGCGCTGGCCAACGCCACGCCGTATATGCAGGCCTTCGGCCACACGGTGCTGGCCTGGATCTGGCTGGATGTGGTGCTGAGCGTGACCGGCGACAGCGACTTCGCCCACGGCAAGCGCGCCGCGGCCCGCTATTTCTTTGCCTACGAGCTGCCCAAGATCGGCGCCTGGCTCGATGTGGTGGCGCGCCGCGAGCCGCTGTGCCGCGAAATGAAAGCTGAGTATTTCTAAGGAGACCCCATGAGCACCAAAGTCCAAGACCTCTTCGACCTGAGCGGCCAGGTGGCCCTCGTTACCGGCGGCTCGCGCGGCCTGGGCCTGCAGATCGCCGAAGCCCTCGGCGAAGCCGGCGCCAAGATCATGCTGGCCTCGCGCAAGGCGGCTGACCTGGAAGAGGCTGCTGCGCACCTGCAAGCCCGCGGTATCGATGCACGCTGGATCGCTGCCGACGCGGCCAAGGAAGAAGACGCCCAGCGCGTCGTCGTGGAGACCATGGAGCGCCTGGGCCAGATCGACATCCTCGTCAACAACGCCGGCGCCAGCTGGGGCGCCCCGGCCGAGGACCACCCCATCGAAGCCTGGGACAAGGTCATGGACCTCAACATCCGCAGCCTGTTCGTGTTCGCCCAGGCGGTTGCCAAGGCCAGCATGATTCCGCGCAAGTCGGGCCGCATCATCAATGTGGCTTCCATCGCTGGCCTGGGCGGCAACTCGGCGGTCATGAAGACCATCGCCTACAACACCAGCAAGGGCGCGGCCGTGAACTTCACGCGGGCGCTGGCCGGCGAATGGGGCCAATACGGCATCACCGTCAATGCGCTGGCGCCGGGCTTCTTCCCGAGCAAGATGACCAAGGGTCTGCTGGCGGCGGTCGGCGAGGAAAAGATGGCTGCGCATGCGCCGCTGAACCGCATCGGCGATGACGACGACCTCAAGGGCGCGGCCCTGCTGTTCGCCTCGCGCGCCGGCAAGCACATCACCGGCCAGATCCTGGCGGTGGATGGCGGCGTCAGCGCGATTCATGGCGGATGATGGGCGGATGGAGTTCCCGGTCCACATTCCCTTCGTCCAGCAACTCGGCTTCACGCTGCACTCCGTCGGCGACGGCGAGGCCGAGCTGAGGCTGACGATCAGCGAGCAGCACCTGAACTCCTGGCGCGTGGCCCACGGTGGCGTCGTGATGACGCTGCTGGACGTGGCCATGGCGCATGCCGCGCGCAGCGTGAACCGGCACCTGCCCGACCTCGGGCCGGGTGTGGTGACTGTGGAGATGAAGACCAGCTTCATGCGCCCCGGGGAGGGCGAATTGCGGGCGGTGGGCAAGCTGCTGCACCGCTCCACCACCATGGCCTTCTGCGAGGGCTCGGTCTACGGCGCGGGTGACAAGCTCTGCGCCCATGCCACGGGGACGTTCAAGTACCTGCGGGCCCTGCCGGCCGGGCGGCAACTCAAGCCCCTGGGTGGGGAAGGCGACTGAAGGAATCCCCGCAACGCTCTCGGGATTGAGCGGATATTCTGAAACGCCGTTCCAATATTTGGCACAATAGCGCCAGCGTCTGCGTCCCCTCCCGGGGCGCGCGGTTGGCCAGGTGGACGCGGACCATGCCGTCCCACCCCGAACACCTGGCATGACGGCCTGCGCTCGAGCCCCTCTGGCTTGAGCGACCCGAGCCCTTGCACCGGGCGGTCCCTGAGCCGCCTTCGCCCTCATTCCGCCCGAAAGCCACCCGCCATGAAGATCGCCCTCATCATCGAGAACAGCCAGGCCGCCAAGTCCGAGATCGTCCACAACGCCCTCAAGACCGTCGCCGAGCCGCTGGGCCA
Source organism: uncultured Comamonadaceae bacterium (assembly GCA_966111775.1). Lineage (GTDB taxonomy): Bacteria > Pseudomonadota > Gammaproteobacteria > Burkholderiales > Burkholderiaceae_C > Pelomonas. Next base: position 4,331 of record CBHWBD010000148.1, on the reverse strand, counting down.
CAGCGTCCACCACTACGGCATGTACACGCCGGAAGACAAGGCCTCGCTGACCTATGTGATGAACGGCCTGCTGGCCGGCATCCTGCTGAACTCCAAGGCCGCCGACTTCGTCGTCACCGGCTGCGGCACCGGCATGGGCTCCATGCTGGCCTGCAACGCCATGCCCGGCGTGTTCTGCGGCCTGGTCATCGACCCGACCGACGCCTTCCTGTTCGGCCAGATCAACGACGGCAACTGCATGTCCATGCCCTATGCCAAGGGCTTCGGCTGGGCCGCCGAACTGAATCTGCAGGACTGCTACCGCAAGCTGCTGGAGAACGAGCGCGGCGCCGGCTATCCCAAGGAGCGCGCCGCCATCATGGCCAAGAACCGCGGCATCCTGAAGGACCTGAAGGCCGCTTCCTGCAAGGACATGCTGACCACGCTGAAGGCCGTCGACCCCGACCTGCTCAAGGCCGCCGTGTCGGGCGAGAAGTTCCAGGAACTGTTCTTCACGAACTGCCAGGACGACGCCATCGCCTCGCACATCAAGGCCGTCCTGAAGTCCTGAGTTCGGTCGCGACGGTCTCGCGGGCTGCGAGACTGTCGCGATGCCTGCTGCTCCACCTCATCTCACGCTGCGCACGCTGACGCGCGGCGACGGCCTGCTCGGCCTGCGGCCACGCGGCCCGCTGGGTCCGCGGGGCGAGCAGGTGACGGTGGCAACGCTGGCCGCGCGTGATGCCGACGCCGAACAGGTATTGCTGAAGCTCGGCCTCATCGCCCTCGACCCGGCGCTGCTGCAATGGCGGGGCACGCCGCCGCCGCTGGGGGGTGCATCCCTCTGGACGACGGTCCAGGAAGAGTTCTTCGGCGACTTCCATGCCGAGAAGGTGCCGGAGCTACTGGCCCAGGGCTGGCAGGTCACGACCGAGCCGGGCTTTGCCCACCACAGCCAGTTCGTCAGTGGCTGGCAGCTCGGCCTCACGGAAGAAGAAACGCCCGAAGCTCCCAAGGCCAGCCGCCGCGTCGAAGGCCTGGGTCTGGAGCGCCGCACCGGGGCCTGGCTGGTCAGTCTTGGCATGGACGTCGATGGCCAGCGACTGGACCTCGCGCCGCTGATGGCCAACCTCTTGCGCCGGGACAAGCGCTGGCTGGATGCGGTGGCCATCGCCGCCATCGAGGACGACGCCATCGTCTCGTTGCGTGCGCCGGGTGGGCGGCGTTATCACGCCGTCGCCGCGCCGCTCAAGGCCATGATGCTGGCCCTGCTCGACCTGCTGAAGCCGGTGGAACTGGAGAAGGGCAAGCCGCTCAAGCTCAATGAATGGGACGCCGACCGCATCCGCTGCCTCGAGGACGAGGGGCGAGGGCGCTGGCAGATCCATGGCGATGCGGGCCTCAAGGCGCTGGGCCAGCGGCTGCTGGCCGCCGGCGCGCCAACGTCGATGCCGCAGCCCGAAGGCCTCGGTCTGCAACTGCGCCCCTATCAACTGCACGGCCTGGCCTGGCTGCAATACCTGCGCGAGCAGAAGCTCGCCGGCATCCTGGCCGACGACATGGGCCTGGGCAAGACGGCCCAGGCGCTGGCCCACGTCTGGACCGAGAAGCAGGCCGGCCGCCTGGACCGACCCGCACTGGTCATCGTGCCGACCTCGCTGCTCTTCAACTGGCAGCAGGAGGCCGCCCGCATCGCGCCCGGGCTCAAGGTGCAGACCTGGCACGGCCCCGACCGCAAGGCCGTTCAGCTCGCCGATGCCGATGTCGTCCTCAGCACCTACAACCTCGTCTGGCGCGACCTGCGCACCCTGTCGGCCCAGCCCTGGCATCTGCTCATCCTCGACGAAGCCCAGGCTGTCAAGAACGCCCAGGCCCGCGCCGGCCGTGCGCTGCGCCGGCTGAACACCAGACACCGGCTGGCGCTGACCGGCACGCCGCTGGAGAACCACCTCGGCGAGCTGTGGTCGCTGTTCGATCTGCTGATGCCGGGCTTCCTCGGTGACTCGCGCAACTTCGCCCGCCACTGGCGCAAGCCCATCGAGGTCAATCGCGACGGCCCGCGCGCGCGCCTGCTGGCGGCGCGTGTGCGGCCCTTCATCCTGCGCCGCCTCAAGACCGAGGTCGCAACCGAGCTGCCGCCGCTGACCGAGCTGGTCAAGCGCGTCACGCTGGTGGGCCAGCAGAAGCAGCTCTACGAGAGCGTGCGCGTCGCGGCCGACCACATGGTGAGGCGCATCCTGGCCCGCGACGGCTTCACGCCCACCAGCCTCATCAGCGTGCTGGACGCCATGCTCAAGCTGCGCCAGGTCTGCTGCGACCCGCTGCTGCTGAAGGCCGTGGAGACGCCGCCAGGTGTGGAACGCGCCAAGCTCGAATGGCTGCGCGAGCACCTGCCGGACTTCGTCGCCCAGGGCCGGCGCCTGCTGGTGTTCTCGCAGTTCACCGAGATGCTGGACCTGGTCGCCGCGGAGCTGGACGCCTTGAAGCTGCCGCATCTGCGCCTGACCGGCCAGACGCCCGCGTCGCAGCGTGGAGAAATCGTGCGCCGCTTCCAGGCGCGCGAAGAACCCATCCTGCTGGCCAGCCTCAAGGCCGGCGGCGTCGGCCTCAATCTGACCGCCGCCGACACCGTCATCCACGTCGACCCCTGGTGGAACCCGGCCGTGCAGGCCCAGGCCAGCGCACGGGCTCACCGCATCGGACAGGACCAGCCGGTCTTCGTCTACCAGCTCGTCGCCCAGGGCAGCATCGAGGAGCGCATGCTGGAGCTGCAGGCGCGCAAGAAAGCGCTGGCCGACGGGCTGCTGGGCAGCGACGACGGCTCGATGCTGGCCAAGTTCACGGCGCCGGAGCTGGATCTGCTGCTGGCGCCGCTGCAGGACGAGGGCTGAGCGCCCGCTGCCGCTGATCCCTTGGATGCAAGTGATCAGGCTTTGACTTGACGGAAATCAAAGGGCCTTGGCCGCCCCCTCCTCAGAATCTGCATACCAAATGCATGTTCAAGAGGAGCAGTCATGGCATTGACGAGCTACGGCACCAAGATCGACCTGCGCCCGCTGGCCCCCCGCGAGCGGCATCCTTTGATCTTCAACACCTTTCGCAGCCTGGACGCCGGTGAATCGGTCGAACTGATCAACGACCACGACCCCGGACCGCTGCTCGACCAGTTCCGCGCCGAATGGCCCGGCCGTTTCGCCTGGGACGACGTGCAGCGCGGTCCCGACGTCTGGCGCGTGCGCATCGTCAAGCTCGCCGCCCACGGCGACGGCCGCTGCTGCGGCTCCTGCGGCGGCGCCTGATCGCAAGCAATTTCCCCCACTACAAGGGCACATCATGAAAAACGCAAGCAGGCTCTGGCGCTGGCTAGGCCTCATCTTCGTCCTGTCGTTCGGAGCCTTGGGCTACCTGGGCTGGCAGATCTATCTCTCGGCACCGCCCATCCCCAAGCAGGTCGTGACGACCGAGGGCGAGGTGCTGTACACGGCCGAGCAGATCCAGCTCGGCCAGCAGGCCTGGCTGTCGGCCGGTGGCCAGCAGCTCGGCACCGTCTGGGGCCATGGTGCCTATGTCGCACCGGACTGGTCGGCCGACTGGTTGCACCGCGAGGCGGTGGCGCTCGGCGCCCTGCGCGCGGCTGAGCAGCAGCAGGGCGGCAAGGCGCTGACCGGCGTCGAGCAGGCCGCTGTCGAGCAGGTGGTGCGCGAGGAACTGCGCCGCAACACCCATGACGACAGCAACGGTACCGTGAAGGTCACGCCGGCGCGCGCCAAGGCCATCCGCGAGGTGGCGGCGCACTACGAGGGCCTGTTCGGCACCGATCCGCGCCTGGACAAGCTGCGCGAGCAGTACGCCATGACCTCGGGCAGCCTGCCTGACGCCGAGAACCGCCAGGCCCTGACCGCGTTCTTCTTCTGGTCGGCCTGGGCCGCCGTGACGGACCGCCCGAACGAACCCGGCCTGTCCTACACCAGCAACTGGCCGCATGAGCCATTGGTCGGCAACACCATGAGCGCCTCGGCTGCGATGTGGTCGATGGTCAGCGTCGTGCTGCTGCTCGCCGGCATCGCCGCCATGCTGTGGCTGCACAAGGGCGATTCGCACGAGGACGAAGCCGCCGTGCCCAAGGCCGACCCGCTGCAGGGCGCCAAGGCCACGCCGTCGATGAAGGCCACGCGCAAGTACTTCTACATCGTCATCGCGCTGATGCTGCTGCAGATCGGCATGGGCGCCATCACCGCCCACTACGCGGTGGAAGGCCAGTCCTTCTTCGGCCTGCCGCTGGCGCAGATCCTGCCCTACACCATCAGCCGCACCGTGCACACGCAGATCGGCGTGTTCTGGATCGCCACCGC
>CBHWBD010000147.1:0-12705 GCA_966111775.1 uncultured Comamonadaceae bacterium | reverse complement strand
GGGCGATGAACACGCCGAAGATGCAGGCCATGGAGATGGCCCAGCCGATGATGACAAACATGCGCGGTTGAGTTGGGGGTCTTCAGGCCATATCGACCTGCTGCCGGGGGGCTTGAGCAAAGTATGCCGCGATGAAGCCCGCCGGAAGCACTCAATTGGCGGGCTTTGCCGCCCCATTCCGCACCGGGCGGTAAAGCCACACGAACTGGCCGCCGGGCAGTTGCCAGCTCGCCACCGGCTTGACGTCGGGCACCGCGAAATCCAGGCTGACCAGCCAGGCACCAGCCGCCAGCTCCTCGCAGGCCTTGGCCCAGACCCGGGGCATGGACTCCGGGCGCTGGAAGACATAGATCAGTGCATAGGCCGACCAGTCGTCCGCCCACAGGTCGCCCTGGCGCACCCGGGCGCCGCGCACCCGCAGCCGGGCAGCCCAAGCCAGCGGCCGGCTCCATTCGACGCCCTCGACGCAGGCTGCCGGATAGACGTGCAACAGTTCACGCAGGCCGTCGCCGACGCCGCAGCCGGCGTCCAGCACCCGAGCGCCCGGCGGCAACGGCGCCAGGGCGGCCAGTTGCTGCAGCGCACCACGGGGCGTGGGAAAGAGGGGCGCTTCAGACCAGGTCCGGCGCGGGTAGAGCCACCACAGCAGGGCCAGCGGCGCCAACCAGAGCAGGCCGGACGCCCCGCCCTGCCAGCCCAGGGCCAGCACCGAGGCCGGAAAGCCCAAGGCGACGATGAGCCGGCGCCAGCGCTCGTCATTCAGCCAGGCGAGTGAGGCTGCGACGGCAGCCCCCAGCGCCAGCGCCGGCCCGGGTGACAGGCCGGCCCAAAGCGCGGCCGCATAAATGAACCAGGCCGCCAACCAGCTCAACAAAGCCGGCAGCGGCCAACGGGTGATCCACATGGCGACAGTGTCGCCCGATTGCCCTATATCAATCAGTGCATCTGGATGGAGCCCTGGGCGCGGCCCTTGCCGGCGCGCGCGGGCGGGTTGCACAGGCCGCAGACGAAGTGGCGGGCCGTCTCGTGCGGGTGGGTGACGAACTGGCCATTGCACTTGGAGCACTTGGTCAGCGTCAGCATGCCGTTGTCGACGAACTTCACCAGGCGCCAGGCGCGGGTGACGGACAGCATGGCTTCCAGGCCCTGGGCCGTCGTCTGCTCCTGATAGAGCTGGTAGGCCTTGATGACGGTGTCGATCTCGTCCAGTGCCGCGGCCTTGTTCAGGTATTCGTGGATGTTCAGGAAGAGGCTGGCGTGGATATTGGGCTGCCAGGTCATGAACCAGTCGGTCGAGAAGGGCAGCTGGCCCTTGGACGGCGACTTGCCGCTGACTTCCTTGTACAGGCGCAGCAGGCGCTCGTAGGACAGGTCGGTTTCGGATTCCAGCACCTGCAGGCGGGCACCGAGGTGGATCAGCTGAACGGCACGGTCGATCTGCTTGGCTTCGGTGAGGATGCTCTTGACGCGCATGGTGGGCTCCGGAATCAGATGTTGGGTTCTAGATCAGGCGTGCTCGTGGCGGCCGGCCATGAGGATGCTGGCGTGGAGCCGCGAAACCGATTCGTTGGCGCCCGGCTTGCTGTGGTTGGTCAGCAGGCCCCACACCAGGTCGTCGCTCATGCGGAAGGCGCACAGCAGGGTGTTGCCGGAAGCGATCTTCATGATCTGGGCCGGGCTCAGCGTGCCGATCAGCGTGGCCGTGTCTTCGCTGATGCCCAGGCGGTACAGGGCCTGTTCGCGGTCGGCGCGGATCAGGCTCTGGGCCAGCATCAGGTAGGACAGGTTGGCTTCACGGATCTCGGCGAGCATTTGGTCGGCGTTCATGGCGGGCTTCCGTTTCAGAGGTAGAGGGGTGTTGCGGATCAGTGAAACGGATTGTGTTGAAGGCCCTTTTCTCGCGATATCAGGCGGCGTCGGTGCGCAGCGTCACCCTGACAGGAAGCCCTTGTCAGCGAAATTCCTACAGGCGCGTCGGGGTCCCCCGCCGCCAAAGAATCGGGGCCCCGCCAGCTTGCGCCGGCGGGGCCCCGAAGGTGTGAAATCTGTCTCGTCAGCCGAGCAGTCGCTGCAGCTCGGTCATGGCCACCGGCATCAGCTCGGGCGATTCGGCGCGCAGGCTGTCAGCGGCAGGGCCGGACTTCAGCGCGCTCAGCACCTCGATCGCCTGCTTCTTCTGGCCGCGGCCCGACAACGCAAAACCCAGGGTGTAGAGGCTGGGGCCGTGGTCGGGGCGGATCTTCAGGGCGCGCTCGGCGCAGTTGGCGGCTTGCTCATGGCGGCCGGCCACCAGCAGCAAGGCGCCCATGTCGGCCAGCAGTTCGTGGCTGGTGGGCTCGTCCAGCAGCGCATCCTGCAGGATGCCCAGGCCCTGGCCCAGGTTGCCGCGGGCGGCTTCGGCAAACGCGGCGTTGCGGGCACGGGCCAGCAGCATCAGCGCATCTTCCGACATCGCTGCGGCAGCGGCGGTGGCGGGGATATGGGCAACTTTTTGACGGGTCGAAGCAGACAAGGCGGGCATCTGGGGCTCCAGTCCGGCGCCGTATCGGCCGGGATGAAGAGGACTTTAGGCAAGCCCCTTTTGGCCGATCCAGGGAAAAGCCGGGCTCTTCCGCGTCAAAAAAAGGCCGTCAGGCCGATCCGATGAACAAGGTCTTGCGTCGGCCTCTGTTCAAAAGATCACACCCCTTGACAAAAGCGCCTCAAGAAACGTGTGGCGCCGTCCGATAGCCATTGCAACGGCGCCGGCAACGGTTCCGTGGTCCGGCTGGAAAGCCGAGGCGAAGTCCAGACCCCAGGTGATGGACCCGCTTCAACGGTTGACTGGCGTCGGGCGTAGCCACAAGGGCTTGCCTACTAACTAATAAGGGCGGGTCTGCGTGGGCAGCACGGGTGCCTCACCCGGGCACCTGGGTCTTCGCCGGCGCCTTTGCCGGGTCATCTCTAGTTGAAAGGAAGCGCATCATGCCCGCAGTTATCAATACCAACCTGCTGTCGCTCAACGCACAGCGCAACGCCAGCACTGCGCAGAGCTCGCTGGCCACCTCCATGCAGCGCCTGTCCTCGGGCCTGCGTGTGAACTCCGCCCGTGACGACGCCGCTGGCCTGGCCATCGCGGAGCGCATGAATTCCCAGGTCAAGGGGATGAATGTCGCCATCCGCAACGCCAACGACGGTATTTCGCTGTCGCAGACGGCTGAAGGCGCCCTCGGCAAGGTGAACGACATGCTGCAGCGCATGCGTGAACTGGCCGTCCAGTCCGCCAACGGCACCAACAACAGCGACGACCGCACCGCGCTGAACAATGAGTTCACGCAGCTGCAGAGCGAAATCACCCGTCTGAGCAGCAACACGACCTTCAACGGCCAGGCGGTGCTGACCAACACGACGGCGTTCAACTTCCAGGTCGGCGCCAACGCGACCGCCAACGACACCATCACCATCAGCGGCCAGAACATGCTGGGCACCACCACGGCAGCCGGCAAGAACGATGGCGCCCTGGCTGAAGTGGCCAACTCGGCCAACACCGACATCTCCAACGTCGGCGTGGCCGGCACCGGCACCACCTTCGACGTGTACACCGGCTCCGGCACCAAGGGTGCCCTGGACTCGATCGCCAAGATCGACCAGGCCATCGCCCAGGTCAACGTGGCTCGCTCGACCTTCGGCGCCGCCCAGAACCGCTTCGACGCCGTCATCTCCAGCCTGGGTACCGCGGTCGAGAACCAGTCTGCCGCTCGCAGCCGGATCATGGATGCTGACTACGCGATGGAAACCGCCAACCTGAGCCGTGCGCAGATCCTGCAGCAGGCTGGTACGGCCATGATCGCCCAAGCCAACCAGCAACCGCAGCAAGTGCTGCAGTTGCTTCGATGACCCCGGGCCAGCCTCAACGCTGGCCCTGAGCTCCGGCGCGACAAGCGTCGTCGTCGACCCCCGAGGGCAAAGCCCGCCAGCTCAAGCACCCTAAAAGGCCGCCAATCACCCCGCAATTCGCGAGATTGAGCGGCCCGTTTTCCAAAGGATCACTCTCAAGCGTTCCCCAGCAGGTTCCGATAACGGATTCAACGGGTCCCAGACCGTCAGTACTCGCAGCAGGCCACACCAGCTTCCTGCGCCGACTGCCAGGGCTCGGATTCCACCTATTGGCACAGAAAGGAACGCGCCATGTCCGCAATCATCAACACCAACCTCGCTTCGCTGAACGCACAGCGCAACACGTCTGCCTCGCAGGGCTCGCTGATGGTCAGCATGCAGCGCCTGTCCTCCGGCCTGCGTGTCAATTCCGCCAAGGACGACGCTGCCGGCCTGGCGATTGCCGAACGCATGAACACCCAGGTGCGCGGCATGAGCGTCGCCATTCGCAACGCCAACGACGGCATCTCGTTTGCGCAGACCGCTGAAGGCGCGCTGGGCAAGATCGGCGACATGCTGCAGCGCATGCGTGAACTCGCCGTGCAGTCCGCCAACGGCACCAACAACACCGACGACCGCACCGCGCTGAACAATGAATTCGCGCTGCTGCAGTCCGAAATCACGCGCCTGTCCAGCAACACCAATTTCAACGGCAACTCCATCCTGACGGGTTCCGCCGCCACCACCTTCCAGGTGGGCGCCAACGCGACGGCGAACGACACCATCACGATCACGGGCGCCGACATCCTGAACACCGCCACCGCGGCCGGCACCAACCAGGGCGCCCTGGCTGAAGTCGCCAACTCGGCCAACACCGACATCTCCAACGTCGGCGCCGCCGGCACCGGCGCCACCTTCGACGTCTACACCGGCTCGGGCACCAAGGGCGCACTGGACTCGGTCGCCAAGATCGACCAGGCCCTGTCCCAGGTGAACACGGCCCGTTCCACCTTCGGCGCCGCCCAGAACCGCTTCGACGCCGTCATCTCCAGCCTGCAGGTCTCGGTGGAAAGCCAGTCGGCCGCCCGCAGCCGCATCATGGATGCCGACTACGCCAGCGAAACCGCCAACCTGAGCCGTGCGCAGATCCTGCAGCAGGCCGGCACCGCGATGATTTCGCAGGCCAACCAGCTGCCCCAGCAAGTGCTGACACTGCTGCGCGGCGGTTGATGGAAGGTGTAAGCGAGGGCGGTGGGGGCACCGCCGGCACAGGCCTTTAATGGCCGTGGTTTTGGGCGCTGTTCGCGGTTTTGAGCCGTGGGCAGCGCCAACACAATGCACTCCATGACGTCGCTGTGTTTGCGGCGGCGACACCGGAATCAACCGGGCTGTTTGCAGGAGTGCTCAAATGCCCCAGACCATCAATACCAACATTGCATCGCTGAACGCACAGCGGAACTTGAACAGTTCCCAGGGCTTGCTGGCGGTGTCGATGCAACGCCTGTCCTCCGGGCTGCGTGTCAATTCGGCCAAGGACGATGCCGCCGGTCTGGCGATCGCCGAGCGCATGAACACGCAAGTCCGCGGCATGTCGGTGGCCATGCGCAATGCCAACGACGGCATCTCGCTGGCGCAGACGGCTGAAGGCTCCCTCGGCAAGGTGGGCGACATGCTGCAACGCATGCGTGAACTGGCCGTCCAGGCCGCCAACGGCACCAACAATGTGCAGGACCGGGCCGCGCTGAACAACGAATTCACGCAGCTGCAGACCGAAGTCGGCCGCCTCATCCGCAACACCAACTTCAACGGCTCGCAGATCCTGACCGGTGCGGCGACCTCCTTCACCTTCCAGGTCGGCGCCAACGCCACCGCGGACGACCAGATCGTCATCACGCAGGCCGACATCCTGACGACGACCCTGGGCACCACCGGAACGCCCAACGGCAACGACGGCGCCCTGGAAGCGGCCATCAACAGCACCAAGATCAACATCCTGGGCGCTGCCGGCAGCGGCACCGGCGGTGTACCGCCGACCGCCCAGGTGGACTTCGCCGCCGCAGGCGCGCCGCCCGCCCTGACCGGCGCCAATGCCGACGAAGGCGACCCGTCGGTGGCCATCCAGTTCCTGGACTTCGCGCTGGCCCAGGTCAACCTGGCCCGCTCGACCTACGGCGCCACCCAGAATCGCTTCGACTCCGTGATCGGCAACCTGCAGGTCGCCGTCGAGAACCAGACCGCAGCCCGCTCGCGCATCATGGATGCCGATTACGCCCAGGAAACGTCCAACATGTCGCGGGCACAGATCCTGCAACAGGCTGGCAATGCCATGGTCGCGCAGGCCAACCAGCTGCCGCAGCAGGTGCTGCAACTGCTCAAGGGCTAAGCCGCCCGCCGCATCAAAACGCCGGGTTCCGCGTGTCGGAAGCCCGGCGTTTTTCATTCAAATGCCGGCGCGACGCAAATTTGCCTAAAGTTCGCCGCCAGCATGCCGAAGGCCCTGCGGAAGGGTTGCAACAGGAAAGGTTATGGCCTCCATCTCGTCGCTGGGTATCGGTAGCGGTCTCGATGTCGAAAGCTTGGTCACCAAGCTGATGTCGCTCGAGCAGCAGCCGATCAATGACATCAAGCAGGCCTCGGCCAAGCTCCAGACCAAGATTTCCGCCTACGGCATGTTGCAGTCGGCCGTCTCTGCCATGCAGACGGCCGCCCAGAAGCTGTCCGACGCCACCCTGTGGAACGCCTCCACGGTCAGCGTCTCCGACCCCACCGTGGCCTCCGTCACGGCCGCCAGCGCCGGCAGCCAGAACCATGTGCTCAAGGTCAGCCAGCTGGCCTCCGCCCAGTCGGTGGCCAGCCGCATCTTCGCGGGCGGCAGCAGCACCATCGGCGACGGCACCCTCACCATCGCCCTGGGCCGCTGGGCGGGTGAACCGCCGGTCTTCACGGCCGGCGCCGCCGCCCCGGTCTCCGTCTCCGTCAGCGCAGCCGACACCCTGACCAGCATCCGCGACAAGATCAACGCCGCCAATGCCGGCGTCAGCGCCAGCCTGGTCAACGACGCCGCCGGCACGCGCCTGGTCATCCGCTCGCTGAGCACCGGTGAAAACCAGGCCTTCCAGATCAGCAGCCCCGACGCCGCCCTGGCCGACCTGACCTACGACCCCGCCAGTGGCGCCGGCATGACCCAGGCCCAGGCCGCCAGCAATGCCCAGTTCAACTGGGACGGGCTGGATCTGACGTCCGAGAGCAATACCTTGACCGGGCTGTCAGACGGCATGAACGTCACCCTGCTCAAGACCACGGCCAGCGCGGTCAACGTCGGCACCGCGAACGACACGACCAGCGTCAAGAAGGCCATCACGGACTTCGTCGACTCGTACAACAAGCTGATCAACCTGATGCGCGATCAGACCAAGTACGACTCCGGCACCAAGACGGCCGGCGTGCTGCAGGGCGACACCAAGGCCGTGTCGGTGCAGCAGATGCTGCGCGGCATCACCGGCGGCACGACGACGCTGGCCGGCGCCTTCGGCCGGCTGGCCGACATCGGCCTGGAACCCGGCCAAAGCGGCACGCTGACGGTCAACAACACCAAGCTGGACAAGGCGCTGACCAACCTCGCCGACCTGAAGAAGCTGTTCGCGGCACCGGACACCGCCCACAGCAGCAACCAGGGCTTCGCGCTGCAATGGAACAGCTTCGCGACCAAGATCCTGGGCTCGGACGGCGCCATCACCACGGGCCAGAGCAGCCTGCAGAAGCGGATTGCCAGCAACGACACCCAGATCGACCACCTGCAGGACTCACTGTCGCTGATGGAAAAGCGCCTGCGCGCCCAGTACAGCGCCCTGGACACCAAGATGGCCTCGCTGAACCAGCTGTCGTCCTACGTGACCAAGCAGTTCGGCAGCTCGTCGGGCTGAAGCTTGCCGGCCCCGGTCCGCAAACAAGGCGCCTAAGGGCGCCTTTTTCACGCTCCCGGGGTGGGTAAGCCGCCTCAAGTTCGCCGGCCGGGCGCCGAAATTTGAAGGTATCCAGCCCAGAGAAGCCTCATGTACGGAACTCCCTCCCCGTTTGCCCCTCGAGCCCACCGCGCCGGTTCCGCCTACGGCAAGGTCGGCGTCGAGACCGACGTCCTCAGCGCCAGCCCGCACCGTCTCGTCGCCCTGCTGTTCGACGGCGTCGTCGAAGGCATGAATCTGGCCCTGGCCGCCATCCAGGCCGGCAACACCCCGGTCAAGAACAATTCCCTGTGCCGCTGCGTGCGCATCCTGGACGAAGGCCTCAAGGCGGCCCTCAACCTGGAGTCCAACCCGCTGGCCCACGACCTGCGCGATCTCTACGCCTATCTGTGCATGCGGCTGACCTACGCCAACCTGCACAGCGACGTCGCCGCCATCGAGGAATGCAAGCGCCTGCTGCTGCCGGTGCGCGACGCCTGGGCAGCCATTGCCGACAACCCCGCGGTGCGTGCCCCCCAGGCCGCCTGACCTCCCGCCCTGTTTTCCGGTACGCCCCATGAATTCCGAACTGCTGAACTACTACGAGGCCATCGAACAGGCCAGCGCCGACATGCTGTCGGCCGCCCGCACGGGCAACTGGGACGAGGTCGTCAAGCTCGAAGGCGCCTGCGTGCTGCTGATCTCGCAGCTCAAGTCCGCCGCCAGCCAGGCCCAGCTGGCACCGGGGGAATCGCAGCTGAAGACGCGCATCATGCAGCGCATCCTGCTCAACGACGCCGAGATCCGCCACCTGGCCGAGCCGTGGCTGGAGGACCTGGACCAGGTCATGAAGGGCAAAAGCCGCTTGGTCCATTGACCCCTCGCTCAGCTTGCACCGGCTGAACGCCGGCAAGTCTGATCGGTCTTGCAGACCGCGCTGCGGCAGTGCCGCAGCTCTTCGGCAGGCACGGCGAGTCCACTGGACTCACCATGTCCGGCCTCAGCCCCCGAGGGGATGGCGATGCTTGCCGGATCGACCGGCAAGCACATCGCCCAAGGCGGGCCGGCTAGGGAGAGGCCCGGCGCTCGGCCCGCAAGGCAATGCAATACAAGGCATCGACGCGGGCTCTGCCAGCTACCATCTCAGCATGAGCGCCCCTGAAGCCACCTCCGAGGAACTGCGCGTCACCTCCAGTGCCGAGATCGCGGCCTATCTGCAGCAGCTGCAGCGCGAGAGCGCCGGCGTGCTGCTGAGCGGCCCCCAGGGCCTGAGCCTGTCCAGCCATATCGTCGCCCTGGACATCGATGCCGACCTCATCGGCCTGGAAATCGCCACCGATCCCCAGGGCATCAGCCAGGCCATGGTGGCCGAGGGCGAGATCACCGCCGTGGCCTACCTCGGCGCCATCAAGCTGCAATTCGAACTCGAAGCCGCGGTCCTCGTGAGCGGCGAACAGGGCACGGTGCTGCGCAGCGCCTTGCCGCAACGGCTCTACCGCTTCCAGCGCCGCCAGTCCTTCCGCGTCCAGCCGGCTGGCAGCGCGTTTCCGCGCATCGTGCTGCCTGGCGGCGAGGAATTCGGGCATGTGCTGAGGGTGCTGGACATCAGCATCGGTGGCCTGGCCCTGGGCCTGCCACCGCAATCCCCGCCCCTGCCGCTGGGCCAGGTCAGCGAGGGCCTGGTGCTGGAACTGGACCGCATCAGCGCCCTGCGCGTCTCACTGCTGCCCCACCATGTCAGCCCCGTGGCCGGCGAAGCCGGCGGCATGCAGCAACTGGGCTGCTCCTTTGTCGACCTCGACGCCAACGCCAGCCGATCGCTGCAGGTCTATGTGGACCAGACCCAGAAGCGGCGCCGGCTGCTGAAGCTGGATCCATGACGCGCCGCCCCCGTGGTTTCACCCTGATCGAAGTCGTCTGCGTGATCGCCATCATCGGCATCGTGCTGTCGGTGGCCATTCCGAACTACGCGAGTTATCTGGCCCGCCAGCGCCTGCGCCATGTGGCCGAACTGCTGGAGCTGGACCTGCGTCGCGCCCGCGCCCTCAGCGTGGACGAAAACCGCAACATCTACGTCAGCTTCAACAGCGGCGCCCAGTGGTGCTGGGGTGCCAGCCGCGTCGCGCCCTGCGACTGCGCCAGCGGCACGCCGCGCTGCGAACTCGGCAGCATCAACTACCGCGAGCACAAGGGCACGCTGCTGCAGTCGGGCCAGAGCATCAGCTTCCAGGCCGGCATGGGCCGGGCGCTGGACTGGACGCGCATCGGCATCTCCAACGACAAGAATCAGCAGCTCTACCTGGACCTGAACCCGCTGGGCCGGCCTGCCATCTGCGGAGCAGACGCGCGAAAAGGCAGTTGTTGAGGCGGCAGCCTCAGATCTGCATGTTCATGATCTCGGAGTAGGCCGAGACCAGGCGGTTGCGCACCTGCAGGGTGGCCTGGAAGCCGATCTGCGCCTTCTGCATCGAGACCATGGTCTCTTCCAGGCTGACGGTCGGGTTGTCCAGCTGCACCTCGCGCTGCAGGCGGGCGGCCTCGTTCTGCTGGGCGCTGACGCCCTTGAGCGCCTGGGTCATGGCATCGCCGAAGCTGGCGCCGGTGGTGGCGGCCGGCTTGGGCGCCAGCGGCGTGCCGTTGACCGCCAGGCCTGCGCGGGCGGCAGCCTGGGCAAAGTCGAAGGGGCGCAGCTTCATGTCCATGGGGCAGGACTTTGGCAGCAAGTCACGGCCACGAAGCGCGGAGATGCGCGGGCCGAGTCGGCCACTTCAGCGCTTTCTTGAGGGTGGCGGCACGAATAATTTGCGCATCGCCGGATTCCCCGGCCTCCGCTGTATTCGCCCACCCGATGGACACTGCCCTGAGCGCCCCCGCTGCCGCCGCCCCGGTGATGATCACCCCGGTCGACGCCCAGCCCAATTTCGTGCAGCGCCTGAACGGCCTGCCGCTGCGCAGCAAGCTGACCATGGGCGCCGGCCTGCTGGCCCTGGCCGGCGCCGTGCTGGCCATCACGCTCTGGTCCAGCCAGGGCGACTACCGTCCCCTCTTCTCCGGCCTGGCCGACAAGGACGGCGGCGCCGTCATCGGCCAGCTGTCGGCCCTGCAGGTGCCCTACAGGCACGAGGCTGGCGGCACCATCCTCGTGCCGGCCAACCAGGTCTACGAGCTGCGCATGAAGCTCGCCGCCCTGGGCCTGCCCAAGGGCGGCAACGGCAACGGCGTCGGCTTCGAGCTGATGGACAAGTCCTCCATCGGCCAGACCCAGTTCGCCGAGCGGCTGAACTTCCAGCGCGGCCTGGAGGGCGAGCTGGCCCGCACCATCACCGCCATGTCCGACGTGGCCGACGCCCGCGTGCACCTGGCCATCCCGCAGCAGAACGGCTTCTTCCGCGAGCAGCAGAAGCCCAGCGCCAGCGTCTTCCTGACGCTGCGCGGCGGCCGCACCCTGGACCGCGCCCAGGTCGCCGGCATCGTGCACCTGGTCTCCAACGCCGTGCCCGAGCTCAATCCCAAGGCCGTCAGCGTCTCCGACCAGACCGGGGCCCTGATCTCCCAGGCCGGCGCAGACAGCGCCACCGGCCTGGACAGCCAGCAGCTGCAATACAAGCAGCAGGTCGAAGCCGGCTACAACAAGCGCATCTTCGATCTGCTGGAACCGGTCGTCGGCCGTGACAACCTGCGCTCCACCGTCACTGCCGACGTGGACTTCTCGCAGACCGAGGCCACCGCCGAGGAATACCGCCCCAACCAGGGCCCCAACACCCAGGCCGCGGTGCGCTCCAGCCAGAGCAACGAGAGCAACAACGCCAGCAACGCCACGCCCACCGGCGTCCCGGGCGCCGCCACCAACCAGCCGCCCGTGCCGGCCACAGCGCCCGTCAACGGCGCCAGCGCCCCGCTGCAGGCCGCCCAGGGCGGTGCCGGCAACGGCAACAGCCGCCGCGAGCAGGTCACCAACTACGAGCTCGACAAGACGGTGCGCGTCACGCGCGGCTCGGTCGGCAACATCAAGCGCCTGAATGCCGCCATCGTCGTCAACCACCGCTCGGTGACCGACGCCAAGGGCAAGACCACCCAGCAGCCGGTCTCGGCCGAAGAAATCACCCGCCTGACCGACCTCGTCAAGGAAGCCATGGGCTTCAGCGCCGACCGCGGCGACTCCGTCAAGGTCATCAGCGCCCCCTTCGTCGTCGACAAGACCGAGCCCACAGACGTGCCGGTGTGGAAGCAGCCCTGGCTGCTGGACATCGCCCGCAGCGCCATCGTGCCGCTGGCCTTCGTCGCCATCGCGCTGATCGCCGTCTTCGGCATGATCCGCCCCGCCATCAAGGCCGCCACTGCCAAGCCGGAGGCCGAAGACAAGCCCGAGGCGGTGGACGAGGTCGTCGACGATGCCGAACTGCTGCCCGGTGCCGATGGCATGCCGCGCCTGGAGGCCCCGGTGCACAACGAAAAACTCGACCGCGCCCGGCTGCTGGCCCGCGACAATCCCGTGGCCGTCGCCAATATCGTGCGCGACTGGATGGCGGGCGAAACTGCCGCATAACATGGACCACCCCTACTCGCTTCGCGAGCCCCTCAAGGGGCGCCGCCAATGGCCTGGCAAGGCCAGTTCCATGGCAGCCGCTTGGGAAGGCACTACGCCCTGCGTGAGGCTTGATCATGGATGACAAAGGCATAGAAAACGCCGCAATCCTGTTGATGTCGCTGGGCGAAGAGGAAGCCAGCGAGGTCTTCAAGCATCTGTCGCCCAAGGAAGTGCAGGCGCTCGGCGAGACCATCGCCAAGCTCAAGGTCATCAAGCGCGCCCAGGTCGAGACCGTGCTCGACAAGTTCGACGCCGTCGCCGAGACCCAGAGCACCCTGGTCACCGACACCGACGAATACGTGCGCGCCGTGCTGCGCAAGG